>NZ_JBNDIU010000006.1:0-252356 GCF_050434565.1 Ensifer sp. 4252
AAGGCGGTCTCGACCAGGCCGGCCGGGCGCTGCGGCCAGGGATAGACGAACGGCCAGGCAAGCGCCCCGGAAAAGCTCGCCATCGCCTCGAGCCCAAGGTTCTTCGAGGCCGTCAGCGCCAGCTTCACCTGCTCGACCGCCCATTGCTGCCGGGCTTGTGGATTGCCGCGCACCTCCGGCACGGCAAAGCCGTCGAACACCTCGTCATAGGCCGGATGGGTGGCGACCAGCTGGCCCTGCAGATGGGTCGACAGCTCGGTGATCGCGACGCCGTTGTCGCGGGCAATGCCTGAAAGCTCGTCGCAATAGGTTTTGGACGTCGCCGCCAGCTTCAGATCGATCAGCCGCGCATCCCACGTCGGCACCTGCACGCCCTTGTAGCCGCAATCGGCCGCCCATTTCGTGATCGACGCAAACGAGTTGAACGGCGCCGCATCCCCCGCAAACTGCGCAAGAAACAGCCCGGGGCCCTTGATCGTTTTCATGATTCATCCTCGTCTAAGCTGTTGTGATCGGTGTCACGCCCAGGAGGCGCCGGACACAGGGTCGGCCAGGCGCGCTTTCGACCTGAAAAATGAGCGGGAAAAGAAGAGGGCGCGCCCGACCAGCGGGCGCGCTCGATTTATCAGAACGGAGAATCCGGGAAGTAGAACTGGTCCGCATTTTCCTTGGTCACCAGCGTGGCGTCGAGGATGTATTCGCCGCTGACCGGGACCTGGTCATAGAACTTGGCGGCCGTGAGCTGCATCGCGGTTGCGACCATCGCCGGCGGGTAGAGCACATCGACCGGGACCATCTTGTCGCCGTCCATGACCTTCTTGATCATGTCCTTCGAGCCGGCACCGGCAACGATGTACTGGATGTCCGTGCGCTTTGCCTGGCCGATGGCTTCGAGAACGCCGACGGCCATGTCGTCGTCCTGGCACCAGACCACGTCGATCTTCGGATACTTCGTCAGGTAGTCCTGCATGACGCGGAAGGCGTCATCGCGGTTCCAGTTGCCGTACTGGCGGTCGAGAACCTTCACGTTGGAGCCGGCAATGCCCTTGTCGAAACCGTCCTGACGCTGCTGATCGATCGGGATCGGCAGACCGCGGATAACGACGACTTCGGCATCCGGCGTCGTCTTCTTGATGTATTCGCCCGCGACCTGGCCAAGCGCCGGGTTGTTGCCGGCGACATAGAGATCGCGGATCGAGCTGTCGTTGACCGACGGCGCACGGTCGACGAGCGCGACGAAGGCGCCGGAATCCTTGACCTGCTGGATGGCGTTGACGAGCGGATCGGGATCCGACGGCAGGATGACCAGCGCATCAAGCCCCTGGACCGCGAGGTCCTGCACGGCGTTTGCCTGAGTGGCGGCATCGGGCGATGTCTTGACGATAACGTTCAGGCCCGGATGCTCCTGCATCAGGAGCTTGGCGACGCGTTCGGCGTGGAAGACGACGCCGGCCGTCCAGCCATGGTCGGCAGCCGGGATCGATACGCCGATCGTGACCTTCTTGTCCTGCGCCCAGGCGCCTGGTGCGGTGCCCGCAAATGCCGCCACGGCAGCGACGGTCAAACCAATAATTGTCCTACGCATAGTCTCCCTCCCAAGAGTTCCACGGGGCCTCGATTGCGATGAAACCGGGCTCGCCCCAACGGCCCGGCCAATCTCATGTGCGGCGCATGAGCGACCGCTGCACCAGCATGGCGATGATGATGATCGCGCCCTGGATGGCACCGATCAGGTATTCGCTGACGAAGTTCGAGAGCAGCATGATGTTGCCGACGATCTCCAGGATGAAGGCACCGCAGACCGTGCCCCAGACGCGGCCGACGCCGCCTCTGAGCGCCGTCCCGCCGACGACGACGGCGGTAATCGCCTGCAGCTCCCAGAGAATGCCGGTGGTGGCTGAGGTCGAACCGAGACGCGGTACGTAAAGCAGGACGGCAACCGCAACGCAGAGGCCCTGGATCACATAGGCGATCGTCCTCACACGGTTGACCGAGATGCCGGAATAGCGCGCGACATCCTCGTTCGAACCGACCGCGACGACATGACGTCCATAACGGGTGCGATAGAGCACGAAGGCGGCAATCGCTGCGGTTACGAAGATCACGATGATCGGCACGGGAACGCCGGCGATCGAGCCGAAATAGACAGGCCGATAGATCTGCTGCAGTTCGCGGTCCTGCAGGGTGATTGCCCCGCCTTGCGACAGCCACGTCGTCAGCCCTCGATAGATGCCCATGGTGCCGAGCGTGGCGATAAAGGGTTCGATCCTGCCGACGGTGGTGATGAGCCCGTTGACAAGCCCGCAAGCAGCACCGAGCACCAGCGCCAGGATCGCGGCGCAGATCAGCATCAGGACCGGATCGGCGATGACGCCGCTGTTCATGAACAGGATCATCAGGCTGGCGACGAAGGCGACCATCGAACCGACGGACAGATCGAGCCCGCCGGACGAAATCACGTAGGTTGCGCCCAGCGCAATGATGGCGATGAAGGCGCTGCGCGTGATGACGTTCAAAAGGTTGGCGACGGAAATGAAGTTCGGATTGGCGAAATAGCCAAGGATGAGCAAGAGCGCCAGCGCGACAAAGGGCGCGATGGCCGCCATGTCCCAATCTCGCGACGTTCTCGGCGCCCTCTGCGTTTCGGTTGCAACATTCGTCATCATCGTGCCCCGCGCTTACGCGGCCTCCTCGGTGTTGGCGCCTGTCGCAAGAACGACGATCTCGTTTTCGTTCATCTTGTCTCCCGTAACTTCGCCGACGATATGGCCCGCCCGCATGACCAGGATGCGATCGGAAATGCCGATCAACTCCGGCATTTCCGACGAGACGACGATGATCGACCGCCCCTCTTCTGCGAGCTTGGCGATGAATTTGTAGATCTGTTCCTTGTTGCCGATGTCGATGCCGCGCGTCGGTTCATCGATGATGACGATCTCCGGGTCGAGCATCATCATCTTGGCGAGCAGGAGCTTTTGCTGATTGCCGCCGGAAAGCTGTCCGGCAAGAATGTCCTTGCGGCCGGTTCGAATGTCGAACTCGCGGATCGCCTCGTCGAGCGCGTCACTTTCCTTCTTGCGGTCGATCTGCAGGGTTTTGACAAAGCGGGAAAGCGACGCAAGCGTCAGGTTCACCCTCAGGTCCTTGGTCAGCAGCAGGCCCTTGCCCTTTCGGTCCTCGCTTAGATAGACCAATCCGGCCCTGAGGCTTGCCTCGACGCTCGAAAAGTTCACCGCCTGGCCGTGATGCCTGATCCTGCCATGGCCCGGCCGAAGCCCGGCGATGCCCTCCATCAACTCAGTGCGGCCCGCGCCGACAAGCCCGGCAAAGCCAAGGATTTCACCCTTGCGCAGTTGAAAGGTGGCGTTGCGCGCATAACCCGGCACCGAAAAATCCTCGACCTCGAGCACGACTTCGCGCGCCGGCCCACCGTGGCGTTCGGGATAGAGTTTTGCGACATCGCGTCCGACCATCAACCGCGCCATGTCGGCCGGTTGCACGGCGGCGGCATCGTGGGATGCGACGACGCGCCCGTCGCGCAGCACGGTCACCCGATCGGCGATCTCCTTTACCTCCGGCAGGCGGTGCGAAATGTAGAGAACGCCGACGCCCTTGGCGCGGATGTCCTTGATGACCTTGAGCAGCGCTTCTGTTTCGTGCGGCGTCAGGGATGCCGTCGGCTCGTCGAAGATCACCACCCTGTGCGGCACCAGCAGCACCCGTGCAATCTGAACCAACTGGCGTTGCGCGATCGACAGGCGGCGGACAATGGTCCGCGGGTCGATCTCGGCGCCGAGATCGCGGATCGCCTTGGCCGCGCCATCGTTCATGGCCCGGTCGTCGACCGTAAGACCTTTGCGCAGCTCGCGACCGAGATAAATGTTCTGCGCCACCGTCAGATCCGGCGCCAGCAGGATTTCCTGGTGAACAAGGACGATGCCGGCCTGCTCGGCATCGACAGGACCGGAGAAACTCACCGGCTGTCCATCGATCGCCAGCTCGCCCCGGGTCGGCAAATGGTTGCCGGCCAGGATCTTCATCAGCGTGGATTTGCCGGCGCCGTTTTCGCCGATGATGGCGTGGACTTCGCCGGGCCGCACGGACACATCGATGTCGCGCAGAACCTCGACGATACCAAACGTCTTTGAAACGCCCCTCGCCTCCAGGACGGGTTGCGCACTCTGGGATGCCGCAGCCGTCATGTGGCGACCGCAATCGTCAAGCCACGCCCCATAGGGTCGGCCGCCACGCCCCGTGCTCGGGCACGAACGCAACGAAACAATGTCATAAGAACTCCTCCGGGAGTACTGCTAACGTATTTTCTGAGGTACGTAAATCAGAATTTGTTTTTTCAGTCTGCTGATTTCGAACGGCCGCCTCGTCGCTAGGGTCGGAAAGCCAAAGCGAGAACCGCGGCCGAGACGGCATGATGTCAGCAAGGATGATCGATTTTCCGAAAGGAGATGTCCGGTCGCTGCCGGCCTGATGCGGCGTTCCAAATAGCGTGGAAATAAGCGCGGTTCGGCGCGTGGGATCAAAGGAAGGCATGCAGGGTGCCATCCGGCACTCTCACAAACCGAGAGAACACCGCGGACTGGCAGCCACAAGCCGTATCCGCCAGTCCCATTGTCGCATGATCGGGTGTGCTCCGAGCGGGGGCGCCGATTGGAACGCACGCCGCATCAACACACACGCGCGTGCCCAGCCGATCCGCAACAGTCTTGTCGCCTTCGTACTTACGCCTAGAAGCGCGAGAAGCCTTTGAGCGGCGGCATGATCATGCCGCGGCCGTCATCCATGAACTGGGACACGCCTCTCGCCACCTCCTCGTTCGGATCGCCATAGACTTCGAATTTTTCGACGGTGCAATGCTCGGACACGCTTTGAATGTGTGCATCCGACATCTGCCAGTGGCGCAGGACGTCGGCCGAACTTCGATAGAGCTGGTAGCTGACCGCCCGCATTTCGGCCTCGTCGATGAACGTGCGGACCATCAGTTGCGGAGCGTTTTCTTCCACGAAGTCGACCGCGGCCCGCACCGCTTCGCGGAAGGGCTGCAAGTGCCCGGCTTTGATCTTCATGACATTTCTAAAGAGCAGTTGGTCGGTCATCATGTTTCTCCGTAGCGCTGTACGGAGTGCCTTATAGAAGCTCACGCATAGCTGAGGTCAATGGGCGTAATCCGCCGACGGCAAGACCTCACATCAGACTTTGGTCTTGCGGGGCGGGCCGGCAGTACTCCGCATGATTGCGTTCAGCACCAGCGAAACAGCTTCACGTATTTCTGGTGAATGAGAAACGTCGAATTCAGCTAGCTTTCGCCGCGCACCCAACGTTGGAGGACGGCGGGCGCCGCACCGAATGTTTCGAGACATTCGGCGATCGACAAGGAGGAACAATGTCGAAACTTTCAGCGGATCACCGGACTTCAAAATCGTGCGCCCCGATCCTGCTCGTGACCCTGACCAAGGGCCGACGCGCATGAACATACACAATCCTACCGCCGCAACAACGCGGCCGAGCGAACTCGTTCTCGGGCTCGACGATCGCCCCTCGCCGCCGATCGCCTTTCTTGCAGCCTTGCAGCATTTGCTGGCGATCATCGTGCCGATCGTCACGCCTGGCCTGCTGATCTGCCAGGCGCTCGGGGTCTCCCTTCGCGACACCAACATGATCGTGTCGATGTCGCTGGTCATCTCGGGGATCGCAACCTTCGTTCAATGTCGCCGTTTCGGCCCGCTCGGCGCCGGGTTGCTGATCGTCCAGGGGACGAGCTTCAATTTCGTCGGCCCGCTGATCGCCGGCGGCGTGTTGATGGTCAAGCAGGGCACGCCTGTTGAAACCGTGATGGCGTGCATATTCGGCGTCGTCATCGCCGGATCCTTCATCGAAATGGGCCTGTCGCGGGTGCTGCCTTTCGTCAAGCGTCTGATCACCCCTCTCGTCACCGGCATCGTCGTCCTGATGATCGGCCTCACCTTGATCAAGGTTGGCCTGATCAGCATGGGCGGAGGCTTTGCCGCGATGTCACAGGGCACCTTTGCCAACGGCGAAAACCTGCTGCTGTCAGGCGTCGTGCTCGGGCTTATCATCGCGCTCAACCGCATTCCCATCGTCTGGGTCCGCAGCAGCGCCATCATGCTGGCGCTCGCCGCCGGCTATCTGCTGGCGGCATGGATGGGCCGCCTCGATTTTGCCGGCGTGCATCAGGCAGCCTGGTTCCAGGCGCCGGTGCCGTTTCATTTCGGCATCGACTTCTCGTGGTCGCTGTTTGCGCCGATGGTGGTCATCTATCTCGTCACGTCGCTCGAGGCGATCGGCGACATCACCGCAACCAGCAAGATCTCGCGCCAGCCGGTCGAAGGTCCGCTGTGGATGGAAAGGATCAAGGGCGGCGTTCTCGTCAACGGCGTGAACTCGCTGCTGGCGGGCATCTTCAACACCTTCCCAAGCTCGGTGTTTGCGCAGAACAATGGCATCATCCAGCTGACCGGGGTCGCCAGCCGCCACGTCGGCATCTACATCGCCGCGGTGCTGGTTTTGCTCGGGCTGTTCCCGACGGTTGCCGGCGTCATTCAGGCCGTGCCCGAACCGGTGCTCGGCGGTGCCGTCATTGTCATGTTCGGCGCAGTCGCGGCCTCCGGCATCAACATCCTCGCCGGCGTTCATCTGGACCGCCGCGCGCTTCTGATTATCGCCATCTCGCTGGCGCTCGGGCTCGGCGTCTCCCAGGTTCCCGAGTTCGTCACCCATATGCCCCGGGCTCTGGCGGACGTCCTGGAATCGGGCGTGGCGACCGGCGGCATCTGCGCGGTCTTCCTCAACTGGCTCCTGCCAGAGCACCGGGAGGAAATCACCGACTGACGATCAGGGGATCAGCGCCCCGACCGGCCCGGCTCAGCTGAGCGGCGGCCTGTCGGGGCGGTTTTCGCGAGGTCAGCGCCTCATCGGCTCAACGGTTGCACCGTCAATCGCCGAGGCGGCAGCAACAAGCCCTATCAACGGCGAAGGTTCTTGCGAGCTTACATCATAGATGCAGGGTGTTGCAAAAACCGCCGCTCCGAGAGCGATGATGATCATCAGCTTCATTGGATCCTCCGGTGGCGACGCTCAAGCATCGCCCGTTCCCTCTTGCGGCTCCCGTTCCAAAGAATGCACGCCGCGACGCGGAGCCATTGCGCGGCGTGCATTCATCATTTTCTAGGCGATCGTCAGCTCGACATTGATGTTGCCGCGCGTCGCCTTGGAATAGGGGCAGGTCTGGTGCGCCTCTTCGACAAGCGCATTGGCCAGTTCCCGCTCGATACCCGGCACGTTTACCTTCAGCCGTGCCTGCAGCAGATAGGCGCCGTCGGTGGTTCCGAGATCAACCTCGGCAAGGACGGAAAGATCGGTCGGAAGCCTGAGCTTGCGCTTTCCCGCGGCAATGCCGATGGCGCCGATGAAACAGGCCGACCACCCGGCCGCGAAAAGTTGCTCGGGATTGGTCCCGGGCTGGGCGCTTCCCGGCGGCGAGAGCTTGACGTCCAGCTGCCCATCGTCGCTGCGCGAGGCGCCGTCGCGCCCGCCACTGGTGTGCGTCCTGGCGGTATAGAGAACCTTGTCGACCTGTGTCATGGAACACTCCGTTGTTGTGTCGCCCCTGGGCGACTGCGTTGACGGAGAAAGATTTGACCGGCTGAGGTATCCGGCATGTTTCCGAAATCGCCGGAAATGTACCAAAGCGTAGCGGCGGCCGCACCTGACACGCACACGTACAAAGCGCTTCGACGAACTTGCGAGATCAGCGGATGACGACTTCCGCCGCCAGGCCGCCGCCGGCGCGATTGTAGAGCCGCACCGAGCCGCCGATGGCCCCGGCCAGTTGCTGGGCAATCGCAAGGCCGAGCCCGGTGCCGCCCGTATCTCGATTGCGGGACTGTTCAAGCCTGAAAAACGGCTGCATCGCCGCCTCGAGCATATCATCCGGAATGCCCGGCCCACGATCCACCACCGTGATGGCGATCTCGCCACTTTCCCTTCGCTCGACGCTGATCTCTGCTGCTCCGGCAAACTTCAGCGCGTTGTCGATGAAGTTGGAGAGGATGCGGCGAAGAGCATGCGGCTTGGTGGACACCGTCCCTTCAACGGTACTGACGACGCTCACGGATTTTCCGGTGTCCCGATAATCGTAGGCCAGGCTGTCGATGAAGGATGCGAGATCGATGCGCGAGGTCTTCTCGACATTGCCGTGCGCGCTTCGGGCGTAGGCGATGCCATCCTGCACCAAGCGTTCGATCTCGCGGAGATCCTGCACCAGTTTATCCCTCTCCGGAGACTCGTCCGCCATGTCGGCGCGAAGTCGCATGCGCGTTATCGGCGTCTGGAGATCGTGGGAAATGGCAGCAAGGATCTGCACGCGCTCTTGGAGATAATGGGCGATCCTGTCGCGCATGGCATTGAAGGCCCGGGCGGCATGCGCGACTTCACGTGGGCCGGCCTCGCTCAACGGCGCGGCCTTCCTGTTCGGGTCCAGCGCATCGGCGGCAGCGGCAAGGTCGCTCAAAGGGCGGACGACCTGGCGCACGGCAAACCAGACGCAAAGGAGCAGAAGCGCCATCTGGGTCGCCAGCACATAGGGCAGCCATTCGGCGATCGGCATGACGCCCCGTGGCGTCACGTCTATCGTCAGGGGTGCGCCGTCGCTCAGCGTCAGATGGGCCTGCAATCTCTTGTCGTCGCCTGGAATTGCCTCCACGCGCAGCGGAAAGCGATGCCCGGCCGCCTCCTCGATCTTGGCAGCGATCTCCCTGCCGCGGCTGGACAGGTCCGGCACGCCGGGAAGGCCCGGTCCCAGCACGAAACGATAGCTCCCGCGGCTGAGACGATCGAGCCAGCCCGCTCGCTCGTTCGCCGGCAGCCGATCGAGAATGGCGATCGATGTTGCCACATCGGTTTCCAGCGTGCCGAGCATAACCGCCTTGGCAGACATGTAGCGTTCGAGAAAGAGAATGCTGAAGGAAAGACCGTAGGCGATTGCCAGACCCAAGAGGAGAACGAGGAAAAGCCGGGCCCGCAAGGTGCTCGGCCAATACCAGCTGGCGCTCGAGGTGACGCCCAAGCTCATTACCTCGGCTCCGAGATTTCGACAGGAACGGAGAAGACGTAGCCTTCGCTGCGCAGCGTCTTGATGTAGGTCGGTTCACGCGCATCGTCGCCGAGCCGCTGGCGAAGGCGGCTGACGAGAAGATCGATCGAGCGGTCGAACAGCTCGGCGTCGCGCCCCTGTGTCAGGTTGAGCAGCTGATCACGGTTGAGCACGCGCTGCGGATGATCGATGAAGACACGCAGCAGCCGGTATTCGGCACCGCTCAAGGCAATCTCCGTGCCTTGCCTGTCCAGAAGGCGACGGCCGACCGTGTCGAGCTGCCAGTCGCCGAAGGTCAGCAACTGGCCGGCCTCGCTGATCTGCAGGTTCGGAGGCAGCATGCGAGCTCGGCGCAGCACGGCCTTGATGCGTGCCAAGAGCTCGCGCGCTGCAAATGGCTTCGGCAAATAGTCGTCCGCGCCCATCTCCAGCCCGATGATCCTGTCCATCTCGTCGCTGCGGGCAGTCAGCATCAGGATCGGCGTCGCCTTGTGCTTGCCGGCACGCAGTTCCCGGCACAGAACCAGCCCGTCGTCGCCGGGCATCATCACATCGAGCACGATCAGATCGACGGTGTTGGCTTCCAGGAAGGCGCGCATCTGGCGGCCATCCGCGGCAACGGCGGTGCGCAGCCCGTTCTTCTTCAGATAGCTCGACACCAGCTCGCGAATTTCGCGATCGTCGTCGACGATCAGGATGTGATCGACGTGTTCCATATCAGACTTCCCACTCCCCTATGCACTCGGCGGCAACACCGCCTGATAGCCTTAGACCCAAAGCGGCTTGCGCGAGGCACGCATCCACAAGGTTGCGCGCCCTGTTGCCAGACCATCGTCGGTCTAAAAGCGATCCACGTCCATAACCGCCTGTGCGAATGCCTGCGGCGCTTCCTGCGGCAGGTTATGCCCGATGCCGCCGGTGATGTTGCGGTGTTCGTATTTTCCCGAAAACTTGCCGGCATAGGCGGTAGGCTGCGGATGCGGCGCGCCGTTGGCATCGCCTTCCAGCGTGATGGTGGGAACCGAGATCTTCGGTCCCACGGCAAGCCGCTTTTCATAGGCGTCGTACTTGCGTTCGCCTTCCGCCAGGCTCAACCGCCAGCGATAATTGTCGATGACAACAGCGATATGGTCGGGATTGTCGAAGGCCTCAGCCGAACGATCGAAGGTCGCGTCGTCGAATTTCCAGGTGGGCGACGCGGTCTGCCAGATCAGCTTGGCAAAGGCGCGCCGGTTCTCCTCGTAGCCCAGCCGACCGCGCTCGGTTGCGAAATAGAACTGGTACCACCAGGCAAGCTCGGCGCTAGGCGACAGCGGCTTCCTGTTGATTTCCTGGCTTCCGATGAGATAGCCGCTCACCGATACCATCGCCTTGCAGCGCTCCGGCCAAAGTGCCGCCATGATGTTGACGGTGCGCGCGCCCCAGTCGCAACCACCGAGGATCGCCTTTTCGATGCCCAGCGCATCCATCAGCGCGATCATATCCGCCGCAATGGCCGATTGCTGGCCGTTGCGCGGTGTATCCGGCGAAAGGAACCGCGTCGTTCCGTAACCGCGCAGGTAAGGCACGATCACGCGGTAGCCGGCTTGAGCGAGCAAGGGTGCAACATCGACATAGGTATGAATGTCATAAGGCCAGCCGTGCAGCAGCAGAACAGCGGGCCCATCGGCGGGGCCTGCCTCCGCATAACCGATATCGAGCACGCCGGCCCGGATCTGCTTCAGTGCTGCAAAGGAAGTGTGTGTGCCGGGCTTGATGTCTGATACCGGTGCGGCGGATGTTTGCCCCGACTGCGCCATTGCGGCCCCCGTCATACCGAGTTCGACCGCAGCGATGGTCATGGCGGCCATACCGAAAAACCTGCGGCGGTGATGGTTGATTTCGTCAGACATCGGTCTCTCCTTGTAAACTGAGCGTGGTTGCAGAAGGACAGGCCGCATGTATCCCGCGTGTGTCGCGGCCGCTCGATCTTGAATACCAATGTAGCGCCGACCCGCCCGGATACAGTCCGATACAATACACCTTGCAAGCAATCCTCCGCGAATGGCCGATGCGCTTCGACGCCAGACCGCCGGAAACCGATTTGTATCCTTCTGTAGCGCGGCCGCCAGCGCCTACATGCCGGTACAATTTCCCACCTGATAGGAAACATGCGGGATACGTCGCGCCGACCAGATGCCAGTCCATGCTGGTCAAGGCACATCGCCGTCCAGAGCCCGATCAATCGGTTCAAAGGAAACGATGATGACGCTTCTTATCATTGCCTATCTCGGCGGCGCGCTGACGATCCTCAGCCCGTGCATCCTGCCTATCCTGCCCTTCGTCTTCGCGCGCGCCGAACAATCCTTCGTTCGAAGCACGCTGCCGATGCTTGCGGGCATGGCCATCACCTTTGCGCTTGTCGCCACGCTGGCAGCGGTCGGCGGCAGCTGGGCGATCCAGGCCAACGAATATGGCCGCATCGCCGCGATTGCGTTGCTTGCGGCGTTTGGCGCGAGCCTCCTGTCACCGCGGATCGCCAATGCGCTTTCACAGCCCGTCGTCGATCTTGGCAACCGCTTGATGAAGGCCACCGGCCATGGGCGTGCGACGCCCGATGTGGCCGGTTCGTTTGTTCTCGGAATCGCGACCGGCCTGCTCTGGGCCCCTTGCGCAGGGCCGATCCTTGGTCTGGTCCTGACCGGCGCGGCGCTGCAGGGCGCCAACCTTGGCACGACATTCCTGCTGCTTGCCTATGCTGCCGGTGCGGCCACCTCGCTTGCCACAGCCATGTTTGTCGGCGGAAAGGTCTTTGCCGCCATGAAGCGTTCGCTCGGCATCGGCGAGCGCGTTCGCCAGGTCCTGGGTGCTGCGGTTCTGGCGGGCGTTGCCGCGATTGCGCTCGGCCTCGATACCGGTCTGCTGGCCCAACTTTCCTATGCCAGCACGGCATCCCTGGAACAGAGCGTGCTCCAAAGGCTTGATACCAAAGCGTCTGGCGGACCACTCTCCGAGGCTGCCGACAAGGGCGTGGACGTCGCGTCAGCCGATACGACGCGCCCCTTTCAAAGCAACCTGCCCGTCGAAGGCGTTGCACCATCGCTTGATGGAGCGGTGGAGTGGCTGAACTCGCCGCCGCTTACCACGGAAGCCTTGCGCGGGAAGGTCGTGCTCGTCGATTTCTGGACCTATTCCTGCATCAACTGCATTCGCACCGTGCCCTATGTCCGCGCCTGGGCGGAAAAATACCGGGATCAGGGCCTCGTCGTCATCGGCGTGCATGCGCCCGAGTTCGCCTTCGAAAAGAAGATCGGCAACGTCCGCAAGGCGGTCGGCGATTTCAACATCGGCTATCCCGTCGCCATCGACAACGACTACCGCATCTGGCGCGCCTTCGAGAACAGCTACTGGCCAGCCCATTACCTGATCGATGCCAAGGGACAGATCCGCTACCATCATTTCGGCGAGGGCAATTACCCCCAGACGGAGAGGGCCATCCAGGACCTGTTGCGGGAAGCCGGCAGCGACATGGCGGCGAGCGGGCCGGTAGCGCCCGAGACCAAGGGCGCTGAACTCGGTGCCGACCTCAGCAATATCGGCTCAAGCGAAACCTATCTCGGTTACCAGCGCGCGTCGAACTTCGCCTCCAACGAGAGCCTGAGCGCCGATGCGGCCCGCACCTACACGATCGCCGAACCGGGTCTCAACGAATGGGGCCTGTCCGGCACCTGGACCGTAGGCCCGGAACAGGCGACGCTCGATGAGCCGGGAGGCGGCATCGCCTCGCGCTTCAGCGCCCGCGACCTGCATCTCGTTCTTGGGCCTGGTGCGGACGGAAAGCCGGTCCGCTTCCAGGTGACCATCGACGGCAAGGCTCCGGGCAGCGACCACGGCGCCGATATCGACGCCGACGGAAACGGCACGGTCACGGCGACCAGGCTCTACCAGCTGGTGCGCCAGGCCGACGACGTCTCGGCGCGCAGCTTCAACATCCGCTTCCTCGATCCGGGCGTTCAGGCCTATGCCTTCACCTTCGGCTGAGACCGCGAGACATCTTCAACCCTGCGAACCACCATCAACCCGACAAGGAGTGAAATCCATGAACCGTCATCTTTCCATCCTCGCGCTCGCCCTCTTCACCAGCGCCATTGCCTTTGCGGCCGAGGCCGCCGAGGTCAAGAATATCGTCATCGTTCACGGCGCATTGGCCGATGGTTCCGGCTGGCGCCAGGCAACGGAAATTCTCGAGAAGCGGGGCTATGACGTGACGATCGTTCAACAGCCCATCACTTCGCTGGCGGATGACGTTGCTGCCACAAACCGCGTGCTCGATCTGCAGGATGGCCCGACCTTGCTCGTCGGACACAGCTATGGCGGCATCGTCATCACCGAGACCGGCAACCGTGCCGATGTCGCCGGTCTCGTCTATGTCGCGGCCTTCCAGCCCGACAAAGGTGAAAGCCTGCTGAGCCTTGCCAGCTCCAAGCCGGCGGGCGGCATGAACATCAGGGAGACCAAGGACGGAAAATACCTCTATCTCGACCCCAGCGCTTTTGCCGCCGATTTCGCTGCGGACCTTCCAAAGGAGGAAGCCGCGTTCCTCGCAAAGTCGCAGGTATTTGCCGCCAAGGAGGCGTTTTCGGCAAAGGTCGGCGATCCTGCCTGGCGAACCAAGAAGAGCTGGTCGATCGTGGCGACGGACGATCGCTCCATCAATCCCGATCTCGAGAGCGACATGGCAAAGCGGGCGGGCAGCGACGTGACGGAGATCAAGGCGAGCCATGCGGTCTTCGCCTCCCAACCGGAGATGGTTGCGGACGTCATCGAAAAGGCTGCCAAACAGCTCGGCCAGTAAGTCGATGAGCGGCAGCCGACGCCCGAAGGCGCGGCTGCGGCCAACAAGCCGGTCCGGGCGCAGCGGCCGGGGCCGGCATTCCTTCACCTGTTTGGGAACCCGAACGCCTCCAGGCCGTTAGTTGGGATCGACAAAACGAGGGCAAGGATATGAGCTTCGATCAACTCGTTCCCGCGTCGGATCTCGCAGCCAAGGGCAAGTCGCCCTTCCCCGGCGAAACGGCGGAATACAGACGTGCACGACAGGCGCTGCTGCGCGAAGAAATCGAGTTCCGGCGGCAGATGACGCGACTGGTTGAACTGCGACGGTCGTTGCCGGATGGGCCAACGATTGAAAAGGATTATCGCTTCAAGGATGCCAATGGCAACGATGTCTGCCTGCTCGACCTCTTCGGCGACAAACAGACACTCGTTACCTATTTCTGGATGTACGGGCCACAGCGTGCGCGGCCCTGTCCGATGTGCACGAACTGGCTTGGCGCAGTAAACGGCAATGGCGCCGACATCAAGCAGCGCGTCGCGTTCAAGATCCTCGGCCGCAGCCCCGTCGAACGTCAGCTCGCATTTGCGCAGGAACGGGGCTGGCGACACCTCGATTTCGTCCAGACCGTCGGCGACGACTATGCCGAGGACCTCGGTCTCATCAATGCCGACGGAAGCGAAAATCCGGCGCTTTCCGTCTTCAAACGTGACGGCGACGCTGCCAGGCTTTTCTGGGCAAGCGAGATGACGATGGAAATGGCCGACCCTGGCCAGGACCCGAGAGACGCGCCTGACATCGCTTCGCTCTGGTCGATGCTGGATCTGACGCCAGAGGGTCGCGGCACGGACTGGTATCCGAAGCTCAGCTACTGACGGTCGCAGCGAGACAGATTAGATTGACTGGGCCCGCGGTCATTCGTTGTGGCAGTACATGACGCTCAAGAGCGTTGATCGCATCGATGTATTCTCAACTCCGCAAGATTTGTCTGCCCGTTCGTGCAAGCCTCCTCCTTATTGTGAGCGGAGAGGGCACAAACATGCGTAAAGATCTGCCGCAGAGCGAATTGCGGACCGATACCGGAATGGACGAGTTCAGCATGACGAGCCCGGCCATTCCGACCGCTGTTGCCGAGGTGCTGGCGCAGCATGCCGAGCATATACGAACGCGCCTCGTGCAGGTTCGCGATCTCATCTATGTCGTTGCCGCCGAGACCGAAGGCGTCGGGCCGCTGACAGAAACGCTCAAATGGGGAGAGCCGGCCTCTCTTACGCAAGCAAGCAGAGCCGGAACGACCATCCGGCTCGGCGTCGCCAAATCCGCGCCCGAACGATGTGCTGTGTTCTTTAATTGCAGGACGACGCTCATCGAAACCTTCCGCATTCACTTTGCCGATGATTTCACCTTCGAAGGCAATCGCGCCATCCTCATCCCCGCCTCCGGCGATTTGCCGAGAGAACCGCTGGCGCTCTGCCTGCAGGCAGCACTCACCTATCATCGGCGCGCGGCGATGTTGCCGAGGACCTGGCCCAAAACCTCGACGAACTGAGGAAGCCGCCGAGTGCTTCAGTTTTCAAGCAGCGGTCGGCAATCGTTCGCGATGCCCCGGCGCCATGCTCTTGTCGGCGAAGGGCTTGGCCGGCGACGATACACGTCTCGCCCGCCGCAAACCGCCTCGCTCAGACGATGAAGCGGATGGCGCGCTGGATTTCGAAGAAGTCCTTGGCCTCGAAACGCAACGTGCGTGCCGCGACATGCTCGACATCAGGATACCAGCTGCCACGATAGGCCTCGATCGGCGTCGTGTATTCGACGATCAGTTCAAAATTGTCGGCGAGTTTCGGCAGGCAGGCCTTCAGATCACCCGACAGCGCCTTCTCCACCCCCTCGCGAATGGCCGCAACCGAGGCCTTCGGCGTGAGCGATCGGGTCGCCGGGCCGAAACCCTCGCTGGTCGCAACGGTGCCGATGCCGGAAGCGATCGCCTTGGCCTCCGCACACATACCGGCGTCGCCGGAGAGGAACGCCGAGGGCACGCCGTAACGTGCAGCGCAAAACGCGTTCAGCGTGAATTCCGACGCCACTTCGCCATTGATCAAAAGCCGCGACACCGTTCCGGTCAGCGTATGGGCGAGCGGGTTGGTGTCAGTGCCGGCCTTGTTGTGATAGCCGGTGTAAAGCGCTGCCGAAAAGCTCTTGTCGATGCCGAACATCATCAAATCCGGGTGACCGCTCCAGCCCCTGACGATGCTGACATAGGCTGGCAGTTTCGACAGGATCAGATTGCGGGCGGTCGAATGCGCGTCCTTGACAACAACTTCCTTGGCGCCGGCCGCCTTTGCCCCTTCGCAGGCCGCCACCAACTCGTCGGTCATGTATTCGCGGAATTCTTCGTATTCCGCGTGGCCCTTCTTGGCCTCGTCCCAGGCGGTGATCCCCGCGGTGCCCTCGATATCTGCGCTGATGAAAACCTTCATGTTCGTTCTCTCATCTCTCAAAGAAGCTCGGCCATCGACTGCAAAAGCCGATCGATCTGAGCCGGGGAATGTTCGGAAAACACCGCGAGCCGCATTGTCGGCACGTCGGGTGCGTCGGAATAGCCGCCCGCCTGCTGAACCCGGACGATGATGTCGCGTTCGGCAAGACGGTCGCGAAGCTGCTCGAGATCGGTCACGCCCTTGACGGTGACGATCGGCACCGGCGTATCGGCGACCTCGAAGCCAAGCGCCCGCAGTCCGCCGCGCACATGCTTGATGTTGCGGGCGAGATTGGCGCGCTTTTCCGGCGTCGTTTGCAGCACGCGCAACGATGCGGCGGCCGCAGCCGCAAGGCCGGGCGGCGCCGGCGAGGCGCCGCGCATGATCATCGCGTTGCGGGCGATTTTTTCCCCAAGGGCAGCATCGCCGGGAACCACGCCGCCGAGCGCGCCGAATGCCTTGCTCATGGTGCCAGCGAGATAATTGCCCTCGCCTTCGAGCCCGGCATGCTGCAGCGAGCCGCGGCCGGTCTCGCCGAGAACGCCGACGCCGTGAGAATCATCGATGCACAGCAGCGCGCCATCATACGGAGCCATCGCCTGCCGATAGTCTCCGAGTGGCGCGAGCTTGCCAGAGGACGGGAATACGCCGTCCGTCAGCACGGCCGGCCGCTCGCCCGGCTTCACATGTTGTGACAATTGCGCGGCCAGATCGTCGGGATCGGCATGGCGAAACTCGTGGATCCGCTTGTCGAGCGTCGGGATTGCGTCGCGGGTGCTGTAATGCGTGGCGGAATCCATCAGGATGACGTCGAAATCGTCGCGCAGTCCCTGCAGCAACACCATCGGACTGGTGTAGCCGGAGATCATGTAGACGACCTCTTCCGTGCCGAACCAGTCGCGCAGCCGCTCCTGCAGGTCGGCATAGACCTGCATATGGGCGAGCGTACCCGGCCCCATGCCGAACCGCCTCGTGGCGTCGCAGGCCGCCTCGATCACCTCGGGGTGGCCGTGCAGGCAGAAGTAGGACGTACCGCAGTAATAGTCGACCTCGCGCCCGCCGATGAACATGCGGGCGCCGAGCGGCGATTCCATCCTGATCGGAGCGGCCATGATCCGGCTCACGCCGCTTCCGCCTGGGACGGGCTGCGCCGTTCCAGGAACATCGGCCCGACGCGAATGCCGCGTTTGCCGTTGTCATCGACGGCGTCGAGTTCGAGGATTTCGTCCTCGTAGAGCCGGCCATGCATGCGGAAGCGACCTTCTTCGACCGGCTCGCAGGTGTGAGTGCAGAAGTACTCGATCAGGCACTTCAGCCCGCCATGGCTGTAGGTCAGGTAGGTGATGTTGAAATCCGGCCCGTATTCGCCGAGATGCGGCTTGATTGCGTCGGGCACGGTCTCGTCGCCGGGTGCCTCGATTCGTGTCCAGCTGGCATCCTTCCAGACGAGCTTGCCGGCTTCGGGGAAGGAGAGGTTCATATGGGCATAGTCCGCGCCGCGCCCGTAGATACGGCCGTCGATGACGAAGTCGCTGCCGGCGACCGGGCGGATCTGGTGCGGCACGCCCTCGCCCATCAGATAGATCTTGCCGTCCTTGGATTTGACCTCGACGATCTCCTTCGTGGCGTCGTCGCGGTAATAGCCTGGCAGGGTCTTGAACTGCACCTCCGAGATCTCCGGCCGACGCTGGATCCGCTCCGGCATCTTGCCCATCTTGCGTTCGGCAAGAACGATGCGCACGCCGTCGACGCCGAGCCGCGAAGCAATCTGGTTGGCAAAATCAAGGGTCGCAAAGATCAGCACGCCGACGCCGGCAGCCGGAAGAAGCATCATCTGCGAGGCGTAGCCGTAGACGGCGCCACCATGGCCGACGGAGGTCCAGCCGTCGACGTCACCGGAGCCGAAGCATAGGCCGTAACCGTTGAGCGTCTTGTCGTGGCCGGCCGGACGTTTGCCGAACGGCGCCCACATTTCGCGCAGCGAGGCCGGCGAGATGACGGAATTGCCTTCTGTGTCGAAACCGCCGCGAAGCAGGCACTCGGCGTAACGCGCCATGTCGCCGGTGGTGGAGAAGATGTTGCCGGCCGGCGAACCACCGAGGCTGAATACAGGCGCCGGCGTGTCGCCGTCGAGCGTCCACATGTCGGCGGGCGCAAGTCGCTCGCGGATGCCGGGCGCCATGCCGCAGGACGAGTTGTCCATGCCGAGCGGCGTCAGGATGTTGGCGGCGACATAGTCGGAATAGCTCTGGCCGGTGACCGTCTCGATCACGCGACCGACCACGGCGATGCCGGCATTGGAGTAGTGCATCACCCCGAGGCTCGGGTCCTGCTTCAGGGTCGAGCTTGCGAGCTCATTGACCGTATCTTCGAGCGGCGGACGGGTGGCATCGAGATAGTGGCCGCTCTTCGGCTCGCGCACCAGGCCAGCCGTATGGGTCATCAGCTTGCGCAGGCTGATGACCGAGCCGTACGGGCCGCCTTCGGCGCCGGCGAACGGGTTCTCGGGCTTGAAGCCGGGCAGATAGGTCGAGACATCAACGTCGATATCGACAAGCCCCTTCTCAACCAGCTGCATGATCGCCAGCGACGTGAAGGTCTTGGTGATCGAGCCGATGCGGAAGCAGGTGTCCTTGCCCATGTCGAAATGGCGGTCGTGACGCTGGACATGGCCTTCGGCAAGCACGCCGTCGCGGTCGACAAGAGCGTAGGAGATCGACGGGATCGCCTTGTCTTCGACCTCATAGCGGATCAGATCCTCGAAAAGCTCGATCGAGGCGGCAGACAGAGAGGACATCGGGAATGCTCCTTGAACCTTAAACGGATTTGGGGGTCTTAAAGGGATTGGGTCTCAATGGGCGTGGCGGGGGTCGAGCATGTCGCGCAGCGCGTCACCCACAAGGTTCCACGACAGCACGAACAGAAAGACGGCGGCGCCCGGGAACGCCAGCGTGTACCAGAACTGGAAGGGATTGCCGGGCTGGCCGACGATCCAGTTGCGCGAATAGGCGATGAACTGCCCCCAGTCGGCATAGCCTTCTTCGGTGCCGACACCGAGGAAGCTCAGCGCCGACGCCGACAGCACCATGGAACCGGTCGCCATCGTCGCCAGCACCAGCACCGGGAACATGGCGTTGGGCAGGATATGCAGCACGATCAGCCTGAGGTCGCTGGCGCCGTAACTGCGGGCCGCGTGGATATAATCCATCTCGCGAATCCGCAGGATCTCGCTTCGAACGATGCGGGCATAACTCATCCAGCCGAACGTCGTCAGTGCGATGGTGATCGGCACGATGCCCTTGCCGAGCAGCGCCGTCAGCACCATGGCGGCGATCAGGAACGGCACCGCCATGAACACGTCGACGATGCGCATCAGGATTTCTTCGGCAAGCCCGCCATAGTAGGCGGCGACGGCGCCGACGACGGTGCCGATCAGCACGGAGATCGCGACGACCCCGAGCCCGATCTTGAACGCCGTGCGCGTTCCCCAGACCACGCCGTAGAAGATGTCGTACTGGCCTTGCGTGGTGCCGAAAACGGCCTCGGACGACGGCGGCTGCGGCGTTGCCAGGAACCCGGCGCGCGGCGTGTCGTAGGGTGACAGCTGAAAGCTCTGCGGCGGCGCCAGAACAGGTGCGAAGACGGCGATCAGCACGAAGGCGAGCAGAATCACGACGCCGAACAGAGAGACCGGATTTCTTGCGAGGTAACGAAAAAACTTCATTGCGTCTTCACCCTCGGATCGAGCAACGGATAAATGAGGTCGACGATCAGGTTCATCAGCACCAGAACGACCGCGAAATAAAGGCCGAAGCCGAGGACCGCAGGGAAGTCGAGATTGGCGGCGGTCTTGGCGGCGAACTGGCCGAGGCCGGCATAATCGAAGATGGTCTCGGTGATGACGACGCCGCCCATCATCACGGCGAGTTCCATGCCGGCGATGGTCGCAAGCGGCAGAAGCGCGTTGCGCCGGGCGTGGCGCAGTTCGACGACGCGGCGCGGCAGACCCTTGGCGCGGGCGGTGCGCACATAGTCCTGGCGTAGCGTCTCCAGCATCGAGGTGCGCATCACCCGCGTCATGCTGGCGACGTTGACATAGGTCAGCGTGATCACCGGTGCCGCGAGGTGGCGCAGCGCATCGCCGAAGATCGCCAGATTGCCGTTGAGCAATGCGTCGATGGTGTTGGCGCCGGTATAGCGCACGAAGTCGCTGGAGCTGACCACGGTCTGCGCCCATTGGCTGAGCCGGCCGGGCGGAAACCAGTCGAGCGCCGAATAGAAAATCAACAGCATCAGCAGGCCGAAGACGTAGACCGGGAACGACCAGCCGAGAATGGTGAAGATGCGGATGACGTGATCCGGCCAACGATTGAGGTAGATGCCCGCCCGCGACCCCAAAAAGACGGCGAGCAACAGGCATGGAACGAAGGCCAGTACCACCAGTTCCAGCGTCGCCGGAAACAGCGACATCAGCGCGGTCGAAACCGGCTGGCGGGCAGTCTCCGACCAGCCGAGATTGCCGGTCAGGATGCCGCCGATCCAGCGGCCGTACTGGATGTAGAAGGGGTCGTTCAGCCCATACTGCTCGATCATCCGGCGGATGCTTTCCTGACCACCTTTGAGATAGTCAGGCGAGGGGGCATAGGCCGCCAGTCTCTGCGTCGGCGAAAGCGACATCTGCAGCGCGAAGATCATCAACGACAGTGCGAAGAGGACGATCGGCAGCATCATCAGTCGTCTGAGTGCGTAATTCAGCACGGTTCACACGTTCCGATTTCAGGGAAAATGAAACAGGCGCACGCCGGGCGGGTTTGCCGCCCGGCGTGCCCTTGCCAATCAGTCGTTGGCCTTGGTGACCGGGTAGAAATCCCAGGCGCCGTAGAGGATCATGTTGTCGACGTACCCATCGATGTTGCTGCGGGTGACGACGTAGCCGAAGTCTTCCCATAGGAACTGGGTGGTGGCGTATTCGTACGACATTTCCTGCAGCTTGGCGTAGATCGGCTCGCGCACTGCGGGATCGACCGAGGCCCAGGCTTCGTCGAGCAATGGCTTGAACTTCTCCGCCATCAGGTCGCGGTAGCCCTGGCCGACCATGCCGCCGACGAGACCCGTGGGCGAAAGATAGTAGCTGGCGGCACCGAGCGGGCCGCCTGGGTCGGAATAGTCGGGACCCCAGCCCATTACCGTCAGGGGTGCTGCCGGCTTTTCGCGGTTGTTGAGCTTGTCCGAAACGGAAGCCCATGGCAGCGCCTGGATCTGCATCTTGAACTTCGGGTTGATGCGCGACAGGCCCTGCTGCAACGCCGAGAGCGCCGCGGTCAGTTGCGGATAACCTTCGGTCACATAGGCCGTGAAGGCAAAGCCGGTATCCCAGAGCTTGCCGCCGAACGCCTTCTTGAAGTGTTCCTCGGCCTTGGCGGGATCGTAGCTGTAAACAGGCGAATCCGGGCGATAGCCCATGATGCCGCGCACCGTCGGCCCGCGTGATTGCACGGTCTTGCCGAGCAGCACCTGGGTAAGGAGCGCATCGTAGTTCTGGGCATAGTTGAAGCCCTTGCGCACATCGATGTCGGCGAAGAAGTCCGGCGGAATGCCGGCACCGTCGAGCTTGCCGCTACCGATGGCCGGATTGTCGTTGTCGTCGAGCGGCCAGGCGAAGAAGACGCCGCGCGAAAACACCTTCTGCAGGCCGTCGATGACCTTGACGCCCTCGGTCTTGCTGAGTTCGTCGATGAATTCCACGGGTGCAGTGACGAAATCGGCGTCACCGGACAGAAGCTGCAGCCGCCGCGTCGTCCATTCCGGAACGGTGCGCATCACCACCCGCTCGAGCTTGGCCGGCCCCATGAAATAATTGTCGAAGCGCTTCAGAGTGATGCGCCGGTCGGTGCGGTCCCATTCCTCGAGCATGAACGGGCCGGTGCCGTTTTCTTCGGCAAACAGCGGATTGGCGCCGAGTTCCGGACGGTAATGGGCCTTCCAGGTGTCACCCGAGCCATCCCAACCGCCGACCGAAGCAACCCATTCCTTGTCGAGAACCGAGGTGCCGAAGGGCAGCGCGATCACGCCGAGCGTAGCCGGAAACGATTTTGGCAGTTTCAGCGTGACATTGTCGCCGTCAACGACGATCTGCGAGGCGAGCTGGTCATAGACCTTGCGCAAAACCTCGGGGCTGGCGTCATTGATGGATTTGACTTCGCCTTCGGTTTCGACCCACTTGGCGATGTCGGTGTACTTGCCGGCGGTGATCACCTCGGTGATCGCGTTCGACATCCACGACTGGCCTTGCAGAATGGCGCGCAGCAGCGAGTAGCGCACGTCTTCGGGCGTGATCTGGCCGTAGCCCGGCTCAATCGTCGCCTTCTGGGCGTCGGTCAGCTTGTCGTAGTATTCCCAGGTGACCTTGCCGTCGGCGCCCTTGACGCCGACCTTGTGGGCGAAAACGCCCTTGCGGATTGGGAAGGTATAGCTCACCGAGCCATCGTCGGCCTGCTTGATCAGGCCGTTTTCAAGCGAGGGCACCTCGGTCGAAAGCGACGGCACGAACTCGGAAATCTTCGAGCCGTTGAAGTTCAGCAACCGGCTGTAGATGTTGAGCGAGCCGTAGGAGCTCGGCGTGTTGGCGATATAGGCCGGATCGAACGACTGGATGTCGTCGGTCCACATGAAGACGAAGGTGCCGGGGTTCTTGGTCTCGGCCATAGCGGGCGCAGCCGCGATGCCGAGCCCCAGGCAGAGGGCTAGGGCTAAGGTGCGTTTCATCGTTGTTCCCATTTGGTGGAGGCGGAAGTTTTCTTCTCGTTATAGGAGAGGCTAGAAGAGCGCTTGCAGGTCTGTCCAATGTGTAGTTAGGATAGACTATGCAAAACACGCATGAGGGCCGGCATGGAACTGCAATGGCTTGAAGATTTTCTGGAAATTGCGGCCACGCGGAATTTCTCCACGGCGGCGACGGCGCGCAATATTTCCCAACCGGCCTTCAGCCGGCGCATCAAATCGCTGGAGAACTGGATCGGCGCTGACCTGATCGACCGCAGCACCTATCCCGTGCA
Source organism: Ensifer sp. 4252 (assembly GCF_050434565.1). Taxonomy (NCBI): domain Bacteria; kingdom Pseudomonadati; phylum Pseudomonadota; class Alphaproteobacteria; order Hyphomicrobiales; family Rhizobiaceae; genus Ensifer; species Ensifer sp. 4252. Next base: position 23,473 of record NZ_JBNDIU010000006.1, read on the forward strand.
GTTGACGCGCGCCGGCACGATGTTCCTGCCCGGCTGCCAGCGGCTCGTGCGGGAAGCCTACCGGCTGCGCACCGACTGCCGCAATGTCGCCGGCGAAAGTTCGGCCATGCTCACCTTCACTTCGCTGCATACGCTGGCGATGTATTTCTTCCCGAAATGGATCGGCTCGCCGCTGATCTCGCGCATGCCGCTTCGCACCAGCATGCATGCCGCCGACTTCCTCGAAAGCATCGACCATCTTTGTTCGGGCCAGTGCGATTTCGCCATCACCTATGTTCATCCTGATGGACCGCCGGTGCTGGAGGGTGGCCCGTTCGAATCCCTGCAGATCGGCAAGGATCGGCTTATCCTCGTCTCGGGAACCGACGATAGTGGCCGGCCGCTCTTCGACATCGACGGGCCTGAAACGACGGAAATTCCCTACCTCGCCTATTCCTGGAGCGATGGTTACATCGGCAAGCTGGCAACGCTCATCCAATCGCGCTGGCGCCGCCCTCTCAACCTTAGCACCGTCTACCAGTCGGGCCTTGCCGACGGCCTGAAGCACATGGCCGTCGCCGGACGCGGCGTCGCCTGGCTGCCACAGATCTGCGTCGCCGAGTCCATGCGGCAGGGGCGCCTTGCCCAGATCGGCGGCCAGCAGATGTCCCTGGAATTGGAGATTCGGATCTTCCGGCGCGCAGGCTCCGGCAGCCATGACAGCGACGCCCTTTGGCAGCACCTGAAACAATGCGCCGCCCTGCCCCAGTACAAGAACGATTTCGACGCCGCCAACGACGCGGCGTGAGGCGTCGATCCGTCCCAAATTGCGTGTGCAGTGCGATATGCGAAGACAGGCGATACAATGCGCAACGCGCATAGTTTTGCCTGCCACAATCGTGACACATTGATTTTATTCGCTTTTGCCGATGCAGCTGTCCCACCGGATCAAAGAGAGCAGCTGCAGCGAAGCAGCCGAGCACGGCAACCGCTCCCCTCGCCCATATTGACAGGATGCGACCTCGTTGCGAGACCTGAGGACACAACGTCCCCTCGAAATCGGGTCCCTGTGCTGATGCTCCTGTCCAAATCCGCGACGCCTGAACTGCCTGAAGATGTCATCCTTTCCGTGGAGGATCTCGAAGTCTCCTTCGCCGCCGGCACCAGGGCGCAGCTGCGCGCCGTGCGCGGCGTCTCGTTCCAGATCGCCCGCGGCGAGACGGTGGCGCTCGTTGGAGAATCCGGGTCCGGCAAGTCCGTCACAGCCATGACCATCATGCGACTGACCGAATATGACGGCGCTGCGATCACCGGCGGGCGGGTGCTGATGCGCCTGAAGGACGGCAAGGTCGCCGACCTCGCCAAGCTCTCGGACAAGCGGATTGAGGCCCTTCGCGGCGCGGATATCTCGATCGTGTTCCAGGATCCGATGTCGAGCCTGAACCCGGTCTTCACCGTCGGCGACCAGATCGCCGAGGCGGTGATCCATCACCAGAACAAGACGCCGCAGGAGGCACGCCAGATCGCGCTCAACACGCTGAAGCTAGTTCGCGTGCCCGATGCAGAACGCAGGCTCGATCAGTATCCCCACCAGCTCTCCGGCGGCATGCGCCAGCGCGTCATGATCGCGATCGCGCTTGCGTGCCGCCCTTCCCTGATGATCCTCGACGAGCCGACGACCGCGCTCGACGTGACGATCCAGGCGCAGATCCTCGATCTGGTGCGCGCCCTGCAGCACGAGATCGGCATGTCGGTGATGTTCATCACCCATGATATGGGCGTGGTTGCCGAGGTCGCCGACCGCGTCTGCGTCATGCTCAAGGGCGAAATCGTCGAGGAAGGCTCGGTCTACGACATCTTCGCCCAGCCGAAACATGCCTATACCCGCGCCCTGATTTCCGCCGTGCCACGCCTTGGCAGCATGGCAGACAAGGACGCACCGGAGAAATTCCCCTTGCTGGTGTTCGAACCCGAGCGTGCGCTCGCAGAGGTGACAGAATGAACGCGTCCGCCCCGGTGAAGGAAACCCGCAAGCCACTCGTCTCGGTGCGAAATCTCGTGACGCGCTTCGATCTCAAGGCCGGCCTGTTCGGCCATGTCTCCGGCCGGGTGCACGCGGTGGAGAACGTCTCCTTCGACATCTTCCCTGGTGAGACGCTGGCGCTTGTCGGCGAATCCGGTTGTGGCAAGTCGACCGTCGCCCGCTCGATCATGCAGCTCGACCGGCCGCGTTCGGGCTCTATCCGCTTCGACGGGACCGAGTTGATCGGAGCGCCGCGTGCCGTGCTCGCGCGCTTCCGACGCGACGCCCAGATGGTCTTTCAGGATCCATTCTCCTCGCTCAACCCGCGCATGACGATCGAGCAATCGCTGATGGACCCGATGCGCGTTCACAAACTAGGCTCGACCGATATGATGCGCGCCCGCGCCGCCGAGCTCCTCGCCAAGGTCGAGCTATCGCCCGAGCACCTCGAGCGCTATCCGCATGCTTTTTCCGGCGGCCAACGCCAGCGCATCTGCATTGCCCGCGCGCTGGCGCTCAGCCCGCGCCTGATCGTCGCCGACGAGGCCGTCGCCTCGCTCGACGTGACGATCCAGGCGCAAGTCATCAACCTGCTCATGGACCTGCAGCGCGAAATGCAGATTGCGCTTCTTTTCATTAGCCACGACATGGCCGTGGTCGAGCGCATCGCCCACCGGGTCGCGGTGATGTATCTCGGCGAGATCGTCGAGATCGGCGATCGCCGCTCGGTGTTCGGCAATCCGCAACATCCCTATACCCGCAAACTCCTGTCGACCGTGCCGATCGCCGACCCGACGCGCCGTCCGGAAGGACGCCAGCCGATGTCGGACGAAATCCCAAGTGCGGTACGCGCACCGGACTTCGTGCCCCGTGAACTGCCGATGCATCAGATCTCATCGACCCATTTCGTAAGGCAGGTCGCAACCGGCTGACAGCCCAGCAACTCCCTCTTCAAACCAGAGCAATCCAAAATGACCACTTCCGAAGTGACGGTGGCGGCTGCGTCCGCTGTCGGCAACGCGACCGCCAAAATTGACAACAGTGCGACCGAAACAACGGCCACAGGCTACTCGCGCCCGGCGGCCGCCGAACGGCCGACGCCGTATATCGAGGTCGATGAGGTACGTCTTGCCCGTAACATGCGCGCCATGCAGCAGCGCGCCGATGCGGCCGGCATCTCGATGTTTCCGCACGTCAAGACGCACAAGAGCCTCTATGTGGCGCGCGAGCAGCTGGCGCTTGGGGCCCGCGGCATCACCGCATCCAAGCCGAGCGAGGCGCTGGTCTTTGCTGAAGCGGGGATCCCGTCGATCATCCTTGCCTATCCGATCGTCAAGGCACAGTCACTCGACCGCCTGCTGCCCGCAGTGAAAGCGCGCGGCACGCAGCTGCGGACAATCGCAGCAAGCAGTGCGGGCGTCGATGCTCTCGCAGAGGCCGCCGAGCGCCACGGAGTCGAGATCGGCGTTTTCCTCAAGGTCGATGTCGGTCTCGGCCGCGTCGGCGTCAAGCCGAACGATCCGTCAGCGCTCGAATTGTGTGCCCGGATCGCGACGACCAAAAGGCTGCATTTTGCCGGCCTGCTGTCCCATGCCGGCCATTCCTACGCTGCGGCAAGCCCACAAGATCTCGCCAAGGTCGCCCGCGACGAGGCGGCGGACCTTGCCGGTCTCGCCGGCCGGCTTCGGGAACGCGGCATCGCCGTCGAATGCCTTTCCGTCGGCGCGACACCGACCTGCCTCGGGGCACCATTGCCACAAGAGATCGACTGCATGCGGCCCGGCAATTACGTCTTTCTCGACGGCACAGCGCTTCGGCTCGGCATCTGCACTGCCGACGATCTGGTGCTTTCGGTCGTCGCCCGGGTCGTCGCGTCCAACGACAGTCATTTCATCATCGACGCCGGCTCGAAATCCATGAGTTCCGACCGCGGCGCCCACGGCATGGGCGGCGCCGGCTTCGGAACCGTCGTCAGTGCCGAGGGCAATGGCGAAACCGGCATGTGGACGCTCGAGCGGATGTCCGAGGAGCATGGCTTCGTTCCCGTTTCGGGGCGCGCCCTGCCGCTCGGCAGCCGGGTGCGAGTCTTCCCCAATCACTCCTGCGCCTCGATCGCCAACTTCGACCACTTCACGCTGCGCCACGCCGATGGCGAGGCGACGACGTTGCCTGTCGATGCCCGCTCCTGCCAGACCTGAGGGTTTGCGCAGCGCTTGGATACATTGCCACCGCGCATGATCTGCGCGGCGCCCAGCGCGGGCAAACGCTGAAGGCGAAGGTTCGCCTCCAGCCGGTGGAGCCTGGCGTGAGGTGCGACACCTCCACCTCTAGGGATCGGCTCCGCTCTCAAGCGGCCCCAGTTGGCGGAACGCCCGCTTCCAGTACATCAGCGGCAAACGCTCTTCCGTTTCGCCGTGCTGGATTGCCGCGGTAAACAATACGTGGTCGCCAAGCGGCAGGCGGTCACGCACCTGCGCCGCCATCCAGACCAGCGTGTCATCGATCCGCGGCAGGGCATGCTCCTCGCACCAGCGCGTATCCGCGAAACGATCGATGCCAGGTGTTGCGAAGCGGCGAGCGATGATCTGCTGGCAATCGGCCAAGACATTGATGCCGATGGTCGTGCCTGCCGTCAGCCGCTGCAGGAGGCCGGAGCCCTGTTTTATCGCGAACATCAGCAACGGCGGGTCGAGAGACAGCGCATTGAGGCTGCCGACCGTCGCCCCGTAGCGGTTCTGGCCACTTCCGACAGTGATCACCGCTACGGAAGTCGGCATGTGGCCGAAAAGCGTCTTGAAGGTCTCGACCGTGGAGACCGGATGTTCGCTGCAGTCACCATTTCTGAGACAGCGGCGCCGGCCCCTCCAGCGAGGGAAACAGCGGCAGCACCTCCTCCGCAAGTTCCTGGATGATCTCGCTCGCCGGACGCTCCGCAAACTGCATGCCCAGTGCCGCATGGTTGACGCCGGCGCGCTGCCATTCGCCGAGGAGGTCGATCAACCCCTTGCGTCCTGTCTTCAGCACGAAGCCGCCGAGAAGCGGGGTCCGTGGGAAATTGGGATCGTCGACGAGATCGAGCCATTCATTGGTCATATGCGGCCGGAAGCCGCCGCCGGGGATCTGGTTTCGCCAGGCGAGAATGTTCTGGGCCAGTCTCTTCGGGCCCTCCGGGATATGTGTCGGCTGCGGATAGGTCAGCCAGCCGTCGGCATGCTCAGCCACCCATGACGGCGACTGCCGGCTCGAGCCGGTGATCATCAACGGGATGCGGCCGGTGGCAGGCTTCGGCAGGAAGTCGACACCGTCCATAGTCCCCAGGCTCGACCGGATCGCCGGGCGCCCCGGCGCGATCAGCTGGCGAAAATACGCGATCGTCTCGGCAAAGCGCTCGCCGCGACCATCCATGTCGAGGCCATAGGCCGGGAACTCGACCGGCCGGTCGCCGGAGGCGATGCCGAGGACGAGGCGTCCACCGGAGAGGCGGTCGATGGTGGTTGCGGCCTTGGCGAGATCGATCGGATGGCGCAGCGAAAACACCGCACTGCCAGTCGCCAGCGCGACCCTTTCGGTTCGCGCTGCGAGGTAGGACAGATAGGTAAAGGGGTCGAAGAGCTGGCCGGCATCGCCGAAGTTCGGGTCGAATAACGGCACATCGCGGACCCAGACTGCGGCAAAGCCGCGCCGGTCGATCTCGGTGACGAGATCTGCCTGTCCTTCCAGCACGCTCATATCACCGCGATAGAAGCGAAGCGGCAGAAAAATGCCGACAGTCAACCGCTCCGGCGCGAACATGCGCCGATAACCGGGGTGACCAGCAAAGGCGTCGGATGACGCGCCGGACAGAAATGGCGTCTGATGCGCCATGGTGGCTGCAATGGTCACGGTATTTTCCTTTCAGATTGATGTCAGGGTCCGGTCGCGGGAACCGGCAGAGCGACGCCGCGCTGGACCGCCGGCCTCTCGTAGACACGGGCATGCCAGCCGGCCAGCTGCCGGTGACGAGTAAAGTCGAAGCCGCAGATCACGGCGATACGGGTCCATCCGAACGTAGCGATGTCGGCAATCGAATAGTCGTCGCCGGCAAGCCACGGGGCATCGCCAAGGCGGGCATCGAGCGTCGCGAAAATCTCCTCGCTCAGCCGGCGGTAGCGCTCGATGGCCGGCGCCGATTTCGTCGTCGCAAACATCTCGAAATGCACACGCTGCCCCAGGATCGGCCCCATGCTCGCCGCATGAAACTGCAGCCATTGGATCGCCTGCCACCGGGCTTTCTCCTCTTTCGGCAAGAGGCGTCCCGAGCGCTCGGCGAGATAGAGCAGAATGGCCGCGGATTCGAACAGGGTGATGCCGGTCTCGTCATCGGTGATGACCGGGATGCGGCCGTGTGGGTTGAGCCTGAGGAATTCGGGACGCCGGTTTTCACTGTCGTCGATCTTCACGTGATGAAGGCGGTAAGGCATCCCCAGCTCTTCAAGCGCGATCGTCGCCTTGAAGCCATTGGGCGAGGCGTCGGTGTAGAGATCGATCATGCGCGCCGCCGCGACGAAAGACGGTCGTCACCGTCGTTTTCGGGGAAGGCGATCCTGACGGAAGCGCAAGAGAGACTATCTCCGGGCGCAAGCCATTCGCCATCGCTGAGCGAGAATCGGGACAGGGTCTCAGGACCGTTGTTTTCATGCCATCATCGTGGGCGACGGGAGGAGTGTGAGCTGATTGGAAGCGCCGCCAAGGAGAAAACTAGGGCATCCGAGTGCACCGAGGGAAACGATGATACCTGCCATATGAATTTAGATTTACTAAATATTGAAATTGGCGGCGCCGATACGGTCGGCAGCAACACCCGCGCGATTGTCTAGCACTAAGACGACTTAAGTGATATTGCGTGGGATCGTCGCTCCGTCTTGGCTGTGCGCTACTTGATCGAAATTCTAAATTCTTAATGGAGCCTCGGTGGGCCGCGTTCTTCCCCTGCTGGCGCTGCGCGCCTTTGCCGAAACCGGCCGTTATGCGAGCATCAAGCGTGCAGCGGCGGCGATGGGCGTCACATCCGGCGCTGTCAGCCAGCAGGTACGGCTGCTTGAGGAGCGACTGGGCGTGTCGCTGTTTTCGAGGACGCGCTACGGGGTCGAGCTCACCGAAGCGGGCGCCAAGGCACATCCGGCAATTCTGTCTGCATTCGACCAGCTTGAGCGCGGACTCGAGGTGCTAGAGGCCAGCAATGCCGCCGCATCGGTGACAGTCTGTACGGTTCCCTCTTTCGCCGCCTCCTGGCTGGTGCCGCGGCTTGGCCGGTTTACCAGCCGGAATCCTGGCATCGAGGTGCGGGTGGAGGCGTCGGCGACATTGACCGACCTGCGCCGGGAACGGGTGGATGTGGCCATCCGACATGGCCTCGGCGACTATCCGGGCCTGGAGAGCCTCCATCTGATGGCGCCCGAACTGATCCCGGTGGCAAGCCCTGCTTTGCTGACGGACGGCCCTCCGATCCACGCCCCCGCCGATTGCCTCTCCTATCCGCTGCTACAGGATTCGGCACGCGCCGACTGGCGCCTGTGGCTGAAGGCGCTCGGCACCGAAGACGACCCGCGCATCGAGCGCGGACCCTCCTTCGACGATGATTTCCTTCTGGTCAGGGCGGCGGTCGCCGGCCAGGGCATAGCGCTCGTCCGGGATATCTATGCACGGGAGGAAATCGCCGATGGTCGACTGGCTGTCGCGATCGACCGGCCATGGCCGAGCGAATTCGCCTACTATATCGTGACATTGCCGGCGGCGATCGAGCGTCCTGCTATCGCTCATTTCGTCGACTGGTTGATGGAAGAGGCACAAGCACAGCCATCGGCGTGCGCCGGCGTTTAAGGCGAAGCACTCGCTTTCGTCTACCCGGTCCAGCAACGATTTGACTTATGTCACGGGCGATGAATAATGTCAGAAATCGACGACTGAAGGACCCCCATGCCCATCCGCAACACCGACCAGATCATGCACAAGGCCGCGTGGCTCTACTACAGCCATGGCTTGAGGCAGGACGAAGTCGCACAGAAACTGGGGATATCACGTGCCTCGGTTGCCACGTATCTCAGGCGGGCGCGCGAGACCGGGATCGTCAATATCAGCACATCGACGGAGCTTTTCACCGACGACGTCCTGGCACGCGAACTCGAGGACGCAACCGGTGTCACCTCGGCATGGATCGTGCCGGAAGATCGCCAGGCCATGGACCCGACGGCGGAAATGCCGGTGCTGGCCGCATCCGTGTTCCTCGAACTGATCAACAAGGGTGACCGCGTCGGCGTCGCCTGGGGACGCACGGTCTATCATATCGCCGACGTCATGCCCTTTGCCGACCTGCGCGGCGTAACGGTTGTCCAGCTCTGCGGCAACCTCGGGGCGCCCTATTCCTATCGGCCGGACCAGTGCACGACGGAGATCGCGCGCCGGCTTAATGCCGAAGGCATCAATTTCTATGCGCCGCTGGTCCTGTCGTCTGAGCGGCTGGCCGAAGAGCTTCGCGGCGAACCCGTGATCCGCGAGCAACTGTCGACGATCGCGGACTGTCATCTGGCGCTCTATTCCGTCGGCGGCATCGAAGACGACAGCCATCTCGTCAAGTGTGGTGCGCTCAGCGCCGAAGAAATGCACCGCATGGGCGAAGAAGGCGCCGTCGGCGTCATCGCCGGTCAGCTGATCGACGGCGACGGCCAATGGATAAATTGCGCCCACAATCGCCGCTGCATTTCCGCCGACCTTTCGTCGATCCGTGCCATCGAGAAACGCATGCTGGTCGTCCAGGAAAACAGCAAGTTCGAGCCGCTGATGGCCGCGCTGAAGGGAGGCTTCGCCTCGCATTTGGTGGTCACCACATCGATGGCGCGCCGGGTGATGGACCGCTGGAAACGCGACGGCCTCGGCAGTGTAGGCCACGCGTGCGTCTAGCGGGGCGTCGAAGCGACGGTACAGGGCCAAAGCTCGGTAATATGCAAACGGGGCGGCCCTTCGACCGCCCCGCTCTTTTTTCATGACGACACCGCGATCAGGGCTTCGGCATCCATGCCGGCATGGCAACATCTGCATGGGCGAACTGCGGCAGCTTGGTGCCGAGCTCTTCCATGTTCTTGATGTCCTGATCGTTCAGATCCTTCTGGGTGATCAGCGTCGGCGGCACGATGACGCTGCGGCCCGGATCTTCGCCGGCAAGCAGCATGGCGAGCGTTCGGACCGAGACTTGTCCGACCACGGCCGGGTTGGTGGCGGCCGTCGCGGCCCAGGCGGAATCCGGCTCGCGCATCGCCGCGATATCTGAGGTCGAGATATCGGCGGAATAGATCTTCACGCTGGACGAAAGACCGGCTTCGTCGACCGCAATCTTGACGCCCTTGGCGAACTCGTCATAGGGCGCGAACATCACGGTGATATCCGGGTTGGCGGAAATGACCGAGCGCGCCTGGTTGGCGACCGAGTTGGCGATCGGGTTGTCCATCGTGCCAAACTGCGAGATCTCGTTGATGCCCGAATACTTGCCCTTGAATTCCTTCCACGTTTCGTCGCGCCGGTCGAGCGGCGCGATGCCGGCGACATAGACGTAGCCCGCCTTGAAGCTCTCGCCGTTGTCCTTGATCGCCTGCTCGAGGGCAAGGCGGGCGAGATCGCGGTCTGACTGCTCGACCTGCGGGATCTTCTCGTTTTCGACATTCACGTCGAAGGCCACGACCTTGATGCCGGCATCGACGGCGCGCTGGGCCGCTTCCTTCATCGATTCCGTCAGTCCGTGCTGGATGATGATCCCCTGCACGCCAAGCGCGATCGCCTGGTCGACCATGTCGGCCTGAAGCGCTGCGTCCTGCCGGCTGTCGAGAACCTGAAGCTGGACGCCGAGTGCCTTTGCCTGCGCCTCCACGCCGGCAAGGTAGGACTGGAAAAAGTCGCCGGTCGACAGATAGCGCACCAGCGCGATCTTGACGTCGCCCGGCTTGTCGAACGGCTTCGGCATGTCGGCGGCGAAGGAAGCGGTGGCAAACGCCACGGTTCCGGCAAGGCCAAGCGCCAGCTTGCCCATTGCTCTGCGTGTAATGTTCATTTCAGTCTCCTCCACTGGTGAACGTTTGTTTTCGGCCGGCGGGGCTTCCCGTCAGCGTTTGCCTCTTTTCGAGAGCGCAAAGGTGAAGATCAGGGCGATGACGAGAACCGCGCCCTTGATGAAATCCTGCGTGTAATAGGGCGCGTTCATCATCGTCAGGCCCTGGAGCAGGATGCCGACGAAGAGCGCGCCGATCGCCGTACCGAACGCATTCGGCTTGGCCGCACCCAACACGGCAAAGCCGATCAGCGCGGCGGCGACCGCATCAAGCAAGAGGTTGTTGCCCGAGGCGATGTCACCGCGGCCGAGACGGGCGGCAAGCAGAATGCCGCCGATCGAGGCAAAGACGCCCGAGATGACATAGGCCGCGATCTTGTAGGCATTGACCGGCGCGCCTGCGAGGCCCGCGGCGCGCTCGTTGGAGCCGACGGCATACATCATGCGCCCGAAACGGGTGTATTCGAGGAAGAACCAGATCAGCACTGCCAGTACGATCAGCACCACGACGGCAACCGGCACGAGGTTCGGCAGGATCAGATCGAAGCGATGACGACCAAGTGCCAGGAAGGCGGGACTGAAAGTGCCTGTGGCCACCGAACCATCAGGAAGCGTCATCCCTGCGGCGATCGAACGACCCTCGGTCGGTATACGTTGCAGGCCGAGCAGCAGAAACATCATGCCGAGCGTCGCCAAAAGGTCCGGCACGCGCATATAGACGATGATGACGCCGTTGATCAGTCCGACGAGGACGCCGATCGCCAGACAGGCGAGCGTGGCCGTCAGGGCGTCGCCGCTCATCACCACCATGACATAGGATGACGCCATCATCGACGTGGTCGCGACCGAGCCGATCGACAGGTCGAAACCGCCGACGACCAGCGTTGCCGTGACGCCGAGCGCCAGGATGCCGGTGATCGACACTGATTGCAGGATGAAGACGGCACTCTGCGGCGAGGAGAACCCGTTCGTCACCAGCGAGAAATAGACAACAAGACCGACGAGGAGAACAAGGAAGCCGTATTTGATCGCGAGGTCGCGCAGGCTGACCGCGGGAATTGGCGCCGGGGCCGGCAGCGCGGAAGCGGCGGGAGACGCGGGTTTCATCTGTTCACTGCTCATGGGGCTGTCCCTGCTGATGATGTTGGCCGGCGATCTCCTGGAGGAGGCGCTCGACGTCGACCGAAGCGTTGCGATGCTCGCCGACGATCGTATGTTCCGACATCACGAGAATGCGGTCGGCGATCTCGAAGGCTTCGTCGAGTTCGGTCAGGAAAACGATGGTTGCACGGCCTGAGGCCGAGGCGCGCAGTTTGGCGCCGATATCGCGGCGCGCGGCAATGTCGACACCTTGGAAGGGCTCGTCGAGGATCAGCAGACGCGATGGCTCGGAAAGCCAGCGCCCGACCATGACCTTTTGCTGGTTGCCGCCGGAAAGCGTCTGCATTTCGTCGCGCTCGCTGCGGCAGACGACGCCAAGTGCTGCGATCTGCGCCCGCGATTTCGCCCGTTCGGCCCGGCGGTTCGATATGCCGAAGCGCGACAGCCGCTTGAGGAACGGCAGGCTGATATTCTCGTAGATGTTAAAATCAGGAATGATGCCGCTGTCGGATCGATCCTTGGCGACCAGATATACGCCCTGGCTGATCGCCTGGCCGGTGCTGTGTGGCCGGTAGGGCGCGCCGTCGAGCGTCATCTGGCCGGCTGCTGGCGAGCGGGCGCCGAAAAGCGTCTCGGCCAGCGCCGTCTTGCCGACACCGACGAGACCGGTGACGGCGACGATTTCGCCGTCGCCAAGCGCGAGATCGAACGGTCGGGACGCCTCCGTCAGCCGCAGGCCTTTGAGCGAAAAGACGGGACCGGACCCGTCGCGCACGATCACGGCCCCCGCCGAAACCTTCTGCCCGAGCATTGCGTTGACGGCACCTTCATAATCCAGATCCGCCCCTTCGAAGCGACCGGTTATGCGCCCGTCGCGCAGCGTGACGATGCTGTCGGCGAGCCTGCGGATGTCGGACATCCGGTGCGAGATATAGAGGATCGCGACGCCGCGCGCTTTCAGTCGATCGAGAAGCTCGAACAGGCGATCGGCCTCCGCGCTCGACAGCGACGAGGTCGGCTCGTCAAGGATCAGCACCTGCGGCTCATGCGCCATGGCGCGGGCAATCGCCACCATCTGCCGGTCGGCAAGCGTCAGATCGTTGATGTCGGCGGAAAGATCGATGGCGAGGCCCATGCGGGCTGCAACGACGGCAGCCTCGCGCCTTACCCGGCGCGGGTTGAAGAACAGGCGTGCGCCACGGCCGCTCAGACGGTCGAGCGTGAGATTGGTCGCGACGTCAAGATCGGCGACGACGCCATCATTGATGTTCTGGTGAACCGTCACCACGCCTGCCCGGATCGCCTCTGCCGGCGTTGCCGGCGCGAAAGGGAGGTCGCTGAGCCGCATGTCTCCGGCATCGCTGACGTAGACGCCGCTGAGGATGCGCACCAGTGTCGACTTTCCAGCGCCGTTGGCGCCCATCAGCACCGTGACGGCACCCTTGCGCAATTCGAGATCGACGCCCTTCAGGACCGGTATCGGCCCGAAGGATTTGCGCACGCCCTCGATGCGAAACACTGCTTGTTCGCTCATGCTCTCCTCCCAATAGAGGCAGGTTAGGATGGCTATCCATCAAATGTCAAGGCGATTGACATTTGACAGAATGCCGACTTAGCTATGGCGCATGACGGCATGGCGAGGAGCAGCCGAGGCCGGCCATGCGCGTAGGGAGGACCATATGGACAAGCACGTTTTCGAGGCGCTTAGCGCCGAAACGCTGCCATTGAGACTAAGCGGCAACGCAGCACTATGCGACAGGATCGGCGGCGATCATGGCCGCTGGCAGGTCAAGGAGGTCGGCGACGGCAACCTCAATCTCGTCTTCATCGTCACGGGGGAGAAGGGAGCTGCGATCGTCAAGCAGGCGCTTCCCTATGTCAGGCTCGTCGGCGAACGTTGGCCTTTGCCGCTGAAGCGCTCTTTCTTCGAATATCACGCCCTCATCCGCCAGGCGGCGCGCGACCCGGGCATGGTGCCGGAAATCCTGTTCTTCGACACCGAGCAGGCGATGATCATCATGGAATACCTGACGCCGCACGTGATCCTGCGGCGCGCACTGATCGCGGGGCGCACGCTGCCGAAGATCGGTCGCGATCTCGGGCTTTTCGCAGCCCGCACGCTTTTCCGCGGCTCGGATCTTTCGATGCCGACGCGCGACAAGAAAGCCGATCTCGCGCTTTTCGCCGACAATGTCGAACTCTGCGACATCACCGAAAACCTGGTCTTTTCCGATCCTTACTTCGAGGCGGAGATGAACCGGCATACGACCCCGCACCTCGACGGCCTGGTCGAAGAGCTCCGCCGCGACCGCGACCTGAAGGTCGAGGCCCAACGGCTGAAACACATCTTCTCCGCCAAGGCCGAGACCCTCTGCCACGGCGACCTGCATACCGGTTCGGTCATGGTCACCGACGACGAGACGCGCGTCATCGACCCGGAATTCGCCTTCTACGGCCCGATCAGCTTCGATGTCGGCATGCTCTTGGCGAACTTCTGGATGAGCTATTTCTCGCAAGAAGGCCACGAGACCGCCGCCGGCGAACGCGACCAGATGCGTGCCTACCTCTTGGATACCGTCGATACGATCTGGGAAACCTTCTGCGACGAGTTTTCGACACTGTGGCGCAGCGAGCGCAAGGGCATCCTCTACCAGGCAAGCCTTTTCGAAGACTGCGACGACCCGTTCGGCTCGGAACAGGCGCTGACCATCGTCCTTGATGAGATCTACCGCGAGATGCTCGGCTTTGCCGGGGTCGAGATCCTCAGGCGCATCCTCGGCCTTGCCCACAATGCCGATTTCGAAACCATCGGAGACCTCAGCCGCCGCGCCGAATGCGAAAGCAAGGCGCTGAAGCTCGGGCGCCATCTTGCCGTCAACCGAGATCGCATTGCGAGCCTCAGAGACATTCGCGCCACGGCGCAACGGCTTCAGCAGGAGACACTTTCGTGAAAGTCGGAGAAAAGCACTACCATACGATCTGGCTCAACGCCGACGGCCGCTCCGTCGATATCATCGACCAGCGCTGGCTGCCGCATGAGTTCCGGGTCGTCACGCTGAAGACGGTCGAAGACGTGGCGGTTGCCATCCGCGACATGTGGGTGCGCGGTGCGCCGCTGATCGGCGTCACCGCCGCCTACGGCATCGCGATTGCCATGGCGGACGACCCGTCCGACCGCCATCTCGACGCGGTATGGGAAGAACTCAACGAGACCCGGCCGACGGCGATCAACCTGCGCTGGGCGCTCGAGGCCATGCGGCAGTTCCTGCGGCCGCTTTCTGTCGAAGACCGTGCCGAGGCAGCCTACCGACGCGCCGGCGAAATCGCCGAAGAAGACGTGCAGCTCAACCGGGCGATTGGGACCAATGGCCTCAAGATCATCCGCGAGATCGCGGCAACCAAGAAGCCCGGCGAGCCGGTCAACATATTGACCCACTGCAATGCGGGGTGGCTCGCGACCGTCGACTACGGAACGGCCACCGCCCCAATCTACATGGCGACCGAGGCGGGCATTCCGGTGCATGTCTATGTGGACGAGACCCGGCCGCGCAACCAGGGTGCGCAACTGACGGCCTGGGAGCTGAACGGCCACGGCGTGCCGCACACGCTGATCGTCGACAATGCCGGCGGCCACCTGATGCAGCACGGCGCCGTCGACATGGTGATCGTCGGCACCGACCGCACCACCGCCAACGGCGATGTCTGCAACAAGATCGGAACCTATCTGAAGGCGCTTGCCGCCAGCGACAACAATGTCCCCTTTTATGTCGCCCTGCCGTCGCCGACCATCGACTGGACGGTCAAGGATGGCGTCAAGGAGATCCCGATCGAGGAACGCACCGGCGACGAGGTGAGCTTCGTTCAGGGCCGCGGCCCCGATGGCTCGATCATCTCGGTTCGCGTCTCGCCCGAAGGCAGCCCTTCGGCAAACCCGGCCTTCGACGTGACGCCGGCGCGGCTGATCACCGGCCTCATCACCGAGCGCGGTGTCGCAATGCCTTCGCCGCAGGGCCTCAAAGCGCTGTTTCCGGAAAGGAGCTGACCGGTGAGCCTCACGAACCAGAAGACCACCGAAGAGATCGCGCTCGGCATTCGCCGTCGCGTCTTCTTCCACACGATGAAGAACAATGGCGGCTATCTGAGCCAGGCCTGCTCGGCCGCAGAAAGCCTCGCGCTGCTCTACAACGAGATCCTCAAGCTCGGAGAGCCGACATTGCCGAAGGTGCCGCTGCCGTTTCGCGGCGTGCCTTCCGCCGATAATCCCGATGCCTTTACCGGCGCCGGCTACCACGGTCCGGCAGCCCCGGAATATGATCGTTTCATCATCTCGCCGGCACATTATGCGCTGGTGATCTACTGCGCGCTGATCGAGGTCGGCCGCATGGATGAGCACGCGCTCGACCATTTCAACAAGGACGGAAGCTCCGTCGAGATGATCGGTGCCGAACACAGCCCGGGCATGGAGGTAACGACCGGCTCGCTGGCGCAAGGCCTTTCCATGGCTGCGGGCGTCGCCTTCGCCCGCAAGAAACGCAACGAGCCTGGCAAGGTCTGGGTCTACATGTCCGACGGGGAATTCCAGGAGGGCCAGACCTGGGAGTGCCTTAACGCCATGGCCCACCACGGCATCGACAACATTCGCGTCATCGTCGACGTCAACCGTCAGCAATGCGATGGCGCCATGTCCTCGGTTCTCGATCTCGGCGACCTTGCCGGCCGGGTTGCAGCCTTCGGTGCCACCTGCCGCTCGATCGACGGCCACAATTTGCAGGCCATGCGCGACGCGGCCAACAGCGCTGAGCCGGGCAAACCGCTGATCATCCTCGCCAATACGTCGCCGTTCCAAGGCATGAATTTCCTGCAAAAGCGCTTCCCGCGCCTTCACTACGTGCGCTTCAAGAGCACTGAAGAGAGGCTTGAGATGCAGACGGCACTGGCCGCCGAACTGGGCGTGAGCCCGAACGAAATGGAAGGGGCCTGACCATGGTCGAAATCGTCAACCGCCCTTATGCCAAAGCCTTCGAGGCTTTCGCCACGGCGCGCCCGGAAGTTCTTTGCCTTTCGGCCGACCTGACCTCCTCCTGCGAGGTCGATAGCTTCCGCGACCGGCACCCCGAACAGTTCCTGTCGCTCGGCATGGCCGAGCAGAACATGCTCTCCTTCGCCGGCGGCCTTGCCATGCAGGGCTATCGGCCCTTCATCCACACCTTCTCGGTCTTCCTCTACCGGCGCCCCTACGACCAGCTGATCAACTCGATCGCCTATTCCAATCGCAAGGTGCGGCTGATGGGCTTCCTGCCGGGCATCACCACGCCCGGCGGCATCACCCACCAAGCGATCGAGGATATCGCCGTCCTGCGTGCGGTCCCGAACATGACCATCCTGGAGACCGGCGACGCGACCGAGGTCGAAACAGTGCTCGAGGTGGCCGACGCGATCGACGGACCGGTCTACGTCCGCATCCTGCGCGGCGAAGTCCCGCGTCTCTTCTCGACGCCGTTCGCGTTCAACAAGCTGCGCACACTCTCGGAAGGCGACGACATTCTCGTCGTCAGTTCCGGCGTCTGCACCGAGGAAGCCTTGCGTGCCACAAAGCCGATCGAAGCCCGCGGCATCGGGCTTCATCATCTGCACGCCTCGACGCTGAAGCCGTTTGACCGCGACGGCCTGCTCAGGGCCGCGCGCGGCAAGAAGGGCATCGTCACGCTGGAAAACCATACTATCGTCGGCGGGCTTGGTTCGATTGTTGCCGAGATCGTTGCCGAAGAGGGCCTTGGCGTCCGCCTTAAGCGTCTCGGCCTGAAGGACACGTTTGCCCATGGTGCCTCGAAGCCTTACCTGATGAAGAAGTATGGCCTCGACGCCGGCGCGCTGGTGTCGGCGATCGAGGAGCTGACCGGCAAAACGCTCGATATCGGCGAGGACGAACTGACCGAGGTCCGCCTCGATCACGTGCACTCGGCGCAGAAGGCGGAGGCGCTCTGATGGCTCCGCGGTTCACCGTCAGCTACTACGTCAGGGCCGCGGACGAGGCCGAGGCGCGAGCTCGGGCGCTTGATATCGCCCTGGAACAGACGGTCGAGATCCCGCGGGATGTCGTGCCCAAAGGCTATGTCGAGGACGAAATCCTCGGCAAACTCGAAGGCCTCGCGCAGGACCCGAATGGCCGTCCCGGTTATCTCGCTGATGTCTCCTACAGCGAAGACGATGTCGGCGGCGACTTCCTGCAATTCCTCAACATCGTCTTCGGCAACAGCTCGATCAAGCCGGGCCTGAAGGTCGAGGACATCGGCCTGTCGAAGGGTATCCTCGCGCTTTGCCCTGGCCCGCGGCACGGCATTGCCGGGCTGCGGCAAAGAGCCGGCATCGGCGCGCAGCCGCTGCTGATGTCGGCGATCAAGCCGGTCGGATTGTCCTCAGCCGAACTCGCGCGCCGCGCGCACGACTTCGCCCTCGGCGGCATGCATTTCGTCAAGGACGACCACGGGCTGGTCGATCAAAGGACGTCGCCATTCGCCGAACGCTTGGCAGCCTGCGTCGACGCTGTCGGCGAAGCCAATGCCAAGAGCGGCGGGCGGGCGAGGTTCGTCCCGAATATCACCGCGTCGGCAAAAGAGCTGTTCGAGCGGGCGATCATGGCCGAAGAGGCCGGCGCCGGTGCGGTGATGATTTCCCCGGCGCTGGCCGGCTACGATGTGATCCACACGTTGGCGTCCGATCCGGCCTTCACCCTGCCGATCGTGTCGCACCCGGCGTTCTCAGGCGCCAATGTCGTCTCGCCGGATACCGGCTTTTCGCATCGTTGCTTCTACGGCGCCTTGCAGCGGCTGATGGGCGCCGATGCGGCGATCTATCCGAATTTCGGGGGGCGCTTCGGCTTCACTCGCGAGGAATGCCAGTCGATCGCCAGGGCCTGCGCCGTCGACATGGGCGGCCCGAAGGCGATCGTGCCGGCTCCCGGCGGCGGCATGAACCTCGGCCGCGTGCCGGAAATGCGCGAGGCTTACGGCAACGACGTGATGTACCTGATCGGCGGTGCATTGCTTCAGGACACCGACATCGTTTCAGCCAGCCGCCGGATCGTCGAAGCGGTCGTAAGCTAAGCGCCGGACGGTTGAGCAACAGGTAACCTCCCCGGGTACTGCCGAGCGCGATGGTGCGCTCGGCAGTCTTGATCACCGTCGCGGCAAGGACAAGACCTGCCTTTTGGCCGTGCACCCGCAAAGGCGCTTTCCGGGGTGCCTACTCCTTCGCACGAACGACTTCGTCGCCTGTGGAAGAACTTGCAGCACTCCCGGTTCGTCTGATGTCGAGCTGTCGCAGTCCCGGAAGAAACAAAGCAAGCAGCGTCGTGGCCGCCAAGGCAACTGCGCACCCGAAAAGCAGGCGCTGCGCCCCGAAGACTTCGACGGCTCCACCGGCGAGAATTATGGCCAGCGGGATTGCCGACAGTTCCAGCGCATCCGCCGCCCCCAGCACCCGTCCGCGCAGTTTGACCGGCACGCGGCGAAGAGCGGCTGTCGCGACAATCGGACCGATCGGCCCGGTTGCAAATCCGGCCATGCCACCGGCGGCAATCAGCACCGAAGCCGGGGGCGCGAATGCGAGCACGAGGATGGCGAGCGCCTCGACAGCGCAGCCGAAGATCAGGATGCCACGTCCGGAAAGCCGGTGTCCCCAGGCGGCATAGGCAAGCGTGCCGACGATGGCGCCGCCGCCGGTTGCCGACAGGAACAGGCCGAGGCTCATCGCGCCTTGCCCTGTTGCCTTGAAGAAGGCCGGCATGATGACGGCCTCCATCGCACCGAAGACGATGCCGAACAGTGTTCCGAGCATGATCAGACTGCGTAGCAGCGGATCGCGCAGCAGAAACCGGACGGCTTCCAATGCGCCGCCCAGACCGATGGCAACATCCTCGGCTCCAACCGATTTGCGGCGCGTCGGCAGGGAGATGACGTCGAGTATGGCCGCTGCGAGTGAACATGCCGCGGTCAGCCACAGTGTGTCCTCGACGCCGACCAGCGCGATCATCACACCCGCAAGCGCCGGGCCTACCAGCACGCCGGCGCTCTCGGTCAGTTCATCGACGGCCTTGACCCGCTCCAGCCGGAACCCGGCGAGACGCGCCAGCTCCGGATGGCGGCTTTCGGCGGCGATCGATGCCGGGCCGTCCATTGCCGCACCGATGGCGATCAAGACGACGAGCGTGCCGATTCCGAGCATTTCCAGATGATAGAGAAGCGGCACGGCTGCGACCGCGAGCGCGCTTGTGAAATCGCCCGTGAACGCGATCCAGCGTGGGCCGAAGCGATCGACAAGGCCGCCGCCAAACAGCGAGCCGGCAATCATCGGCAAAACGCCCGCCGCAGCCGCGATACCGGTCCACAACGCGCTTCCGGTCAGCGTCAACACGAACCATGGCAGAGCCACCATGGCAACCGCATTTCCGAGCGTCGAGAATGCGCCTGCCATGACGCTGCCCAAGACCGGCAGCCGCCGGCGGATGCGAATGGGATAGCCTTTCATGCGGCCGCCATCGGGCGGAGACGGAGTTGGTCTTGCCTGACAAAGGCTTGCATCGGATCGCACTTGGTGTTGGAGGCCGGGCAAGATTGCGCATGACCGGGCGGGATCTAGCCACTTAAATTAATTAACCGATTACTTGATCTATTATTCGCACATGCTATTTCTGCCGTCAAGCAGGTGCCTGACCTCGCTTGAATCAGCCACTGTCCGCATCGGCGTGCGACCAACCAATTTGAAGGGACTTATGTCTGTGTTTGCACAAGAAATAACCGAGTTCTGGCGGAGAACCTTCCTGGGCGGAGTTGTCCTCCATCGCGACGACAGCTTTACTGTCTCGGTGAACCCCGATTTAAGCGATGAAAACAGGGTGATGATGCTGGAAGCCACCGACGGCCAAACGATGGCGGTGCTGACGGCTGAACTCGCCGATCGCCTGAACCTCGCAAGGCGACCGGACCTCACAGAGCCGGCCTTTCGCCGGATACTGGACGAAGCATCGGTCACGGTGCACGGCGCCGACTATGTATTCTACTTCCCTGAAGCGGCGAGGAGTTCGCTGATGCGTGACAAGCTGACGAGCGATTTGCGACTGCTGACGGCGCGAGACGAAGCGGCCTTTGCCGCCTTCGAGGATGCCGCGTCGGAGCAGGATCTGGAGGACGCCTATGTGGAATTGGTTCACTGGGCGGTGTTCGGTGCTTTCGAGCAGGGTCGCCTGGTCTGTGCCGCCAGCATGTATCCTTGGGAGGATGCACAGATTGCCGACACAGGCGTCCTGACGCTCCCGTCTTTCAGAGGAAAAGGCCACGCGCGCAACGTCGTCCGCGCGATTAGCAGGTATGCCTACGAACAGGGCTTCGAGCCCCAGTACCGATGCCAGCTCGACAACCAGGCCTCCGCGGCGCTTGCCAAGGCGGCGGGCTTGGCCCTGTTTGGAAAGTGGGAGGTGATTTCCCCTACATCCGCGAATTGAGCGACTGCCGTCGCTCAACGGCTGCCGGCCCCCACTCTCAATATCGCCGGATTACTTACCGCTCCTGCGACGATGCGCATCCCGCCTTCGGGAGACGTCCGAGCGAAGCGGGCGCCCGCTCGTCAGTCGGTGTCGCGATCGAACTGGTTGACGATGCGCATGGTCGCCTTTCGCTGGGCGTGGCGCACCTCGGCATCGCTTCTGCTTTTCAGCATCAGGTGGGCGGCACGCACCGCCGGCAGGGCTACCGGCTTGTAGCCGGGCTCGGTGATCGTACGGGCTGTCGAGTTAAGCTTTGACTTATGCATATGTTCACTCCTCATTCGAACACTGCCCAGGTCGTTCACGCACCTGAAGAGGCACGATCTGAGACCGGACACGGTGGGAGCGTGCCCGCCAATGGAGGCGAGCGTTTGATCAGACGATTCAAGATTTGTTGCGGTCTGAAATGACGTTTCGGTGTGATCGGATGAACCAGAACCTCCCAACTCCGCAATCGCCTCGAGAAGCCGGAACTCTCCTTCTGCATGCAGACGCTCTCTAGCGAACAGCAAAGCCCGCACGAAACGACAGCACTGGCCGCACCTTGACAAGGGCAGCCGCGCTCGGTAAGTTCATTATATAGCACACGTTCAGTATATTGAACAAGGGAAAAATCGCGATGAGCGGCCGGGGCGCGGAACGAATTTTGGACCTGATCGAGTGGCTGGCGTCGCGCAGCGAGGCCGTCTCGCTCGCCGAGGTCGTGCAGGCTCTTTCCCTGCCGAAGAGCAGCACGCTGCTTCTGCTGCGCACCCTGGTCGAGGCCCGGTACGTCGCCCGCCAGACCGACGGCCGCTACCTGCTGATCCGGCTGCCCGGCGAGCCATCGGAAGCAAACAGCGGCTGGGGTACGATCTTGCGGGTGGCCGAGCCGCTCCTTCGCGAAACGGTCGCGGCGATCGAGGAGACCGGCTTCATCGCCGTGCTGACGGACGACCGGCAGGTTCGCTATCTCAATAAGATCCTGCCCATGCGCGAGATCCGCTATGACCGCGATATCGCCACCCAGCGTGTCGCGCACTACGTCGCAAGCGGGCTGATGCTGCTGTCCGGCCTCACGGATCAGGAGCTCGAAACCTATCTCGGCCGATCCGTCCCTGACGAAGACGACCCCGAAGCCATTGCCGAGCGCGTGAGCGCCGGGCGCCGGGACGGCTATGTCGCCAATCTCTACGGCCGGGTCGAGGGTGCTGCCGGCGTTGCGGCACCGATCCGAGATCCCGATGGCCGCATCGTCGCCGTCGTCAACATTTCCGGTCCGCGCGAGCGGATCGCCAACAACCTCGACCGCGTCACCAAGGCGACGGTCGAGGCCGCGCGTCGCGCAAGTGAGGAGCTTTCGCGACGCATATTCAAAAATGGGAAAACCCACGGGAGGAATTGATGTCCTATTTGAAGAGAGAGCTTGCCGGTTGGCTGCTTGCCGCATCGGCGACGTTCTCAACCAGCGCCTTCGCCCAGGAACCGAAGCTGCCTGACTACTATCCGGCCGATTACGGCCAGATCGTCGAAGCGTCGCGCAAGGAAGCAGGACTCGTCGTCTACTCCAACATGGCCGACAACAACTGGCAGCCTGTCATCAAGGGCTTCAACGAACTCTATCCCTGGATCAAGATCGAGACGCTCGACCTCGGCTCCGGCACCGTGCACACCCGCTGGGAAGCCGAGGCCGGCAGCGGGGCGCGCACCGCCGATGTCCTGGTTTCGGGCGCAAACGACCGCTGGGCACGCTATGGCAGCGAAGCGCGCATGCTCGACTATCCGAGCCCGGAAACCGAACGCCTGCCGGGCTTCGCCAATCCTTACCCGGGCATCTACGTGATGTCGGCGGACCCGCTCGTCATCACCTATAACGCCGCCCTGCTGCCGGAGGGTCAGCGCCCGACCGGCTTCGCCTCGCTCGTCAAGGCGGCCGCAGCCGACAAGGCGACGTTCGACGGCAAGATCACCACCTATGATGCCGCTCGCAACTCCTTCGGTCTTGCTGCCTGGTGGAAGACCCTGCAGGTCAAGGGCGACGACGGCTGGAAGGGATTGCGCGAAATCGGCCCGATGATCCGCGGCGAAGTCTCCGGCGGCCCGATGAACGAAAAGATCGCCACCGGCGAATATCTCGTCGGCATCGCTGTCTCCGGCATCACCATCTTCCCCCGCCTGGAGCAGCCCGGCGGCGAGATCCTCGGCTTTGCCTTCCCCGATGACGGCACCCCGGTCATGCTTCGCGGCCTCGGCATTCCGAGCGAAGCGGCCAACCCGAACTCGGCGAAGCTTTTCGTCGACTACCTCCTCAGCCAGAAGGGCCAGACCCAGGTCGGCAAGGGCGGACTGACCCCTTACCGCGAGGACGTCGACGAAGCCGAGGTTCGCTACACCTATCAGGCGATCGCCGCCAAGGTGGGCATGGAAAATCTGATCGCCGTCGGCTTCGACAAGGCGCTCATCGATGACGCTGGGGGTTTTGCCACCAAGTGGACCGCCGCGATGGCCGGCAACTAACGAGCTTCGGCTCGGGAACCGTCTGCCGCGATACGGTCAGCCGGCGGTTCCCCCTGCTCTCATTTTCAACTCTACGAAGCCTGGCGACCGTCTTTTCGCGTTTGCAGACGGCTTTCGAGGACTATTGCCATGACCGAGCTCTCAGCAGGGTCGGCACCGAGCGCCACGCGTGACCGGTCGACCATCACCTTTTGGGCCGTAAGCATCCTGACCACGATCCTGGTGATCGGGCCGATTGCACCCATCATTCTCCAGGCGTTTCTCGATCGGCCGCTCTACAAGCCCGACGCCGTCGTCACTGCGGGCAACTTCGTTCGCCTGTTCACCGAGGCGGGCATGGGCAAGATCGTGCTCAACACGCTCTTCTTCGCCGTCGTCACGATGGTCGTCGCCCAACTCTTCGGCTCGGTCATGGCCGTCATCGTCGGCCGCACCAATCTGCCCGGGCGCAAATGGATCGGCGAGATCCTGATCTGGCCGCTTTTCGTCAGCAACCTCGTCATGGCTTTCGGCTGGTTCACCATGTACGGCCCGTCGGGCTATATCACCCTCGCCTTCAAGGCCAGCACCGGGCTCAGCCCGTGGAACCTTTACAGCCTGACCGGCATGAGCATCGTTGCCGGGCTTAGCCAGGCGCCGCTTGCCTACCTCATGTGCATCGGTGCTGTCACCAAGGCCGACGCACAGCTCGAGGACGCCGCCCGTTCGGCAGGCGCCAGCCCCATGCGCGCACTGATCAGCATCACCGTTCCGATGATGCGGCCGGCAATGGTTTATTCCGCGGTGCTGAACTTCGTCATTGGCATCGAGATGCTGGCGATCCCGCTGGTCTTCGGCGGCCCGAGCGGCATTCACACGGTGACGACCTTCCTCTACGACCAGGGCATCAATGCCGCGGTGCAATCCGACTACGGCATCGTCGGCGCCGGCGCGGTCATGCTGCTTTTGATCGTCGGCCTGCTCGTCTGGCTGCAGGGCCGGTTGATGAAGGACAGCGGTCGCTTCGTGACGGTGCGCGGCAAGGCCTCCCGCCCCTCGCTCGTCGATCTCGGACACTGGCGCTGGATCGCCTTTGCGGCCGTCGCTGCCTATGTGCTCTTCACCATCGTCGCCGTCTTCGCCGGCATTTTCATGCGCGCAAGCGTCAGCTTCCTGACGCCGTTGGTCCCGTTCTGGAAACTGCTGACCTTTGCCAACTTCGAGCTGATCTTCAACCAGCCGGGCTATGTCAGGGCGATCCTCAATTCCGTGGTCATCTCCTTCCTCGGTGGCATCATCGGCACCGCCTGCGTCGTGCTCATCGCGCTTGTCGCCAAGCGCTCCGAATTCCGCTTCCGCCGGGCACTGGAGTATGTCGCGCTGTTCCCGCGCTCGCTGCCCGGCATCATCGCCGGCCTCGGCTTCTTCTATGCGGTTGTCTGGGTGCCGGGCCTCGACATGATCCGCGGCACGATCTGGATTCTGATCGCCGCCTTTGTCGTGCGTTACATCCCGATCGGTTTCGGTGCGATCGCGCCGGCGCTGTCGCAGATCGGCGAAGAGCTTGACCGCGCCTCGCGCATTTCCGGCGCCGACTGGTGGACGACGGTCACCCGCATCGTCCTGCCGCTGTTGAAGCCGGCACTGTTTTCAAGCTTCGCGCTGCTCTTCATCCACTTCTTCAAGGAGTATGTGACGGCGGTTTTCCTCTACCAGCCGGGATCCGAAATCATCGGCTCGACCATGCTGCAGCTCTATGCCCAGGGCGACAACGGTCCCGTTTCTGCCCTCGCAACCATCCAAGTCATCATCACGGCCTTCTTCGTCTTCATGGCGCGCCGTCTGCTGGGAGCCAAGATCTATGGCTGATCTCATCCTCGACAATCTGTCCATCAACTACGGCTCCTACAAGGCCGTCAGCGACGTCTCGCTCACCATCCCGAAGGGCGAATTCCTGACATTGCTCGGCCCTTCCGGCTGCGGCAAGTCGACGACGCTGTTTGCAATCTCCGGGCTCAACCACGCGACGTCGGGTGCAATCCGCATGGGCGATCGCGTGCTCTTCGACGGCAAGTCCGGAACGGTGGTGCCACCTGAACAGCGCAACATCGGGCTGGTCTTTCAAAGCTACGCGCTTTGGCCGCATATGTCGGTGGCGGAAAACCTCGCCTTCCCGCTGAAACTGCGCAAGATCGGCCGCGCCGAGCAGGACAAGCGCATCAAGGAAGCGCTTGAACTTGTCGAGATGGCCAAGTTCGCGGAGCGTTATCCTTTCGAACTTTCCGGCGGCCAGCAGCAGCGCGTGGCGCTTGCCCGGGCACTCGTCTATCGCCCTGGTCTGCTCTTGCTCGACGAGCCGCTATCCAATCTCGATGCAAAGCTGCGCGAACGCGCCCGCGTCTGGTTGCGCGAGTTGCAGGAGCGGCTCGGCGTCACGACCGTTTACGTCACGCACGATCAGGCGGAAGCGCTTGCCGTTTCCGACCGCATTGCGGTGATGGACACGGGGCGTATCCGTCAGCTCGGCACGCCGAAGGAGATCTATGAAACGCCGGCCGATGCCTTCGTCGCCGACTTCATCGGCTCCTCCAACTTCCTGACAGGCACCGTGGTCGATCGTGCGGCGGGCATTGCCAATGTTCGCCTCGAAGACGGCACGGTGATCAAGGCAAACGCCGGCAGGAACGGTGCGGACAAGAACGTCGTCATTGCCGTGCGTCCGGAACGGCTGCAAATCGTCGGAAGCGCCGGCGAGAACGTCGTGCAGGCAACCGTCCAGGGCGGCTCCTATCTCGGCTCCGTCTATCAGTACGAGCTGACAGGTGCGGGCAGCACTTTCCGCGTCCAGACCGCACGTGAGGTCGCCGACAAACATGTCTTCGTCTACGTGCCGCCGGAAGCCTCGACGCTGTTTGCCGCGCAATCCCGGCCGCAGGCCTGAGCCCGTGAGCGCGGAGAACGTCATGACAAAGGAACCCATAAGCTTCGACGCTGACGCGAAAGGGCCGCTTGCCGGCATTCGCGTCGTCGATCTTTCGCGGTTGGTCGCCGGCAACATGCTGTCGCTGCAGCTCGGCGATTTCGGCGCCGACGTCATCAAGGTCGAGCCGCCGGTCGGCGATCCCTTGCGCGACTGGCGCGACGGCGGAAGCTCGCTCTACTGGAAGACCTATGGCCGCAACAAACGTTCGGTCATGCTCAACCTTCGCGAACCGGCGGCGATGGACGCCATGCTCAAGCTGCTCGACACGGCCGATGTGTTCATCGAGAACTTCCGCCCGGGTACGCTCGAGGAGATGGGCATGGCGCCGGACACACTGCTCGCCCGCAATCCAGATCTGGTCATCGTGCGCATTTCCGGCTTCGGCCAGACCGGCCCTTACGCCACCCTGCCGGGGTTCGGCACGCTGGTGGAAGCGATGAGCGGCTTTGCCGCCCGCACCGGTTTTCCCGATCGCGAACCGGTGCTGCCGCCCCTGGCGCTCGCCGACATGATCGCCGGCATCTACGGTTCTTCCGCTGTCAGCATGGCGCTTTTGGCGCGGCAACGCGGCACGGCGCGCGGCCAGGTCATCGACCTGTCGCTGCTGGAGCCGATGTTCTCCGTGCTCGGACCGGAGGCCGCGATCTACAAGACGACCGGCAAGATCAAGGAACGGGTCGGCAGCGGTTCCAACACGACATCACCGCGCAACGTCTACCGATGCGCCGATGGCAAATATGTGGCCCTTTCCGGCTCCACCCAGGCGGTCGCCAAACGCATCTTCGAAATCATCGACCGGCCCGAAATGATCACTGATCCGCGCTTTGCCACCAATACCGACCGGGTTCGCAACCGGCCACTGGTCGATGAGGCTGTCGGCGCGTGGTTTGCGACAAGGGAGCGCGACGAGGCGCTCGACATCATGCGCCGGGCCGGCGCGACAGTCGGGCCGGTCTACAACATCGCCGACGCCTTCAGCGACGCGCATTTCATCGAGCGCGAGGTCTTCACCGAGGTGGAGGATCGCGAGCACGGTTCGCTACCGATGCACAACATTCTACCGCGGATGTCGGTAACGCCCGGCGTCTGGCGCAACCCGGCACCGGCGCTTGGCGAAAACACCCGCGACGTCCTCAACGAAGTCGGCCTGTCGACCGACGAAATCGACCTGATCATGGGGGGAAGAACCGAATGATGCTGCGCTCCCTCCTTTATGTTCCCGGCAGTTCGCCCCGCTTTCTGGACAAGGCCCACGAACGCGGCGCCGACGCGATCATCATCGACCTGGAGGACGCTGTCGCTGCGAACGAAAAGGATGCGGCAAGGGCTGCCCTTGCTCGAACCGTGCCGATGGTTGGCCAGAGCGGTGCTCTGGTGATCGTGCGGATCAACACCCATGACGAAACCACCATGCTGGCCGACGCCAGCGCCGCCTGCGAGGCGGGTGCATATGCGCTTTACATTCCCAAGGTGTCGTCGCCTGACATTCTGCACCAGCTCGACGGGCACCTGCAGCCGCTGGAAACCGCCGCGCACCGGCTGCCGATGCGGTTTGCGCCGCTGATCGAAGATCCCAAGGGATTGCTCAACGCCTCGCCGATCGCCGCAGGCCCGCGTGTCTTTGCGCTGTCCGCCGGTGGTGAGGATCTTGCAACATCCATGGGCGCGCAGCCGACGCCCGAGGTTCTGCGCGTACCGAAGCTGATGATCCACTACGCAGCGAAAGCCGCTGGCGTCCTCTCATTCGGATTGCTGCGCAGCACGGCCGACTATGCCGACAAGGCAGTGTTGGCTGCAGCCATAAAGGAAGCCAAGGACTTCGGTTTCGACGGTGCCACCTGCATTCACCCGAGTGTCGTTCCCCTGTTGAACGACGGTTTTTCGCCTTCCGAGGAAGAGCTCGACCGTGCGCGCCGCCTGATCATTGCCGCCGATGCCGCCGCGCAGGCGGGGATCGGCGCATTTACCTTCGAGGGCAAATTCGTCGACCTGCCGATCGTCACGCGTGCCCGCGCATTGCTCGCGCGCTCCTCGGGCTGATCCGATCACGCGGCGCCCGCCCCCCGCATCTATCCTGGAGAACAGAGTGTCCGACCTTCCAGCTGCCGAGAGACCTATGAACCGCAAATGGCGCGTCCTCGTGACCCACAACAGAATTGCTGAGAGCGCCGTCGAGTTGCTCAACGCCCATGACTGCGACGTCTTCTTTTCTCCCCCCTATGACGCCTCGGATGTCGTTGCCGCACGCGCCGCCGATCTCGGCGTCGATGCGATCATGGTCCGCCAGGGCCAGATCAACGAGACCGTCATTGCCGCATCGCCGAAGCTGAAGGTCATCGTCAAACATGGCGTCGGCGTCGACAACGTCGATATCCAGGGCGCGGCCGATCGCGGCATACCGGTGTTGCGCTCGATGGGCTCGAACGCGCGCGCGGTCGCCGAGCACACGATCGCGCTTTCGCTGGCGCTGATCAAGGAGATCGGGCCGCTGACCGCGGCGGTGAAAGGCGGCCAATGGCCGAAACCGACCTTCATGGGACGCGACATCGCCGGCACGCTCATGGGGCTCATCGGCTATGGCGCGATCGGTCGCGAAACCGCGGCCATGGCACGCGCACTCGGCATGACCGTGATCGTCTACGATCCGCATGCCTCGGCCACGCTCGCACAAGAAAACATTGCCGCCATCGACGACGTTGACGAGCTTGTCGCCCGCGCCGACATCGTCAGCCTGCATTGCCCCTTGACGGCAGAGACGCACCACCTCATCGACGCCCGTCGTCTGGCGCTGATGAAGCCGACGTCCTTCATCGTCAACACGGCCCGCGGCGGCATCATCGACGAGGCCGCGCTTGCCGACGCCCTGCGTGACAGGCGTATAGCCGGTGCGGCGCTCGACAGCTTCGCTGCCGAACCGCCGACCTCCGACAACCCGCTCTGGGCCTCGCCGCTGGTGCTGGCCACACCCCACATCGGCGGTGTCACCCACGGCTCGTCGAAAGCGATGGCCGAGATCGCGGCGCGCCACATCATCAGCGTCCTCAACGGCCAAGCGCCGGATGCCTTCAGCCTTGCGACACCGCAGAGTCTCGGCCTGCGCAAGGTGACCGCCTGAAGCTTCTTCAGGAAAAGTGCGAAGCGGTTTTCTGCCAGGAAATACGTAAAAACAACGAGATAGTGCATTTCCGCGACCCCGTTCAAGCCGGAAACGCGCTAAAGCTCCACAAGGAAGAACACATGCCCATCGGTTTCAGAGTGAAAAACAGCATGGAACGCGTCGATGCCTCGTACGTCGGGGCCTTCCGCGTTCTGCCCGTCGCCAACGTGTCCGACAGCATGTCGCGGCTTGTCGCGGGCGGCGATCGGCTACGCCCGATGCATGGCGGCGGCGTGCTTGCCGGCCCGGCGCTGACGGTCAAGACCTGCCCGGGCGACAACCTGATGCTGCACAAGGCGATCGACATGGCGGCGCCGGGCGACGTGATCGTCGTCGATGCCGGCGGCGACACGACCAATGCGCTGATGGGCGAACTGATGCTGGCGCACGCGATCAAGCGCGGCGTCGGCGGCTTCGTTCTCAACGGTGCAATCCGCGACGCCGAAGCCATCCGCGCCCAGCACCTGCCGCTCTATGCGCTTGGCGTCACCCATCGCGGCCCCTACCGTACCGGACCGGGCGAGATCGGCTTCCAGATTTCCATCGCCGGCATGGTCATCAATCCGGGCGACCTGATGCTCGGCGACATCGACGGCGTCGTCTGTGTCCCGACGGCTGATGCCGAGGCAGTCTTGAAAGCAACCCGGGCCAAACACGACGCCGAAGCCAGGCAGATGGCAGCGACGCTTTCAGGGACGACCGACAGGTCCTGGGTGGACCAGGAACTTCAGCGGCTGGGCTGCGCCCTGGTCGACTAGCCTGCTCGATCAACAGGCGGGGACCAGCCACTGACCTGGTTCGCAAGGCAGTTTTCGGCAAAGGGGGGGGCAAGCAACTGTCAGCGAAAGAGTTCGCCCGGCTGATCGGCCGTGAGCGTAGAGAAACAAACAGCCGGGTTCCCATCCGCTCGTTTTACGACGATAGCTGCCCGACCGCTCCAACAACGCAGCGCTCAAGGTTGCCGCCTGCCGATCGTCGGCCAAACACCCCGGCGTCGGTGACGGAGCCTGCGGCCTCTATGCCGGCGACGGCGCAAGCCTCGTCATCGTCAAACGCACCGCCGGTGAGGCCGAGCGCGCCGGCGCGTGCGATCATTGACCCTGCTTACCCTTGACCGTTTGGTGCGGTGGCAGGCTCTCGACAAGGGCAGTGACCGCGCATTCCTCCGCCATCAGAGCCCTTTGGTCATTCTCGGGAACCCGCCGGTCTAGACGCGACCGAACAAGAACTGCGCCATGAACCTCACCGCGGCGCCACGACGTACATTACGGTGGCACGAATGCCCCGATTTTGTCCAATTCCTCTCTCGAGCGACGAGATCCGGTCCCATAGTGTCTGCCGATGCCGACGTTAGATGTCGCGGGGGAGACGAAGATGAAAAGCACGCTAGATACCTACATCGCAAGCCGGCGCCAGTTCCTGCTCGTCGCAGCAGCCTTGGCCGCCACTGGTGCAACAGCGAGGAGCAAGGCCATGGCCGAGGAAGCATCCAAGAATGTCGTAGGCGGCAATGGCGTCACCATCGCCACGGGGACCTTTGGCGATCCCTCCGCGCCGCCGGTGCTTTTGATCATGGGGGCGATGGCCTCGATGCTGTGGTGGCCCGACGAATTCTGCCGCAAGCTGGCGGAGCGTGGCCGCTACGTCATTCGCTATGACAACCGCGACACCGGGCTTTCCACCAAATATGCCCCTGGCAATCCCCCCTATTCGATGGAGGACATGGCCGGCGACGCGGTTGCCGTGCTCGACGCCTATGGCGTTGCGTCGGCTCACGTCGTCGGCATGTCGCTCGGCGGCATGATCGCCCAGATCCTGGCTTTGTCAGCCCCGGAACGGGTGTCGTCGCTGACCCTTGTCAGCACCACGCCGATCGGCCTCGAACTTGAGCTACCGCCGATAAGTGCTGCCTATATGGAACATGCCGCCGCAGCCGAAAGCCTTGACTGGTCGGACCGGGCCCAAGTGATCGACTTCATGGCCAAGGATGCCCGCATCGTTGCAAGCACCGCGCACGCCCATGACGCGGACTGGATCCGTGCCTTCGTCGAGCGGGATTATGATCGCTCGGCCGGCCTGCTCTCCGCCACGAACCACTTCATGCTTCAGGGCGGCGGCACCGTCAAAGGCAAACTCAAATCGCTCGAGGCGCCGCTGCTGGTGTTCCACGGCACCACCGACCCGATCTTCTCGGTCGAGCATGGGCTGGCGATTGCCGATGCCGTGCCGGGTTCCGAATTTATCGCGATCACCGGCGGCGGCCATGAGCTCCACAGGGACGATTGGGGTATCATCATTCCGGCTATCGTAAAGCACACCGAATAGGCGAAGGGCACCCCACCATCAGCCATCCACATCACAGACACGCAGGGCGGAACGAAACGCTCTGCATTCCACGCTATCTCGTGTTCATTTTTTAAATAGCCAAAGTCGGGAGCCAGCCACGGCGTCGGCGCCAACAGACGTCAGCGACAACGGGTTCTGTTGCGGGCAATATCTCGCCTGATTTCCTTGAGCGTGTGTCGCAACTCGGTGAGAGTGCCGTCATCGCTGAGAGCGGTGCTGGTGCACTCGAGAAAATCGAGCTTGAGCTCCAGTTCGTCGTGTCTTTCGATCAATCCGGCCAGTATTCGAGATGTGCGCATGTCATACCCATCAAACGTCGGCGCCGTCATGGGCGGGCGCGGACGTCAAAATTGCTTCGCAGTCTCCGATACGCGTCCCGTGCGACAGTTTGTTGAAGCGTGAGCGCCTTTCACGCCGAGTCTCCTGATTCGATGGGCACTGCGCGGAAATCGTTGACGTTTGGTCTGGTCGGGCCGGTGACGATCAGATCGCTGGCCGAAATCGCGGACCTGTCTGGGGATTCCGGCATGGACGGCGCCGCGACAGTTCAGATGACGTTCGGATCGAAGGGCCATTTCGACCTCACGCTGCTCTGCGAACTTGTCGACAGCCTCGAACCGTTCCTTCGACTAAAACGTGCACGCCCATAGTCTGCGCGCCGATCCGGCCATATATTCGCGGCGAAGCTTACCAAACACGTCCTTATAGTTGTTTGGCTGGGCGAAGACCGCGAACGCGCAAGGGAGATGTTTGATGTACTACGCCATCCTCGCCTATCACGAAGAAGGAGTGGTCGAATCCTGGACCGAGCAGGAGGATGCCGCGTTGATGACCGAACTGCTCCAGGTCAATGACCGCCTCGTGCGCGAAAAATCCTTGGGCCCCGCCGCGCGGCTTGGCCCCACCCAGCGTGCGGTGACACTGCGAGGCAAAGGCGAGGGCACGGTCATCGATGGCCCCTTTGCCGAAACCAAGGAGCAACTGCTCGGCTTCTACGTCGTGGATTTTCCAACGCTTGAGGCGGCCGTTACTGCGGCCCGTGAGCTGCGTCGCGCCAACCCGACGGCCACCTACGAAATCCGGCCAATTTCGCTTTACCTTCCCGGCACATCCCTGGATTTCAAGCAAGATTATTTGTAAGTCATGACTTACAATGCAAACAGGGCTTTCCAATCTAGGAAGCCCTGCCGTCAGTGCCTGCCGGTCTGCCCTATTTGGCCGCCGGTTCCAACCTTTTCGATGACGGAGCGGCAGCGGCGACGACGCCATTCCAATCATCCTGCCGCAGCCGGAAGCACATCCACGGCGACGGCGTGCCCGACAGGTCCAGTGTCGCATCATAGACATGCGCCGCACCGAGCTTGGCGGTCGCCTTTTGCGAGCGAATGTTTGTCGGCGCAATATGAAACCAGACATCCGGATAGGCGCGAAAGGCATGACCGAGCATCAGCCGTTTCAGCTCGAAATTGGTGCCGCCGCCCCAATAGGCATTATCAAGGAAAGTGAAGCCGATCGAGATGCTGTCCGGCATGTCGGGGGCGACGTAATAGCGGGAACATCCGATGATCTTGTCTTTTTGCCGATCGACGGCCACGAGCGTTGCCGCGCTTGCAAGCAGCAGCGCGAAATAGGGCTCGAACTTTTCCCGCTTGTAGCGATCCGTTGCCGGGTGCCCTGCCCAGACCTCGGGATGACTTGCGGCAGAGTACAGCCCCTCAAGGTCGTCCGGCCGCAGCGGCCGGAGGAGGATGGCTTCGCCGCTCAATGCCGGCTGTGGATCGAAATCATTCCTGAACATACTTCTGTCTCACGATGAAGAGGATGGAACGGGGATCATGGCCGCAATCGCGCGGTCGAAATCGCGACGGCTTTCCGAAAGGCCGTTCCTGACGCCCACCCGGTCCGGCTCGGGACGGTTCTGGCTCAGCTTGCGCTTGCCTGCCAGAAGCGTGATCGGCATTCGAATTCCGACGATGCCGCGCAATTGCGCTACGATATACGCCTCAGGGGCGTCGCCGACGGCCCACGGTTTCGCGGCCGTCCCCTCGTGTAGATCGGTCAGCCGCTTGACGACATCGAGCAGCCGGGCCGGATCATCGAAGAACTCGACCGGGCCTTTTGCCTGGACGGATGTGTAATTCCATGTCGGAACCACCTTTCCATGCTCGGCTTTCGCAGCATACCAGGCCGGAGTGATGTAGGCGTCGGGACCCATGAACACGGCCAGACCATCGCCGATCACGGGCGTTTGCCACTGCGGATTGGGCCGGGCGAGATGTGCGTAAAGTGTGCCGCTTTCACCTTCCTCTGCGTCGAGCAACATCGGTAGCGGTGTAGCCACAGGGCCGTGCGCCGTCGCTGTAATGAAATTGGCGATGCGGCATGCCCGCATCATCGCGTGTATTTCGCTGGTGTCGTCGACCACAAAAGCTGGCGGCGTGTACATCGAACTCTCCTTGAACTCAACGCAGCATCGGCGTTAACTGGCACAAAATAAACGTCCAGTTTTGGAGATTTTTATTGGGCCAGTTGAATGGCGGGAGATCGGGACGCACGGGCGCTGCCCGCCGTATTTACCTCGATCTACGCGAGCAGATCGGTGCCGGTGTCTATGCGCCCGGCGACCGGCTGCCATCGAGCAGGGCGCTCGCCGAGGAGCTCGGTGTATCGCGCACGACGGTGACGGCCGCTTTCGACCAACTCGTCTCCGAGGGCTACGTGATCAGTCACCAGGGCTCGGCGTCGATCGTCTCGGATATGGCCGGGCCAGGAGCACGGCACCGGCGACAGGCTGAGCATCGTCTGGAATGGCCGATGTCGGATTATGCCGCCCGGCTGATGGAACTTCCGATCCACTATGCCGGGAGGCGGTCGGCACTGGAGTTCGATTTTCGCTATGGCGATATTGCCGCCGCCGACTTTCCCACGCTTTTGTGGCGGCGGGCGATGAATGCCGCGCTGCTGCGCCGCCGCGACAGCCTTTCCTACGAGCATCCTGCCGGCTCCGCCGCCCTGAAACAACAGCTCCAGGGCTATCTCTGGCGTGTACGCGGCATCCGCTGCGATGCCGGTCAGATCGTCGTCGTTTCCGGCTCACAGCAAGCACTGGATCTCTGCGCCCGCGTTCTCGTCGATAGCGGTGATCGCGTCATCGTCGAAGAGCCGTGTTATGCCATGGCACGCAACGTCATGGCCGCTGCAGGTGCTGAAATCGTTCCAGTTTCCTGCGACAACGCTGGCCTTCTCGTCGAGGACCTGCCGCACCAGGGGAAATCGGCTCTGGCCTACGTGACGCCGAGCCACCAGTTTCCACTCGGTGGCGTCTTGCCCCAGAGCAGGCGGGATGCGTTGCTGCAATGGGCTTATGCGGTCGGAGCCTATATCATCGAGGACGACTACGACGGCGAGTACCGCTATGACGTGAAGCCGATACCGCCGCTGTTTCAATCGGATCATGACCGGGTCATCTATGTCGGCACGGTTTCGAAGACGCTCTCGCCGGCCCTCAGGCTGGGTTATCTCGTCGTTCCCCGGCCGTTGATCGACGTCTTCACGCGATGCAAGCAGATCGCCGACCGTCATAGCCCCAGCCTTGAGCAGGAGGCGCTCGCGATCCTCTTGGAAGCAGGCTCATACGAACGGCATGTCCGCAAGATGCGCCGGTCCAACGCAGAGCGGCGTGCCGCCCTGATCACTGCTCTGACCTCATACTTCGGCGAACGGATAGAAATCGTTGGCACATCGGCCGGCCTGCATGTCGTCGTCTGGTTCCAGGAAATCGGTGCACAATACGAGGCGGAGCTGATCGAAACCGCCCGGGCTGCGGGAATTGGTATCTACCCCGTCTCGCCGCTCTATCTTGAACGCAAGCCGGACCGGGCCGGCATGGTGCTCGGCTATGCCTCGCTTACGCCAGACGAACTGCGCCGGGGAACGGAAAGGCTGGCGTCGGCCGTCCACGGATTTGCCGAGCTGTCATGCGGCTCAAACGACGGTTGAGCGGCGCCAACGGCTAGATTTCGGCCACAAGCTTGGCCAGCGCCAGAGACGCGGTGAGGCCGGGCGACTCGATGCCGAACAGGTTGACCAGTCCGGGCACGCCGTGCACGCTTGGCCCTTGCACGACGAAGTCCTGGCTTGCCACCTTCGGCGGTACGATCTTCGGCCGGATACCGGAATAGGCCGGCACGAGCGCGCCGTCCTTCAGGTCAGGAAAATAGCGGCGGACACCGGCGTAGAACGATGCGGTCTTCGCCGGATCGACGTCGTAGTTCAATGTGTCGACCCACTCGATATCGGGACCGAAGCGACCCTGGCCGGCCATATCGATGGTCAGATGGATACCGAGCCCACCCTTGACCGGAACGGGGTAGATCAGCCGCGAGAACGGCGCCTTGCCGACATGCGCGAAATAATCTCCCTTGGCATAATATTCCTTCGGCACGAGCGCGAGAGGCATGCCCTCAAGAAGACGCGCCAGCTTCGGTGCGGCAAGGCCGGCGGCGTTGACGAACAGGCGGCAGGCAAGGCTCATCGGCTCGGCGCCGCCGACATCGACGACGATGCCGCTGTCGGTCACCTTGCCCCGTTCAACGGGACTGTTGAGTGCGAGAACCGCGCCGGCATTCTCCGCATCACCGAGCAGCGACATCATGTAGGCGTGGCTGTCGATGATGCCCGTCGACGGCGACAGCAGCGCGCCGGTGGTGGCAAGGGCCGGTTCGAGGACGCGGGCATCCGCGGCCGAGATTTGCCGGAGATCCGGCACACCATTCCGCGCCGCCCGCGCCGCGATATCAGGCAGTTGCTCCAATTCGGGGGCCGAGGTCGCCACGATCAGCTTTCCGCACTGCCGATGAGGGATGCCGCGTTGACGGCAATAGGCATAGAGCAGGGCCCGACCTTCGACGCACAGGCGCGCCATCAGGCTGTCCGCCGGATAGTAGATCCCGGCGTGGATCACTTCGCTGTTGCGCGACGAGGTCTCGCTGCCAATGCGATCCGCCGCCTCGACGATGATCACCTCGCGGCCGGCCTGCGCAAGCGCACGAGCGACGGCCAGCCCGATGACCCCGGCTCCTGCGACAATGCATTCCACTTGCTCAACTGACATGGCTGACCTCTACAGCGCCGCGGGGCAAACAGGGCGCGTCAAGGACGCTGCCAGACGATGCAGTAGCACAGGAATGACAGCATGCATCAGGCAGCACGGGAACGGATGATCTGAACCATCGATATCCCCCGCTGCCTGATGTCACATACTGCGGACCAGCGTTCAGGCCGCCCGGGCGCCTGCGGCGAGCGGGATCTCGATATCGACTTCCAGCGTCGTCACGTGTTCGCCGCGGTCCATCTTGACGGTGACCTTGTCGTCGTCGATCTGAACGTGCTTGGAGATGACCGCAAGGATCTCTTCTCTGAGGATAGCGACGAGATCCGATTGGCCGACCGAGGCCCGCTCATGCGCCAGCAGCACCTGCAGGCGCTCGCGCGCCGTCGGGGCCGAGGTCTGCTTTTTGAAGAAACGGAAAATGCTCATGCTGCCCTCCGTCCGAAGATCTTGCCGAATAGGCCGCGTTTTTCACCCGGGATGGTCATCGGCACGGTCTCGCCTGCAAGCCGGCGAGCTGCGTCGAGATAGGCAAGCGCCGGCGCGGACTTGCTGTCGGCGAGCGGCACCGGAGCGCCGATGTTGGATGCCCTGAGCACGTCCATGCTCTCGGGAACGATGCCGAGAAGCGGGATCGACAGGATCTCCAGGACATCTTCGACCTTCAGCATGTCGCCGCGCTCGGCGCGCAGCGCGTCGTAGCGGGTGAGGAGCAGGTGCTTCTCGACCCGCTCGCCCCGCTCGGCCTTTTCGGTCTTGGCGTCGAGCAGGCCGATGATGCGGTCGGAGTCGCGCACCGAGGAGACTTCCGGATTGGTGACGATGACAGCCATGTCGGCATGGCGCATGGCAAGCGTCGCGCCGCGCTCGATGCCGGCGGGGCTGTCGCAGATGATCCAGTCGAAATGCTTCTTCAGGTCGTTGATGACACGCTCCACGCCTTCCGGCGTCAGGCTGTCCTTGTCACGGGTCTGCGATGCCGGCAGCAGGAAGAGCGTGTCCAGGCGCTTGTCGCGGATCAGCGCCTGCGGCAGCTTGGCGTCGCCCTGAATGACGTTGACCATGTCATAGACGACCCGGCGCTCGGCACCCATGACGAGGTCGAGATTGCGCAGGCCGACATCGAAATCCACGACGACTGTCTTCTCGTTGCGCTGCGCGAGCGCTGCGCCTAGAGCAGCGGTTGACGTCGTCTTGCCGACGCCGCCTTTGCCCGATGTAACAACAACTACTTTCGCCATCTTCCGCTCCTGTTTCCTGGCCGGCAGCCGGCTCAGTTAAGTCTCTCTGCCATGATCGAGTCGTCTTCGAGCCAAAGCTGCACCGATTGTCCGCGAAGCTCGGACGCCATGTCGTCGGCGGTCTTGTAGACGCCGTCGATGGCCAGCAGTTCCGCCTCGAGCCGGCGGCAGAAGATCCGCGCCGAGGTGTTGCCCACCGAACCCGCCAGCGCCCGCCCCCTGAGCGCTCCGTAGATATGGATCGAACCGCCGGCGATGATTTCCGCACCCGACGCGACCGACCCGATGACCGTGACATCGCCTTCCGGAAAGATCACCGATTGTCCGGAACGAACGGGCTCCCTGACGATGATCGAAGCCGTTGCTTTGGCGCCCGGTGTTTCTTGTCCGACGACGGAGACCGTGTCGGGTGCCTTAGCCTCTCCGGCGATCAAATCGCCTGCCGCTGCCTCGAAATCCGGTGCTGGTCGGCCGCCTCTCATCGATGGCGGCATGCCCGGCTCGAACAGCGAAGGACGCCCGCCCTCGATACCCAGGACCCGGACGTTTCTCTTGGCGAGTTCGTCGAGCAGGCCCTTCAGTTGCGGCCGGTCGATTTCCAGGTCGACGATATCGAGCACCACCGGTCGGCCGAGAAAAAAGCCCGCCGAGCGGGAGGCCAGATCGTCGAGCCGCGTCAACCACGAATCGAGCGGCAGTTCCGGCGAAAGCGCGAGGCTCAGGAACGAGCGGCCCTTGATACGGATCGAGCGAGCGTCTGTTAGCACTTTGATCATCTTCGTTAATTTTTCGTTGCCAGGATCTAGGCGACGGATGGTTAACAAATGGTTAACGGTCACCTGTCGCTTCTCGCAGGCGGGCTTTTCGAATGGCTTCCCTTGGCACAACTTTAACAAGCGGTACGCTTCATCGCGAATGATCTATCATCGGGGCACCTAGCCGATTGAACCGGACACACCGGTGCCCTATCGGTGCTGACGACGGTTTCTGGAAAGCAGCATGAATGAAGCACTTTGTCATTGATTGTCACGGCATTGCGACCGATACGGATCTTTGGCGCCGCTACCTTGCCGTGACGAATCCTGCGGCGGCTGGAGATTTTGGCTGCAACCTCGACGCGTTCTGGGATGCGGTCGAGGCCGGCGGGCCAGGTTATCCTGGGCGATGCAAACTGACGTTCAAAAATGCAGCAACGCTCAGCCACATCAAGACCGGCAGTGGCGTATCCCTGTTGGATGCCTTGCAGGATATCGCGCGGGCCGCGACCGTCGTCGTAATTGAGCTCAAGTAGCCGAAATCATCAAAGGCGAGCGCTGGAACAGGCAGCATCTCACGTCTCACGTGAGACCCTTGTTGCGGGGTTCCGCATCAATCAGCAACACGCCCAGCGCCGCAAGCAGCAGCAGGCCCGAAATGACGCCGAGCGCGGTCGTGAAACTTGTCGCCATGATCGGGGCGACCATCGACGGCGCGAGCAACCCGCCGACACGGGCGATTGCGCCGGCCGTACCCATACCGCTTGCGCGCAGGCTCGTCGGATAGATTTCGGGCGTCAACGCATAGAGCGCGCCCCACGTACCCAAGAGGGCAAAATTCATCAAAAGCGTGGCCGCAACGACAAGCTCCATGCTCTGCCCAAGACCATAGGCCAAGGAGCCCGCCGCGCTGAGGAGGAGAAACCCGATCAATGTTGCCTTCCGCCCCCAGCGTTCCACGCCATAGGCAGCCAACGCGTAACCGGGCAACTGGGCGATCGCCAGAACGACGAGAAAGACTTCGCCGCGTATGAAACCGAAGCCTTCGCCGGCAAGCTTGACCGGCAGGTAAACGAAGATGCCGTAGTAGGATATGGAAATGAGCAGCCAGGCCGACATCAGAAAGATCGTTCGGCGGCGAAGCGCAGGTGATAGAAGTGCGGTGATCGATTTCCGCTCGGCAGTCTGAGGGACGATCGGCGGGATGGCAACATCCCGGCCGTTCGCCTCGGCGATACGCTTCAACACGCTGCGGGCCTCGGTCGAATGTCCTTGCCGGTTCAGGTAGAAGGGCGATTCCGGGACGTAGAAGCGCAGGACGACGCCGATCAGCGCCGGAATGCCGGTGACGAAAAAGATGGTCCGCCAGGCCTCACCACCCTGGCTGCCAGCCGTAAGCGCGAGGATCGCCAGCGCAACCGTTCCAACGGCCCAGAACCCCTCCAACAACACCAGCCAGCGCCCCCGCCGGTTGGCCGGCAGAAATTCGGCCATCATGGCGTAATCGACCGGCAGCGTCCCGCCAACCCCGAGCCCGGTCAGGAAACGCGCCGCAAATAGCCAGGTAAGGTCGGGCGCAAAGGCCGACGCGATGCCGAAAACTGCGTCGATGATGATCGCGATGAACAGCACGGGCCGCCTGCCGATGCGGTCGGCGAGCCGCCCGAAAACAAAGGCACCGACGAGCATGCCGAGAAAGAAGGACGTTCCCGACTGCAGAGCCTGCGGGATGGTGACACCGAATGTCGCAGCGATTGACGGCGCGCTGAAGCCAATTGCCAACACCTGCATCGCGTCAGCCGCCCAGACGAGGCCGAAGATGACGAAGAGGCGACGCTGAAACAGCCCGACGCCGGCGGCCTCGATGCCCTGTTCGATGCTGATGCCTGACTGCATGGGAGGCCTTTGTATTGAGCGTTGGTCTGCGACGATGCACTTGTCTAGCCGGGGATTTATCTGCGGCCATCGCACGTGGGAGATGTCTTCCTTCGCGGAACCTATCCGGGCAGACGCTCTCTCGCCAAGCGCTTAACTCAATCGCGAGCGACGAACGACAAAAATACCCGCCGCACTCAGCAGTGCCAGCACATACCAGGTTACCGCATAGACGAGGTGACTGTTGCGGAAGCGGACCACCGTCAGCCCGCCGACAGGAAGACCACCCGGATTGGGCGTGGCGTTTGCATCGATGAAGTAAGGCGCGACATTCGTCAGGCCTTGGGCCTTGGCGATCGCAACGACGTCGCGCGAATACCAGCGGCCGGCTGTCGGATCGTTGGAGCGCAGGAAGCCGCCATCCGGCTCCGTCATTCGCAAGAGGCCGGTGACCCCGACGACACCGGAAGTCCGGCTCTGTGAGCGCGCGGCAGCATCGCGACGATCGAGCGGGACAAAGCCACGATTGATCAGAATGGTCGACCGGTCGTCCTGGACGATCGGCGACATCACCCAGAAGCCGGCGCCACGCTCGGTAACCGCCTGGACCAGCACTTCCCGTTCGTGGTCGAAGATGCCCGTGGTGGCCACGCGACGATATTCGTCCTTTTCCGCGCTGATACCGGGCCATTCGGCCGGCGGCGGAGCAGGAACAGGTTCGGCATGCACGCGGGCGTCGACGCGGGCAATCAGGTCGAACTTCCAGAAGAGCCGCTGCACCTGCCAGGAGCCGAGCGCGATGAAGACCAGCGCCAGCACCGACAGAGCGGTGGTGAGGATGACGCGAGAGCGGGAGGTCTCTACCCCCGCCCCGACATCTGCCGCGCGCCCGTTCACGGCCGTCCCCGTCAACGGGCCGTCATGGCATGTTCTTCATCATTTCGTGGGTCATCGGCATCATGTTGACGTTGAGGTGGTGCATGACCCAGAGCGAACCGGCGAGCGCGATGCCGACGATGATGAGCGTGAACATCAGCGCCATCATCGTCCAGCCGCCTTCCGAGCGCGGGTTCATGTGCAGGAAAAAGATCATGTGCACGACGATCTGGATGGCACCGAGACCCATGACGACAACGGCCGTCGCCAGCTTGCTGTCGAGCGCGCCGCTCATGACCAGTCCGAAGGGAATGGCTGTCAGCACGACGGAAAGCGCGAAGCCGATCATGTAGCTCTTGAGCGAGCCGTGGCCCGCTTGGTGACCATGGCTGTGGCCGTGATGGGCCTGGCCGGCATCTTCATGTGTGAGGCTGTTTGGCTGTGAGCTCATCCGATGGCTCCGATCAGATAGACGAAGGAGAAGACGCCGATCCAGATGACGTCGAGGAAGTGCCAGAA
Source organism: Ensifer sp. 4252 (assembly GCF_050434565.1). Lineage (NCBI taxonomy): Bacteria > Pseudomonadati > Pseudomonadota > Alphaproteobacteria > Hyphomicrobiales > Rhizobiaceae > Ensifer > Ensifer sp. 4252. Next base: position 65,528 of record NZ_JBNDIU010000006.1, read on the forward strand.
CATCGACAGGCACATCAGGCGGCGGCGGTTCTCGGGGATCAGGCCGTGCATCTTGACCTGCACCATCATCGTCACGATCCAGATGATGCCGAAGGTGACGTGCAGGCCGTGGGTGCCGACGAGCGTGAAGAACGACGACAGGAAGGCGCTGCGCGTCGGGCCCGCACCCTCAAGGATCAGGTGATAGAACTCGTAGAGTTCCAGACTGAGGAACGCCAGGCCGAAGACGGCGGTGACGCCGAGCCAGAAGATCGTCTCCATCTTGGCGTTGCGCTCCATCTGGAGCATGGCAAAGCCATAGGTGATCGAGGAGAACAAAAGCATTGCCGTGTTGATGGCGACGAGCGACAGATCGAAAAGATCCGCGGGCGACGGACCGGCCGCATAGTTGCGGCCGAGCACGCCATGGGTGGCAAACAGCACGGCGAAGATGAGGCAGTCGCTCATCAGGTAGATCCAGAAGCCCAGCATGGTGCTGCCTTCGGGATGGTGATCCTCCTCCAGGTAGAATTGCGGCGCTTCGGTTGCTTCAGCTTGGGTCATGTTCGCCATCTCAGGTCCGCTCCGCGAGAAGTTCGGACCGGGCGTCCTCGGTTGCCGTCACGGTCTCTGCGGGGATGTAGAAATCCCGCTTGTAGTTGAACGTATGTCCGATCGCCACGACCAGCATGGCAACGAAGGAGACGATCGCCAGCCACCAGATGTACCAGATCAGCGCAAACGCGAGGGCGACGCTGATACCGGCGAGGATGACGCCGGTTCCGGTGTTCTTCGGCATATGGATCGGCTTGAAACCGCCGAGCGGGCGCTCGTAGCCGCGGTTCTTCATGTCGTACCAGCTGTCGTGATCATGCACGACCGGGGTGAAGGCGAAGTTGTAGTCCGGAGGCGGCGACGAGGTCGACCACTCCAGCGTTCGGGCGTTCCACGGATCGCCCGTGGTGTCGCGCAACTGGTCGCGCCGCAGATAGCTGACGACAAGCTGAATGACGAAGGAGGCGATGCCGAGCGCGATCAGCACGGCGCCGAAGGCGGCGATGACGAACCAGATCTGCAGCGACGGGTCCTCGAACTGGCTGACGCGGCGGGTAACGCCCATCAGGCCGAGCACGTAGAGCGGCATGAAGGCGAAGAAGAAGCCGATCTGCCAGAACCAGAAGCTCATCTTGCCCCAGAAAGGGTCGAGCTTGTAGCCGAACGCCTTCGGCCACCAGTAGACAAGGCCCGCCATCAGGCCGAACACGACGCCGCCGATGATGACGTTGTGGAAGTGGGCGATCAGGAACAGCGAGTTGTGCAGCACGAAATCCGCCGGCGGGATTGCCAGCATGACGCCTGTCATGCCGCCGATGACGAAGGTGACCATGAAGCCGACGGTCCACAGCATCGGCACTTCGTAGCGGATGCGGCCGCGATACATGGTGAAGAGCCAGTTGAACATCTTCGCCCCGGTCGGGATCGAGATGATCATCGTGGTGATCCCGAAGAAGGCGTTGACCGATGCACCGGAGCCCATGGTGAAGAAGTGATGCAGCCAGACGAGATAGGACAGGATCATGATCACGCAGGTCGCATAGACCATGGAGGCGTAGCCGAACAGGCGCTTGCCGCAGAAGGTGGCAACGACTTCCGAGAAGATGCCGAAGGCGGGCAGGATGAGGATGTAGACCTCCGGATGACCCCAGATCCAGATCAGGTTCACATACATCATCGGGTTGCCACCAAGGTCATTGGTGAAGAAGTTGGTGCCGGCGTAGCGGTCGAGCGACAACAGCGCGAGCGTCGCCGTCAGGATCGGGAAGGTGGCGACGATCAGGATGTTGGTGCAGAGCGACGTCCAGGTGAAGACCGGCATCTTCATCAGCGTCATGCCGGGCGCGCGCAATTTGACGATGGTCGCGATCAGGTTGATACCCGATAGCGTCGTTCCGACACCCGCGACCTGCAGGCCCCAGATGTAATAGTCGACCCCGACGCCCGGACTGTAGTCGGCACCCGAAAGCGGCGGATAGGCAAGCCATCCGGTGCGCGCGAACTCGCCGACGAACAGCGACATCATGATGATCACGGCACCGGCCGTCGTCATCCAGAACGAGAAATTGTTGAGGAATGGGAAGGAGACGTCACGGGCGCCGATCTGCAGCGGCACGACATAGTTCATCAGGCCGGTGACGAACGGCATGGCCATGAAGAAGATCATGATCACGCCATGTGCGGTGAAGATCTGGTCGTAGTGATGCGGATTGAGATAGCCCTCGTTGCCGTTGAAGGCGATCGCCTGCTGCAGGCGCATCATGATCGCGTCGGCAAAGCCGCGCAGCAGCATGATGAGCGCCAGGATCACGTACATGACGCCGATTTTCTTGTGATCCACGCTGGTGAACCACTCGTTCCAGAGATAGCCCCATAGCCTGTACTTCGTGATCAGCGCCAGGATGGCGATGCCGCCGATCGCCACGGCGATGAACGTCGCGACCAGGATCGGCTCGTGATAGGGGATCGCCTCCCAGGTGAGCCGCCCGAAGATGAATTGTGTGAGGTTGGTGTTACCGAACATAGGGCTATCCAAATTCTCTTGTAATACGGCCTCAGGGCTTTGTGGTGCCGGCGTTGTTCAACTGCTCGGGCGCCGGACTGTCCTGGCTCTCGGCGGACGGCCTGTGATCCCCGTGCATGTTGTGCATATCGTCGTTCATCGACTGCGGCGCCTCGTCGATGCCTTCGGCCGGCTCTTCGCTCTTTGACGGGTTGCCGGTAGCCGGGAAGGTGGCGCCGGGTGCCGCTTCGCCTGCATGGCCGGTCTCACCCGCATGGCGGTTGTCATGCTCGAGCTTGGCGCGGTTCTCATGGCTTTCGACGCCGGCGCCGCCCATCATGTCGATATGCATCATATCCCTCATGCACATCTGGCCGGGGCGCACGCACATGTTCAGCACCGCCTCGTAGAGCCCGTTCTCGACGCTTGAGAAATAGCGGACCGGTTCTCTGGTGCTCGGCTTTTCGAGCTTCAGGTAGGCGTCGCGGTTGAGCATGGTGCCGTTACCCTTGACCCTTGCGACCCACTGGTCGAAGCCGGTCTGGTCCAGTCCATGGAACTTGAAGCGCATGTGCGAGAAGCCGTCGCCGCTGTAGTTGGACGACATGCCTTCATACTCGCCCGACTTGTTGATGACGGCGTGCAGCTTGGTCTGCATGCCCGGCATCGTGTAGATCATGCCGGCCAGCGCCGGCACGTAGAACGAATTCATCACCGAAGACGCGGTGAGCTTGAAATTGATCGGCACGTCCACGGGTGCTGCCATCTCGTTCACGGTGGCGATGCCATAGTCCGGATAGAAGAACAGCCATTTCCAATCGAGCGCCACGACCTCGACGTTCAGAGGCTTGGTATCGGCGGGAACAGGTCGATCGGCATCGAGCCGGTCGAGCGGCCTGTACGGGTCGAGCTTGTGCGTGCTGATCCAGGTGACGGCCCCGAGCGCAATGATGATCGCCAGCGGCGCAGACCAGATGACGACTTCGAGCCCGGTGGAGTGATGCCATTCCGGATCGTATTTTGCGGCCGTGTTGGACTGGCGGTAGCGCCAGGCGAAGAACAGCGTCAGGAAAAGCACCGGCACGATGATGATGAGCATGAGGATCGTCGAAACGACGATCAGGTCTCGCTGCTGCGCCGCGATATCGCCGGACGGCGACATCACGACCATGTCGCACCCGGCAAGGGCCAGGGTCGATAGAAGAACGGCCGATCGTCCGGCGAGCTTCAATGGAGTGGGCATTTCGGGCTCCATTTGCGTTTTGTCTAGTCGGCACTAATCGCGTATCGGGGTCGGCGGAATGAGGTTGTTCGTCGCACTGCAGCATTCTGTCGCATTGCAGCAGAATGGACAGTGACGTCCGCAAATGCCCAATCTAGAGCATCCTCGCCGGCTGACCATTGGGAAGATGCCGATGCGTCCACGTTTTTTTTCGCCGCTTCCTTGATCTCGGGCGTTGATTGATCAACATTTCGACGAGGCGGCACAAATCGCCGGGAGGAATTCATGAGCTCGGTCGTCAATCCTACGTCTTCAGGCCTTGAGCGGGACGCCCGTCGCATCCATGACGACAAGCCGTTGTCACCGGGCAGCATCGCCATCGGCGTGGTCATCGGCCGCATGTCGGAATTCTTCGACTTCTTCGTCTACGGCCTCGGCTCGATCCTGGTCTTCCCGAAGCTTATCTTCCCGTTCGCGCCCAGCCCGGTTGCTGCCACGCTGATGTCGTTCGCGATCTTTCCACTTGCCTTTATCGCGCGCCCGGTCGGCTCCCTCGTCTTCATGTGGATCGACCGCAATTATGGCCGCGGCACCAAGCTGACGATCGCCCTCGTGATCCTCGGGGGCTCGACCGCATCGATCGCCTTCCTGCCGGGCTACGAGACGATCGGCTTCTGGGCGGTGGCGCTTCTGGCGCTTTTCCGGCTCGGACAGGGTTTTGCGCTTGGCGGTGCATGGGACGGGCTTGCCTCCCTGCTCAACCTCAACGCGCCCCCGAACCACCGCGGCTGGTATGCGATGATCCCGCAGCTCGGCGCTCCCATCGGCTTTGCGCTCGCCAGCATCATCTTCTGCTATTTCGTTGCCAATCTTTCCGAGGAGGATTTCCTTTCCTGGGGCTGGCGCTATCCCTTCTTCGTGGCGTTCGCGATCAACGTCGTGGCGCTGTTCGCCCGGCTGCGCATCGTCGCCAGCAAGGAATTCGGTGCGGCGATGGAAGCGCAGGAACTGCAGGCCCGGCCGGTGTTCGAGATGCTGAGCAAGCACGCGCTGGATGTGGTGCTCGGCGCCTTCGTGCCGCTCGCCAGCTTTGCGATGTTCCATCTGGTGACGATCTTCCCGCTCAGCTGGGTGATCCTCACCGGCGGACAGTCGGCCGCCCGGTTCCTGTTGGTCCAGGTCGCGGGTGCAGCCGTCGGCGTGATCGGCATTATCGTGTCGGGCCTGATCGCCGACCGGATCGGCCGCCGCACCGAGCTGATGATCGGCGCGACCCTGATCGCGATCTTCAGTTTCTCCGCGCCCTTCCTTCTAGACGCCGGCGGGGCCGGACAGGACGCCTATATCCTGATCGGCTTTGCCGTTCTGGGCCTCACCTTCGGCCAGGCCTCCGGCGCCGTTTCCTCGCGCTTCACCCAGTATTACCGCTACACCGGAGCAGCGCTCACCTCCGACCTGGCCTGGCTGGTGGGCGCCGCCTTCGCGCCGCTGGTGGCGCTTGGGCTTGCGACCAGCTTCGGCATCGTCTTCATCGGCGGCTATCTCATCTCCGGCGCGATTTGCACGCTGGTGGCGCTCAGCCTCACGCGGGCGCTCGACCAGAACTGAAATGCCCTTTTCCTGGAGGAGGGAGGCGGTTCGGCTCCGCGTCTGGGGTTACCGACCAGGCTCTCTGCGCGCTCTTGTGAATGAGTGTGGAATAATCTCCGGCGCCATCCGTTCTTCCGTCCACCCGAACGGAGAACGAGCATGTTGCACTTTCTGAAGAAAGAACCGTCACGCATCCAATTCCTCTGCCAGCCGGAAGACCTGGGGGTCATCGCGCCGCCGGTTGCCGCCAAGGCCAATCTTCCGGAATGGTACCGCAAGCTTCCCGCGGTCGACCCGCAGCATCTTTCCGCCAGAGACAATGGCCTGACCATCAAGCGCTGCATGCCATTTCTGGATGCGATGACGACCGGCTGGATCCTGCCACTGGCAGCCACGGTGCGTCTCGAAATCAGGGAGGACGGGCGAAACGTCGAGGCCGGCTGGGAATTCGACAGGGTGATGGTCAGCAATCATGGCGCCCACCAGGTTGCGGGCAACCCGAAGGAACCGAGCCCGCCCTGCAAGTTTCACAATTACTGGTCGATCCGCACGCCTCCCGGCTGGAGCTGCCTGTTCGTGCCACCGCTGAACCGGCCGGCACAGCCGTTCGAATGCGTGGCCGGCGTCGTCGATACGGACACCTATTCCGCCAACATCCACTTCCCGTTCTTCGCGACCGCACCTGATGGTGTGCATGTGATCGAGAAGGGCACGCCGCTTGTTCAAGTGATCCCATTTCGTCGGGATGATGCCGCGATCAAGGCGGACATTCGCGTGGAAACAAACGAGGAAGCGACGAGCCGCAATGCGGTCTACCGGAACACCATCGCCGGCCCTGGTTGGTATCGAAAGATGGCACGCGCCGCGCGTTGACTTGGCGCCGACACAAGAAGCGGGGACCGACTGCCCGGTCCCCGCTCTCTTTTTTGCGATCATCCTGTCAGCGCGTATGCCACAGCTTGCCGGAGCGATACGTCCGGTCCGAGCCGTTCGAGCTGGAATTGGACGAGCTGTTCGATGACGAGTTCGAACCGGAGTTCGAGGAACTGTTCGACGAGGAATTGGAGCTCGAATTCGACGAACTGTTCGACGAAGAATTCGAGCTGGAGTTGCTCGACGAGTTGGAGGAGCTGTTGCCCGCAACGATGATCGTGCCGTCGTTGTGACCGCCCGCCGGCCTGCCGACCGACTGCGCCGGCGCGGTGCTCTGCTTTGCCTGCGCTTCGGCGCCAGCAAGGGCGGTTACGCCGGCGATGAGGGCGGCGCTTAGTTTCCAGTGGTTCTTCATGCCCGTAACTCCTTGTTGAAAAACGAACCGGCATCTCCGGTCCGAAGGAGTAACGGGCGTCACGAAGTTCTATTCCATCGGGAGGTGTTTTCTCCGTTCGAACTGTTTTCAGGCGCACCGAGACGATTGGTCATGAAGCAGCCGACATCCCTACCCGGCGCTCGCGGCTTGCCATCAGCCCGGCGACCGCTGTGACGATGATGACGGCGGCGTAGATGTCGGTCGTCGCCTGATAGCCCAGCGTCTTTGCTAGAAAGCCGGCGGCCATCGCCGGCAGGCTGAAGGCAAGATAGCTCTGGATGTAGAAGGCGGAAAGCAGACCCGCGCGCTCATCCGCCTTGGCGAGCGGCATGATCGACCCCATGATGCCGAGAAAGCTGGTGCCGAAGCCGGCACCGGTCAAAAGCGTGCCGAGGATCATGACCGGCACATTCGCAAGGTGCGTGCCGCCAACCACGACCATCATGCCGATGGTCGTGGCCGAGACGCCGAACGTCACATTTGCCCGGGGACTGCATGCGCGGCGCAGGAAGACGCTGACGGCACCGGCCGCCATCAGCGCGGCGACAACGGCTCCCCCTGTCAGCGGAGCCCGGCTGCCGGTGACGGACGCGACGAGCGACGGCATCAGCGAGAGATAGAAGCCGCCAAGCGCCCAGTTGGCGATGTTGATCGGCGTCATCAGTGCGAGCGGCCGCTTGATCTGGGGCGGTATGGCGATCGTCGGCTTGAGCGAGGACAAAGCGCCGGCGCGTTTGCCGCCCGTCTCCGGCGTCAGCCATATCGCCACCGCCTGCAATGCAAAACCGATAAGGAGCAGGCCGTAGACGAGGTGAAGCGGAAACGGTCCGTATTGGATGAGCGCGCTTGTTCCCAATGCACCAACGGCCATGCCGATCAGTGGGGCAAGCGAATTGACGAGCTGGCCCCTGATGCGATCGACGTCGACCAGCGACGCACCGATCGAGGCACCGGCGATGCCGGTTGCGAGCCCCTGAACGATGCGCGCCGCAATCAGCCAGGACGGTGCGTCGGCAACGACAAAGAGCGCCATTGCGGCGATCTCAAGAAGCAGTGCAGCGAAAATCACCGGTTTTCTGCCGAGATGGTCGGATATCGAGCCGGCGATCAGCAGCGCGGACAGAAGCGCGAAGGCATAGACCGCAAAGATCCCGGTCATCGTCACAGGCGAGGCAGCAAAGCTCTCCTGGTAGATGCGGTAAAGCGGCGTCGGTGCGGCCGACGCTCCGAAGAACGTGGCAAGCGTGACCGCGTGGAATGCGATGGGGTTGGCGGCCGGACCGCCGCTCTCACTGGATTTGACAGAGGAGAACATCTATTATGACCCTTAACGCTAAATCGTTGCGTTAGGCCATGTAAGGACGAACATCCGTAAAAGCAAATAATTTGCGTTTATGATGCAGTGAAAGTTTCTGATCCATACGCGGCACACGGAAGGAAGGATTGGAATGGCAGGCAGGGAAGGTCCCCGTCCGGGCGGGCGAAGCGCCAGGGTGCAGGCATCGGTGCACGGGGCCGTGCAGGCCCTTATGACACGAATGGAGCGCACGGAGATCACCATTCCGATGATCGCCATCGAAGCGGGCGTCACGCCGTCGACCATTTACCGCCGTTGGGGAGGCATCCAGGAACTGTTGGCCGATGTCGCTGTCGAACGGCTGAAACCCGACATGGAACCGGTCGATACCGGAAGCGGCGGAGAGGATCTGCTGGCCTGGGCCGAGCAGTATGCCGAGGAAATGTCTTCGAAACCCGGGCGCGAGATGATACGCGACGTGCTTGCGGCGCAGGATGGCAGCGGCGCCTATCAATGCTGCAACTTCACCAAGCAGCAGATCGAGGTGATTGCAGGGCGCGCGCAGGGCCGTGGCGAAGCATTTCCGGATGTCGACGCCGTGATGGACCGGGTCGTCTCGCCCATCATGTACCGCATTCTGTTTGGCGAGGCGCCGGACACGGCGCATGTCGCGCGTCTGGTCTCAGGGGCAATGGGGCTGGTTTCGCCAACGCCCGCTTCCGTCTAATCAAAGCGCATGTGCGCGGACGCGACGGCGCTGCCGGAAGCGGCCGAGCATTGCCATAGCCAACACGAGGACGGCACCGAGCGCATAGGCGAGCACATCCCACCAGTCGGGCGTGGCTCCAAGCACGATCCTCAAGACGGTATTGGAAATGCGGATATCGAAACTGGCCGCCAGATGCTGGGCAAGTTCGATCGCCACGCCCAGCAGGAATGCGATACTGGCGAGCAGCTGGGGTCGAGCTTTCACCATCGATCCGAGCGTGAAGTAAACCCACATCACGGCAAGGACATCGCCGGAAAAACCGCGAATCCAACCCCATCCGGCCCCACGCGTCGCCAAGAGGACGAGGACGAGGAACAGCAAGATGGAAAATAACAAGGCGGTGCGGTCAAAGCGGAGTTCCATGGCAAGCGATGTAACGAGGCGCGACCCGCCTGTCGAGCTATGCGTCTCGGCAATTGGTACGGCTGCCAAACCGAAGATCCATTTGCATCAGCAGGCCCTCGTGAGAGGCGGTCGCCAAGACGTTCGTCGGTCGCCGCCACAAGAGCCGAAATCGGCAGGTGCCCGCTATCAATCGAACGGCCGCTGTCGAACCGACAGCGGCTGAGGAAAATTGGCCAATCTCACCCGGACGTTGGAGGGCCGTGCTAGAACCGCCCACCGACCCCCAGGCGGGCGCCGACATAGGTTTCGCCATCGCCTTCGACGGTAGCGCGCAGGTTTGCGTCGATGACCCAGCTCTCGTTCGCCTGCAGCGAGACGCCAGCCAGAAGCGAGCCGAACGTGCCGCTGCCATCGAGACCGGAGTAACCGGCCGCGGCACCGACCCGTGGCTTGAGCGTCATGTCGTTCTCCAGTGTAAACTGCCGCTCGATCTCCGCCCCGAGGCTCACCCGGAACTGTTCAAGGGCGAACCCTTCCAGCCCAACCTCGCCGCCGGCGTCATTATGGACACCGTAGTCGTCGACATCCTCATTGAGATAGACCGCGCGCAGCTTCGGCGTCACGACCGTATCCTCATCAAGGTCCCATTGTCCGGTGATGGAGCTGTCCCACATCCAGCGACTGCTATCGAAAGAGCCATCGAAGAACGCCGTATCGATGTCGTTGCTGGAACCACCGTAGAGGAGGCTGGTATTGAAGAAGATGCCCGTTGTGAGCTCAAGCGAGGTATACGGACCGGCAAGCCAGCCGGTACCACGGATTTCGGCGTCGTCAGCCGTCGGATCGGTCATATGATCGACATGGAACGAGAAGCCGATTAACGCCTTCTCGTTGATAAGATAATCCACGCCTGCCGAGAACAGGCCAAAACCGCCCCAGCGATCGTCATTCTGTTTCCGGTTGTGGAGCATCATCGTGGCGTCAAGCCATGCGTTGAACGGCGAGACTTCGCCGCCTTCGATACCGTCTGCTGCGTTTCTCGCCGCTTCGAGCTGTGCCAGGCTGGTGGCAAAGCTCATGCCGACCCCATCCGTCGAGGGCGACAGACGCATCGTTACCGGGTCGGTTCCGGCCTGCAGTCGGCGCCGCTCCAGCAGGCCCGGGACCTGAATGCTTGACGCCAACAGATTCTGCCGGGCCTGGACAAAACCGCGCACGAGGGAATCGATTTCACCGACGACGGCGTCCGCATCGAAGCGCAGATTGTAAGTGATCACCCCGACATTCGAGGGCCCGGCGGCGGCCGTCAGTTGGTATCCAATCTTTGCCTGGCCGGAGAAAGCAGGATCCGGCGTAAACTTGAGATAGTAGCCGACCGGTGCGAACGCGCCGACCTGAGCCAGCTCTCCTTCGATGATCTCCGCCTTGCCGGCGTTGGCGGGCGTGATAGTCACGATCTGAGCGTCGCTGAACGGTCCTCCGGTCGCCCCGCCGTTCAAATAGACATTGGGCGGCGAAGAACCGGCGGGAACGTTGACGATCTGGTCGGCGACGCTGACCTCGCGAGCCGTGACCTTCAGCGAATAAGCGGCGCTCGCCGTGCTGCCGGCAGCATCGGTGACGGAAATCGTGAAGCTGTAATCCGTGACCTCGGCATCTTCGCCGAGCGGCCCGGTCAACTCGCCGGTCGAAACGTTAAGGACCATGCCTTTGGGAAGTGTCCCGCCACCGACTGCATAAAGCAGAGCGCCGCTGCCGCCTGTGGCTGTAATCGGCTGCGCATATTTCTCGCCGGCCATCGCCGATGGAAGGGCCCCCGCAGCAGGCGAAAATGTGAACGTTGCCGCCGGCGGCGCGCGGGTGACGGTTATGGTATAGGTGTTCACGGTGCCGTCCTCGGCCGTCACGACTGTCGCCAGCGTGTTCGAGCCGATAGCGAGCGCGATCGAACCGGAAGCAGCACCCGATGCGACCGGCACCCCGTTGACTGTGACCGTTGCCGCTGCATCACTCACTGTCGGTGTCACCGTCAACGACGCCGTCGCGTTGGAAACCGATGCAGTGTAGGACGCCACGCCCGCCGAAAAGCCCGGAGACAGCGTGCCGGTGCTCAACGACAGGCCCGCAAGCTTGGCATCGGTCGAAGCCGGAAGCGCGCGGGTGACGACGACGGTGTAGCTCGTCTGCGTCGTGCCATCTTCAGCCGTGACCACCGTCGTCACCGTGTTGGAGCCGACCGCAAGCGCGATGGCGCCGGATACAGCACCCGATGCGACGGCCACGCCGTTGACCGTCACCGTCGCCGTTGCGTCGCTGACCAGTGGCGTCACCGTCAACGATGCCACGGCATTGGGAACCGAAGCCGTATAGGACGTCGTGGCCGATGCGAATGCCGGCGACAGCGTACCGCCGCTCAAGGTCAGGCCCGATAGCTCGGCATTCGTCGAGGCCGCGCGCGTCACCGTCAGCGCATAGCTCGACTGCGTCGTGCCGTCCTCAGCCGTCACCACCGTCGTCACGACATTGGTGCCGACCGCAAGCACGATTGAGCCCGAGGCAGCACCCGATGCAACAGTTGTTCCATTGACCGTGATCGTCGCCGTCGCATCGCTTGCCGTCGGCGTCACCGTTAGCGACGCCGTGGTATTGGGCACCGAGGCCGTATAGGCCGTCGTGCCCGATGAGAATACCGGAGACAGCGTGCCGCTACTCAACGAGAGGCCGGACAGGTCGGCATTTGCCGACGCCGCGCGCGTCACCGTCACCGTGTATGTCTTCGTCGTGCCGTCCTCGGCCGTCACGACCGTGGTCAGCGCATTCGGGCCGACCGCAAGCGGGATCGAACCGGAGGCAACGCCCGATGCTACCGTCGCGCCGTTGACCGTAACCGTTGCGGTCGTATCGCTGACATCAGGCGTGACGGTCAGCGACGTCGTCGCATTCGGGACGGAAGCCGAATAGCTGGTCGTGCCTGAGGCAAACGCCGGAGACAGCGTGCCGGCGCTCAACGAGAGGCCGGACAGATCAGAATTTGCCGACCCAGCACGTGTCACCGTCACCGTGTAGGTGTTCACCGTCGTACCATCCTGAGCCGTGACCACCGTCGTCACGACGTTGGCGCCGACCGCAAGAGCGATCGTGCTCGAAGCTGCACCCGAAGCGACAACCCCGCCGTTGACCATAATCGTCGCAGTCGCATCGCTTACATCAGGCGTCACCGTCACCGACGTCGTCGCATTGGGAACCGAGGACGTATAGGTCGTCGTACCGGAAGCAAAGGCGGGAGACAGCGTCCCGGCGCTCAGGCTCAGGCTCGAAAGGTCGGCATTCGCTGAAGGCGCACGGGTCACCGTCACCGTATATGTCTTCGACGTGCCATCTTGAGCCGTGACCGCCGCCGTCACGACATTGGTACCGACCGCAAGCGTGATCGGGCCCGAGGCCGCACCCGAAGCGACGGCGGCTCCATTGACGGTGACCGTCGCGGTCGCATCACTCACCGTCGGCGTTGCCGTCAACGATGCCGTCGCATTGGGAACCGTGGCCGTATAGGATGTCATGCCGGAGGCAAACACCGGCGACAGCGTACCGGCGCTGAGCGAGAGGCCGGACAGGTCGGCATTCGCCGAAGGCGCACGGGTCACCGTGACGGTATAGGTTTTCACGGTGGTGCGATCTTCAGCCGTGACGACCGCCGTCACCGTGTTCGAACCGACTGCGAGCGAAATCACACCGGAAGCCGCGTTCGAGGCAACCGGGTCGCCATTGACCGTCAATGTCGCCCCCGAATGGCCGATCACGGACGTCACCGTCAGCGATGACGTCGCATTCGGCACCGAGGCCGTGTAGGAGGTCGTCGCCGCGGCAAACGAAGGCGATAGCGCGCCGTCACTCAAGACCATGCTGTCAAGGTCGGCATTCGACGAGGCCGCACGGGTCACCGTTACGGTATAGGTCTCTGTCGTCGTTCCGTCCTGGGCGGTCACGACGATCGTCAGTGTGTTGGAGCCAACGTTGAGCGAAATCGGACCGGAGGTGGCACCCGATGCGACCGTCGTGTTGTTGACGGTGATCGTCGCATTGGCATCACTTGCCGTCGGCCTCACCGTCAGCGACGCCGTCGAATTGGAAACTGCAGCCGTATAGGACGCCGTGCCCGACGCAAACACCGGAGACAGCGTGCCGCTGCTCATAACCAGGCTCGACAGGTTGGCATCTGCCGAAGCGGCGCGGGTCACCGTCACCGTATAGGTCTTCGTGGTCGTGCCGTCCTCAGCGGTGACCACCGTCGTCACCGTATTGGCGCCAACCGCAAGTGCAATGGCACCCGAGGCAGCGCCGGATGTAACCGCCACCCCATTGACCGTAACCGTCGCCGTGGCGTCGCTGACATCAGGCGTTACCGTCAACGATGTCGTCGCGTTAGGAACTGAGGCGGCGTAGGACGTTGTGGCAGAAGCAAACGCCGGCGTCAGCGTACCGCTGCTCAAGCCCAAACCTGACAGGTTCGCGTTGGTCGAGGGCGGTTCGGCGCGCGTGACCGTTATCGTGTAGGTCTTTGTCGTGATGCCATCTTGTGCAGCCACGATTGTCGTCAAGGTATTCGCGCCAACCGCAAGCGGAAGCGCGCCCGAGGCGATCCCTGACGTCACTGTCACGCCGTTGACCGTAACCGTCGCCGTGGCGTCGCTGACATCAGGCGTTATCGCCAACGATGAGGTCGCGTTGGGAACTGCGGCTGTATAGGACGTCGTGCCCGAGGCAAACGACGGAGACAGCGTGCCGTTGCTCAGAGCCAGGCCCGACAGGTTGGCATTCGTCGAGGCGGCACGGGTCACCCGCACCGTGTAGGTCTTCGTGGTCGTGCCGTCTTCGGCCGTCACCACCGTCGTCAGCGTGTTCTCGCCGGCGTTAAGTTGGATCGAAGCGGAGGCGGTACCGGACGCGACGGCCACGCCATTGACGGTGACGGTCGCCCCGGCGTCATTGACCGTGGGCTTCACCGTCAGCGATGCCGTCGTATTGGGAACAGAGGCCGTATAGGATGTCTCGGCCGACGCAAAAATCGGAGACAGGGTGGCGCCGGTCAGGACCAGGCCCGAGAGGTTCGCATCGGTCGAAACCGGTGCGGCGCAAGTGACCGTTGCCTCTACCGTAGCATCGCCGGCTCCACTCCAAGCATAAACGCTGTAGTGATCGTTTGAAAGCACTGTGTGCGTGCTGTTGAGGTCAAGTTCGTTGCCAACCGTGGCATAGGTCTCGACAATTGTCTCATTCCCGGCATCGGCGTAGATCGCAAACCCACCGCCATTCGCCCAATTGCCAGCGCTGTTTGTGCTGCCCGAGCTGGTCGCCCGATAGGTTATCACTTCGCCCGCTCTAAGGTTCAGAGGATCGTCCCATAGTTGGTCTCCACCTGTTAGAGTTTTGCCCGCACCCCAGGTCGAATTGATCGCCGTGCAACCGGCTGACGGAGCCGCCAGAGCGACTTGCGGCACACCCAACGCAACGACAAACAGGGCCAACAACGCCCACAGAACAGAAGCGAAACGCGACAATGACTTACCCCTCCCGCATGAATCACCAGCGGACGTCCCCAGCACACAACTAGCAATTGGGCAGGAGCGGGCCAAGCCCCATTTCAAATATACGTAAAGTCGCATTCTCCTATCGTTAGCCGCCTTTTAACGAAGGGCCGGCAGCGCCTGCGGACCTCTGGCTGGCCAGGCGCTTGAAGGTAGCGGAAAGGCAGCGTGGGTCCTTTTCATGAGAGCATCGGCCCGAAAGACCGACGCCGTTTCAGACTTTGGAAACAACAGCATGGCGTTTTCGCAGACCCGGCTCGTAGTAGCGACGGACCGAAGCCAGGATGACATTCAGCCGGTGACCGCCCCTTCGTTGGCTGGGCGCACCAGCGCTGCAAATTTGGCCAGCACGCCGCGTTTGTAACGGGGTTCCGGCTGTCGCCACTGGATGCGCCTTCTTGCCAGTTCTTCCGGGGCGACATCGAGTTGCAGCAACTGCTGATGGGCATCGATGACGATGCGGTCGCCGTCCTCCACCAGCGCGATCGTGCCCCCTTCGAAGGCCTCCGGCGAGACGTGGCCGACCACCATACCCCAGGTTCCGCCCGAGAAGCGGCCGTCGGTGATGAGACCGACGCTGTCGCCGAGGCCTCTGCCGATGATCGCTGAGGTCGGCGCGAGCATTTCGGGCATTCCGGGGCCGCCCTTCGGCCCGAGATAACGCAACACGAGGATATCGCCGGGCCTGATCCTGTCCGACAATATGGCATCCATCGCCGATTGTTCGTCTTCGAAGACCCGCGCAGGCCCGCTCATGACAGGGCTTTTCAGGCCGCTGATCTTGGCAACGGCACCGCCTTCGGCCAGGTTCCCCTTCAGCACCGCGAGGTGGCCCTCGCTGTAGATCGGTCTATCATAGGGTCGGATGACCTCCTGGTCCGACCGCGGCTGGTCCGGAACGGCTGCGAGTTCTTCGCCGATCGTCCTGCCCGTGATCGTCAGACAGTCGCCATGCAGAAGGCCTGCATTCAGAAGGATCTTCAACACCTGGGGTACGCCGCCCGCCCGGTGCAGGTCGACGGCCATGTATCTGCCCGATGGCTTGAGATCACAGAGGACGGGGACGTTGCGGCGAACGCGCTCGAAGTCGTCCAGTGTCCATTCGACTTCCGCCGCATGCGCGATGGCGAGATAGTGCAGCACCGCGTTGGTCGATCCGCCCGTCGCCATGATCAGGGCGACGGCATTTTCGATCGACTTGCGCGTGACGATATCCCGGGGCTTGATGCCCTTCTTGACCGCCTCGACCAGGACCTTGGCGGATTGAGCTGAGCTCTCCATCTTCTCCTGGTCGGGATTGGCCATGTTGGACGAGTAAAGAAGCGACATGCCAAGCGCCTCGAAGGATGAGCTCATGGTGTTGGCGGTGTACATGCCACCGCAGGAGCCGGTCGACGGGCAGGCATTGCGTTCGATGCCTTCGAAATCCTCCTCGCTCATCTTGCCGGCCATGAAGGCGCCGACTGCCTCGAAGGCGGAGACGATGGATAGGCTCTGCCCCTTCCAGTGGCCCGGCTTGATCGTGCCACCGTAGACGTAGATCGCCGGAACATTGGCGCGAAGGATGCCGATCATGCCGCCCGGCATGTTCTTGTCGCAGCCGCCGATCACAAGCACCCCGTCCATCCACTGCCCCTGCACCGAGGTTTCGACGCAGTCGGCGATGACCTCGCGCGACACGAGCGAATATTTCATGCCTTCGGTGCCCATCGACATGCCGTCGGAAATCGTCGGCGTTCCGAAGACCTGCGGATTTGCGCCGGCAGCCTTGATGGCCGCAACCGCTGCGTCGGCGAGCGGTTGCAGCCCGGCATTGCAGGGCGTGATCGTCGAGTGACCGTTGGCAACACCGATCATCGGTTTGGCGAAATCGGCCTTTTCATAGCCGAGTGCATAGTACATCGCCCGATTGGGGGATCGCGCGACACCTTGCGTAATGTGTTTCGAGCGCTCGTTGTAGGCCATGGTTTGCTCCCTCAGCTAATTCGAGGTCGAGTTTACTAGCGTTCAACATGCCTGTGAAATATACTTTTCCCGTGCAAATAAGTCGCATAACATATCAATCGGAACGCATCATGGATTTGAGGCAACTTCGCCAGTTCCTCGCTGTCGCCGAAGAACTGCATTTCGGCCATGCGGCCGCTCGCCTCAACATGACGCAGCCGCCGCTCAGCCAATCGATACAGGCCTTGGAAAAGGAGTTGAAGGTACAGCTCTTCCAGCGCACGAAGCGGAACGTGGAGCTGACATCTGTCGGCAGGCAATGGCTTATCCATGTCCGTCAGGTGCTCGACAGCGCGAACGGCCTTGCCGACACCGCAAGAAGGCTCTCGCGCGGCGAGATCGGGCACCTGCGTCTATCCTTCGTCAGCACGGCCGACTACAGCGTGCTGCCCGACATGGTTAGCCGCTATCGCGCCGCCTATCCGCATGTGGAACTGACGATGCGCGAAGCCACCAGCGATATCCAGATCGAGGCGCTGCTCGATGAAGAGATCGATGTCGGGCTGATCATCGCCCCCGGCCGCGCGTCGCTTCATCCGGCCCTTTCCTACCTGTCGCTGCTGCGGGAACCGCTGGTTGCCGCAGTGCCGACGGCCTGGATCGAGGAACAGCGAGTGGGTTTTGCAGGAAGTGTTCTGGAACCAGCCGACTTCTTCAAGGCGCCCCTCATCGTCTTTCCGCGGCGGGCCGCACCGGCCTTTCACGATATCGTCTCGGGATATTTCGCCGAGCACGGAATGGCATTCTCGACCTATCAGGAAGCCATACAGATGCAGACGATCGTCGGTCTGGTCGCATCCGGCCTTGGGGTCGCCTTGGTCCCGCAATCGATGACCAACCTTCAGCGGCGTGGCGCAAGTTATTTGCCGCTGGCCGGCCGCGTACCGGAGGTAGAAACCGGCCTTGCCTGGCGCAGTTCAGACCAAAATCCGGTGCTCGACAGTTTCCTTGCCGCGGCAATGCCGGCCGATAACAAGTGACCGCGCGCTGTCGGCTCGCAGAGCTGCAACGCAACGGCATCTCTGGAATGCCAAGGGTACGCTACCGCATGAGGCCGCGCAGGTCAGGCATGCGGTTGCTGATGATGGTTTCCATCGAGAAAAAGCCGGTGACTGTCATCAGGTCGAAATCGGTGATGAGCTTCTGATAGAAGGCGTCATAGCCGCCCATGCCGCGTGTCACCACCTTGATCAAATAATCCCAATCGCCACCGATCCGGTACAAGTCCGTCACCTCCGGCAGACGCTCGACATGCTTGCGGAAGTTGTCGGCCCATTCCTTGGAATGGTGACGGGTGCGGATCATCACGAACACCGTGAGATCGAAGCCGAGTGCTGCGACGTCGATCGCAGCATGGGTACCAAGGACGAGCCCGCTGGCGTTCAACCGCTGCAGGCGCCGCCAGCAGGCATTCTGCGACAGGCCGACTCGGTCGGCCAGATCACGCTGCGAGATCGTGCCGTCCTTTTGCAGACAGGACAGTATCCGCATATCAATTTCGTCAATTTTTTCCATTTTACCGATCACATGACCCGATTGAGACACACTTGAGCATAAGAATGATGAGGTTTGCACGCAACCGATCGATTAGACTTATCGTCTGTCCGACCCCAGGAGGAGACAATGACGACGCCGTGCCCACGCCAGCCACACCTTACCGGCCCGCTCGGAGCGTTTCGGGAAAGCCTTGCCGGCGACAACGCAATCGCGGCCCTGCGGGCCGGATTGGTCGGCAAGAATGCAAAGATCGAGGGTCCCTTCGGCGTCAGGAACCTCGTCTATGCCGATTATGTCGCGTCGGGCCGGGCGTTGATGCAGATCGAGCATTTCATCCTCGAACAGGTCCTGCCCTATTACGCAAACAGCCACACCGAGGCGTCTTATTGCGGCGGCTCCATGACCCGGCTGCGCCGCGATGCGCGAGCGGTGATCGCCGCCTGCTGCGGCGCAGGGCCAGAGCATGCCGTCATCTTCGCCGGCTCCGGTGCCACCGCCGGCATCAATCGGCTGGTGAAGCTGCTCGGGGTTACCGACGCGGTCACCGGTGGTCGGCGCGTGCGCATTCTGATCGGACCTTACGAACATCATTCCAATATCCTGCCCTGGCGCGAAAGCGGTGCCGAGGTGGTCGAGATCGCCGAGTGTGCTGCCGGTGGGCCGGATCTTGCCGCACTCGACGAAGCGCTGAGGCAATCGGCCGATCTCGTCGTCTGCGCGTTCTCCGCCGCTTCCAATGTCACGGGCATCGTCACCGACGTTGCGACGGTCACCCGCATCGCCAAGGCCGCGGGCGCAAAGATGGTCTGGGACTATGCCGGCGCAGGCCCCTACCTGCCGATCGACATGTCGCCCGATGACGCTGCCGCGATCGACGCCGTGGTCGTCTCGCCGCACAAGTTCATCGGCGGGCCTGGCACATCAGGTGTGCTGATCCTGCGACGTGATGCGGCTGTTACCGTGAAGCCATCCTGGCCCGGTGGCGGCACCGTCAAATTCGTTTCGCCCACCGGCCACGACTACAGCAACAGCCTCGAGGCGCGCGAGGAAGCCGGCACACCGAACGTCGTCGGCGATATCCGCGCCGCACTCGCTTTCCTCGTCAAGGAAGCGATCGGCGCCGAGGCAATGCAGGCCAGAAACGCGGAGCTGACCCGTCGCGCTATCGCCGCATGGCAAGGCATCGAGCGGCTGGAACTGCTTGGCCCTCTCGGACCGAAGCGGCTGCCGATCTTTTCCTTTCGCATCAGGGACGGCAAGGGTGGCCATGTCCACCAGCAGCTGGTGACCCGCATGCTCAGCGATCGCTTCGGCATCCAGGCGCGCGGTGGCTGCGCCTGCGCCGGTCCCTATGTCCACCGGCTGCTGGGCATCGACGATGAAGAATCGCAGCGGCTGCGCGAGGCCATCCTTGCCGGACAGGAAATGCTGAAGCCGGGTTTTGTCCGGCTGAACTTCAGCGTCCTGCTTTCGGACGAGGACGTAGCGTTCATCCTCGACGCCGTCGCCAAGCTTGCGGCCGACGCGACCAGCTACGAGCGACACTATGATTTCGATCCGGCGCGCGCCATTTTCTTCCCGCGCGCAGCACTTGCAATGGGGGCGTGAGCCATGGCGAGGCCTGACATCGCAGCGTTCTTCGACCCGCGAACCTGGTCGGTGCAGTATGTGGTCAGCGACCCGAAAACCCGGGCCTGTGCGATCATCGATCCGGTGCTCGACTTCGACGAGAAGTCCGGCTCGATAGCCACGGACAATGCCGACCGGCTGCTCGACTTCGTGCGGGAACAGAACCTTGACCTCCAGTGGATCCTCGATACCCATCCGCATGCCGACCATTTTTCCGCCGCCGCCTATCTGAAGGCCAAGACCGGCGCGCCCACCGCCATCGGCACGCACATCGTCAAGGTCCAGAAATTGTGGGCCGACATCTACAACTGGCCAAGCCTGAAAACGGACGGATCGCAATGGGATCGGCTGTTTGATCGTGGCGACGCATTCCGGATCGGCAATCTCGAGGCCGGCGTGATGTTCTCCCCCGGCCATACGCTGGCATCGATCACCTATCTCGTCGGGGACGCTGCCTTCGTGCACGATACGGTGTTCATGCCGGACAGCGGAACCGCGCGCACCGATTTCCCCGGCGGCAGCGCCAACGCGCTGTGGGCGAGCATCCGCGATATCATGGCCCTCGCCGACGATACCCGCATCTTCGTCGGCCATGATTACCAGCCGGGTGGACGCGAACCGCGCTGGGAAAGCACTGTTGCAATGCAGAAGGCGGACAACATCCATCTGACCCGCTATGCCTGCGAAAACGAGTTTGTCGCGTTCCGCGAGGGACGGGACCGAACGCTGCCGATGCCCAAGCTCATCCTCCATGCCCTGCAGGTCAACATCAACGGCGGCCGGCTTCCCGACCCGGAGGAAAACGGCCGACGCTACCTGAGATTCCCCATTGACGCCCTGCAGGGTGCGGCATGGTCCTGACGCCGCTCCGTTCGCGGGCACGTTCCGTGTCCGGGCTGTCTTCCGGTTTCGGTGTATCTCGGGCGGCAACTTTCGCCCCCCAGCCCGGCGCCGAACCATGACGCTGGATCTTGTCCAATACATCCTGGCAGCGCTGTGCGGCGGCCTCGTCGGCTTCAGCCTCGGGCTGTTTGGTGGCGGCGGCTCCATTCTCGCCGTCCCTCTGCTCGTCTATGTCGTCGGCGTGAGCAATGTGCATGTGGCGATCGGCACGAGCGCCGTCGCCGTCGCAGCGAATGCGCTCTCGGGGCTGGTGATGCATGCCCGGCACGGCACGGTGAAATGGCGCTGTGCTGCAATGTACTGTGTCACCGGCATCGGCGGCGCCTGGATCGGCGCGGCGCTCGGCAAGGCCCTGGACGGACAGCGGCTCCTGCTGTTGTTCGCGGCGCTCATGGCCGTCGTCAGTGTGACGATGCTGAGGCGGCGCCACATGGTTGGCGATCCGGCATCGAGCTGCACGCCGAGAAACGCGCCGAAAGTTCTCTCCTTCGGGGCCGGAACAGGTATCGTCTCGGGCTTCTTCGGGATCGGCGGCGGGTTCCTGATCGTGCCGGGCCTGATGGTTTCGACCGGCATGCCGACGATCAACGCAATCGCCACGTCGCTGGTCGCCATTTCCGCTTTCGGGCTGACGACGGGAGCAAGCTACACGTTCTCCGGCCTGGTCGACTGGCCGCTCGCCTTTTCCTTCATCGGCGGCGGAGCACTTGGCGCACTGGCGGGCTGTCGCGCGGCCCACAGTTTCAGCAAGTACCAGTCCACGCTGAACCTGCTGTTTGCGGCACTCACCTTCGCCGTCGCCATTGGCCTGGCGTCCTATGCCTCACGATAGGGTCTTCCGTCCGGACCACATAGATATTCGGCGACGCGCCGCTGCTGAATAGCCTTCTTCGCCGAAGGTGCAATCGGTCGCTTGCTTTCCGTGTTCGGCGACAAATGCAGCTAATCTACATTTCCCTTGACACATCGATGAGACGATCAGGCGATCTCCTCGACGGCACGGTCGAGGATCGGCGGACCGCCGCGTTTCAGGCGAACCACCGCCTACCGGTCGGCCACAACAGCAGCATCGTCTCGCTCGCGTCCTCGCGCCCGCAACGCGTACGGTTGCCACGCATGCCGACAAGCCGGCGCCCGGTTTCGCACCGGGCGAGGTAATGCCGCCATACTTGTTACTCCCATCGTTTTCATTCCGGTGCGAAACTACCTCCAGACCAACAACGAGCAATCCGCGGCGAACGCGCCAACAAGGAGGTTTTCAACGCCATGACGTCATCAACGGAAAAAGGCGGACACCCCGCCATGCAAACACCACCGATCGTGTCTTCGCGAGCCTGGGAGGAAGCCCGCCAGCAGCTGTTGGTGAAGGAAAAAGCCCAGACCCGCGCCCGGGATGCCCTGGCCGCCGAGCGTCGGCGAATGCCATGGATGGCCGTTGAAACGGCCTACGCCTTCGACGGTCCTGCGGGCAGGGCCAGCCTCACCGACCTGTTTGCCGGCCGGCGCCAGCTAATTGTCTACCGCGCCTTCTTCGAGCCGGGTGTGTTCGGCTGGCCCGATCATGCCTGCAGAGGCTGTTCCATGGTCGCCGACCAGGTGGCCCACGTCGCCCACCTCAACGCGCGTGACACCACGCTCGTCTTCGTCTCGCGCGCACCGCAGGCGGATATCGTGCGGCTCAAGGCGCGGATGGGCTGGCAGATACCGTGGTTCACCCTCACCGACGATTTCGACGCCGACTTCGGCGTGGCCGAATGGCACGGTACCAACGTGTTCTATCGCGACGGCGAGCGCGTATTCCGCACCTACTTCATCAACAACCGCGGCGACGAACAGATGGGGAGCACCTGGAACTACCTCGACATCACACCGTTGGGCCGGCAGGAAGTCTGGGAGGATTCACCTCAGGGCTATCCGCAGACGCCGACCTACAAGTGGTGGAACTGGAACGACAGTTACGTAGCAGATGCCGCGCCCGACAGAAAATGGGTCGAAGTGTCGGACGCGGGCGAAGCGGCGTTCCGAGACCGATAGGCGGGCAATCAGGCTTGAGCCTGCGCATGGGGAAAAGGCGAGACGGGCCCACAGGCGGTAGGGTGGGCGTCTTCCTTTCGCGCGAGCATTTCCAGGAAAGGGCAGAAGCCGTTTTCCGCCTGGAAGTGCATGCAAGCAAAGAGATAAAGCGGCTTCGTGCCTACGTCTCAGGCACAGGCGCTCTAGTTCCCGGGAACAATTGCCGGGCTCGGGGGTGGAGCCACGTCGGGGCTCGGCCCGATGGCGAGAATGCTTAGCGCGTGCGACGAGCAGGCAGATGAGGATGAGGAAGGCTATTCCGGCTCTGTCCATGGCCTTACATCAAGCCTTCAATGTGGGGAAATCGAGACGAGAGAAATGTTCCTCCCCCAAATTGGGTCAGGCGGCGACCGTTGGACATCCTCCGTACCCTAGCCGTTCTGCACCTGTTCAGGGATGTTTAGGATTTACTATTTTCCGGCCGCGAACTGCCGACCCCATCGGCAGATCGCGCAGCTGAACTCTCTCTTCAGCCCTGGACAAGGTAAGGTGCTACAGCAATCCTCGGGAAAAAGTGCGAAGCGGTTCTCCGACAGGAATGCCTAAAAACAAGGAGATAGAGCGTTTCTGCGACCCCGTCTAAGCCGGAGACATTCTAGTAGCTGGCACCCATGCTATCATTGCCCGTGCCGGTCGGATCGATATCGGGATCAACCCCTTGCGCTTGCGAGTAGGTCGTATTGCCGGAGCCACTGGTCGCACACCCTGATATCGCCAAGAGTGCCGTTAGTGCAAATGCCGTGAGAAATCTGGTGGACATGGTTTCCTCCACTTGCGGGGCTTCTGTTGCAGCCTGGGGTGTCCGGCAGCGGCCTAAGCCTTTTCTGTCCTGATCGGAAGGTTCGCTTACGCCGACGGGAAACGCAAGTCGCATGCGCGCAAGATCACGCCTGCGCCGAGCGCCCGACCGGAACCCCTTGCGGTCTTTGCAGAATCGCCCGCACACCGCTACAGCATCCTTCGTGCGTGCAGGTGCGCGCGAAGAATGCTGTAGCGCTTAGCCCTTGCTGCGCAAGAACAGTCGGGACACCGCCTTGAAGACCATCGCCATTGATTTCGAAACCGCCAACGAGCAGCGCGGCAGCGCCTGTTCGGTCGGCCTGGCCTGGATCGAGGATGGCCGGGTCGTGCGGATCGAGGAGCGGCTCATCCGTCCGAAGCGCATGCGCTTCTCTTCCTTCAACATCGCAATCCACGGCATCCGCCCGGAGCATGTGGAAGACGCAGGCGAGTTTCCCGAAGTCATGGACGAATTCGCCGACGACTTTCGCGGCGCCACCATGATCGCCCACAATGCGGCCTTCGATTTCAGCGTCTGGCGCTCCTGTCTCGATCTCTACCGCCAGGATTACCCGGACCTGTCCTATCTCTGCTCGGTGAAGATGGCGCAAAAGGTTTGGCCGCATCTCGGATCGCACAAGCTAAACATCCTGGCCGGCCATCTCGGCCTGACCTTCGCACATCACAATGCTGCCGAGGACGCGGCGATCTGCGCCGAGGCTGCGATTGCGATTGCCGGGTCTCTGGGCGTTTCGCGGGTCCGCGACATCCCAGTGATGATCGGCATGAGGGCCGGCCGGCTGTTTCCCAATGGCTACGACCCCTGCACCTGCCGGAAGAAATGAGCCCGCTTCCAAGGCACGACGGGGGTGGGTGAGACCCGATGCAGCGGACCTCCCGTGAAACACGCTGTCAGCTGTCAGCCCATGGTGGCCGCTTCGACCGAGATCCGATAGCGCGTGGTGAATGGCTGATCGGGATCGAACGACAGCGAAGTGGGCGCGGCTGGTGATGCCAAGGGGTTGTCGGCTGACGAGACCGCCGGGCCGAGATCGAAGGCCGAGCAAACCGGCTCGACGCCAAGTGCCAGATGTTTCCCGTCCCACGGATAGGCCCTGCGCCCGCAATTGCTGTACCAGAGCAGTAGGCTCGGAAAGTGCTCCTTCTGCCATTCAAGCCGGACACGAAAACCTTCGTCACGATAGTGCAGGGCGGCCGCGCCATCGATGCCGACCAGTTGCAGCAGTTCCTCGGCATTCTGGTCAAGCGGTACGGACGCCGCATCGATGATGGCGCCATCACGGGCATCGACGCTCTGAAGCTTCGGCCATCGTCCCCCGGGCGCAAACAGCGTCGCCCCCGGCTCCACATCGCCGGGAAAACTGCAGACCTCGCGATAGCTTCCGGGCTCGAGCCTGACCGACCCCGGCCGGGGTGACAGGCGGAAGGTGGGGTGCAGGCCGATCGGAAGCGTGCAGGGGCGCCGCACTTCGATTTCGAGCGTGATATCGAGGGCGGCGGCGTTGGGGTCCGGCACGATGCGCCGGCGCAATTGCCTGACCGGGTGGCTGTCCGGATAGCTGCACGTCAACACGATCTGCCGCTCGTCGCAGTCGCCCCAGTTCCAATGTGCGTTCGAACCGTGGCCGTGCGGCACATCCGCTCCAGCGAAAGTCTCGCCTGCGTCCGACCAACCGGCGGCGAGCGGGCGCGAGCCGTCACTGCCGAAAGGAACGCAAGGCCATTCGCCACGCAATTCCCGCAGGATTGGCGGCAGTGTCGTTCTGCTCGGATCCCGGCCCCAGGGTGCCACATGCAGCGGGCTTACCTGCCGCCCGTCGGGCAACAGGAAAAGTACCGGGCCCAGCATGCCGCCCAGGGATTGCACCGCCAGGCATCCATGCGCCCAGGCAAGGCCGCGCCTTGTCGTCTCAGCCATCTCTAAGCCGCCCCGCCAAAACGGTTCTCCACCAGCCCGGGGGTATCGACCTTCAGGGCATAGAGGCTGCCGGCGAGCCGTTCTCCGGGCTTTGAGAGGATGCTGGCCGTCGTGACATAAAGCGTCTTCAGATCGGCGCCGCCGAAGGTGCAGGTCGTAATATTGGTGACCGGCATTTCGATGATCTCAGCGACGGAACCGTCGGGCGATAGGCGCGCGATGCAGCCGCCGCCGAAACGGCAATTCCAGAGATAGCCATCGCTATCCATCGCTGAGCCATCAGGCGAACCGCGCAAGAAATCGCCAACGAAGATCCGCTCGTTCGAAATCGAGCCGTCCGCCATTGCGTAGTCGAAGGCGTAGATCTCGTTGGCAAGCGTATCGCCGAAATAGAACGTGCTGCCATCGGGGCTCCAGCAAAGCGTATTGGAAATGCCGAGCCCACGCCGCCACTCGCTCACCGTTCCATCAGGCGCAAGGCGATAGAGGATGCCCTCGCCTTCTGCCGTCTCGCCAAGCTCGCCGTCGGGCAGAACATTGTTCTTCATCGACCCAACCCAGAAGTTTCCCGCCGGGTCGGGGCGACCGTCGTTCAGGCGCACGCGCGGATAACCGGGCAAGTGGAAGCCATGATCCACGCGCCGGTCGGTTTCCGGCCACCACCAGACGAGTTTTGAGGCGAGCGCCAGAAGCAACCGTCCCGGTTCGTCGCTCAAGGAGACCGCGACCACCGGCTCGTCGAATGTCCAGAAGCGAACCGAACCGCTCGCCTCATCATACCGATGGACAAGGAAGCGGTTGACGTCGCTCCAGTAGAGCGCCTGCTCGGATGCCGACCAGACGGCGCCCTCGCCGCATTTGTCGCCGACCGGGGCAACGCAGATCACCGACCTCTCCATCCGCGCCTCCTATTCAGCTGCGAGATCGTGGGCAAGGGATCGCGACGGTCCGAGAGCATGGGCGTTTTGCACCAGCGCGCGCATGTACCCAAGCGCGAAGGCCTTGCCCGCATGCCATGAGGCGGCACAGGTCATTGCCGGCGTATGGTCGGGGATCATCACGCCCTGGTAATTCTCATCGCGCAGGATGCGCACGATTTCGGCCATGTCGATATCGCCTTCGTCGACGAAGGTTTCGACGTAGCGCGGCATCTTGCCCTTCACATTGCGGAAGTGGATGTAGCCGATGCGCCCCGAGCGCGCGAAACGGCGAACATGTTCGTAGATATCGCCGCCGGGCATTTCCTGCAGCGAGCCGAGACACAATTCGAGCCCGTTCGATGGAGAATCGACGATCGACATGAGCCGATCATACTTCTCCGGCCGGTTGACGAGGCGAGCCGTGCCACGCAGCGCCTCGGCCGGCGGGTCATCGGGATGCGCGCCGAGCATGACGCCGGCTTCCTCGGCGACAGGAACCACATCCTTCAGGAATCGGGCGAGGCGATCCCAGATCTCGGCATTGCTGACCGAGACGGGCTTAGCGCCGGCCACGCCGCGTCGATACCGCATGTTCCAGACCATGCCGTCGGGGATGGGCGCGTCCGGATCGGGCACGACGCCCGGCGCATCCTCGACGCCGAAGCCGACGGATTCCGCACCACCGCGCGCATAGGGACCACGGGTCCAGCCATAGACACCGGCGAGCGAAAAGTTGTAACCGATGCAGGGCACGCCTGCGCGTCCGGCGTCACGGATCAACTGCTTCAATGCCTCGACCTGCGCATCGCGTTCCGGTCCGTCGAGCAGGATATCGTGCCAGAAGCGCGGCGAAAAATTCTCGATCGCGGCAAGTTCGAGCCCAGCTGCGCGCACGTCCTGAACCAGAGCCGACAGCTCCTCATAGGTCCAAAGGCGGTCGGTGGAGCAATCGCCCCATCCGCCGTTGTCGCCGCTGTCGATCTTCGGATCCTTGCCGGCAAAATAGTTGGTCAGGTGCGCAACGATATGGGTCGCGCCGGACTGAAGTGCGAAGCGATAATTGTCGGGCGTGAGCTGTTCACGATAGAGGCCAAGGCCGATTTTCATCCTGTTCTTTCCCTGTGCGATTATTTCACGCCGATGCCGGCGGTGAGCCCGCCGTCGATGCGGAAGTCCGATCCGGTGATGAAGCCGGCGCGATCGGATGCGAGATAGGCGACGAGTTCTGCTACCTCCTCCGGCTCGCCTATGCGGCCGATCGGATGGGCAGCGCCGAAGCGGGCGAAGGCTTCCTCCTCGCTGACACCTTCGCCGCCATAGGTGCGAGCGGCCAGCGACAGAAGCGGCGTGCGGACGGAGCCGGGGCTGACGGAATTCACCCGCACCCTGATGTCGGCATGATCGAGCGCCATCGCGCGGGTCAACGCATGGATGGCGCCCTTGGTGGCGACGTAGGCCGCCACGTTCCGCTGGCAGTTGTGACCCTGAACCGAGGAGATGTTGACGATCGCCCCGCCGCCGCGCTTGGCGATTTCGGGAATGGCAAAGCGTCCGGTCAGGTAGATCGAGCCGACATTGACGGACAAGCACCTGTTCCAGGTCTCGAAGCTGGTATCGAGCACGGTGCCAAAGGGATGAACGGCGGCGGCGTTGACGACGATATCAAGGCCGCCGTGACGCGATACGACGTCCGCAACGGCATCCGCCACGTCTGCCTCGACCGACACGTCGGTCAATCGCGATGCCATTGCCAGGCCGCGCTCGTTTGCGATCCTGTCGAACGCCTGGTTCACCGCGACATCGTTGCCGCAGGCCAATAGCTTCGCGCCGGCCGTGGCAAGCCTAATGGCCGATGCCAGCCCGATGCCGGAGGTTCCGGTCACCAGCGCTACTTTTCCTGCAAATTCAGTCATGATCTGCTCCGAACTCCTCTTAGCGCACACGTTCCAGGACCTGGTTGAGAAGCACGGCGCCGAGGATGATCCCGCCACGCACGACGTACTGCCAGTACTCGCTCACATTCATCAGGGTCATGCCGTTGGAGATGCAGCCGAGAAACAGCACCCCAATCAGGGTTCCCCAGATCCGACCCTTGCCACCGAAGAGCGAGGTGCCGCCGATGATGACGGCCGCGATCACGTCAAGCTCCATGCCGGTTGCGGTCGTGCCGGTGCCGGCACCGATCTGCGACGCGATCAGCGTGCCGGAAATCGCCGTCAGCGCGCCGGTGAGGCCGAGCGTCAGCGCCTTGATCTTCCAGATGTCGATACCCGAGAGCCTTGCTGCCTCCATGTTGCCGCCGACGGCGTAAACCTCGCGGCCGAAGCTGGTGTATTTCATCAGGAAGTGCATGGCGGCAAAAGTGAGCGCGAAAATATAGACCGGGAAGGGAATGCCGAAGAGGTAGCCGCCGCCGAGGAAATCGAAGCCGGTTGGAAACGTCGACAGCGGAAATCCGCCGGTAATGAGGTTCGCAACACCGCGAAGCGCCGCAAAGAGGGCGAGCGTGGTAATGAAAGTCGGGACGTTGAACCATTGCCGGAAGCGACCGGTGAGATAGCCAAGCGAAAAACCGACGGTGAGCGCGACGGCAAAGCCGAGGATGACGGCGCTCCAGCCGCCAATTGCATCCGTGTAGGCGTCAGCGAACCAGGCAACGATGCATCCCGCCAGCGCAACCCCAGCGCCGACCGAAAGATCGATCTCGCCCGAAATGATCACGGCCGTCATGCCGAAGGCGATGATCCCCAGCATCGCCACGGTTCGCAGCACATTGAGGATATTGGCGGTCGAGGCAAAGCCCGGCGCCATCAGGATCAGAAACAGGACCAGACCCGCCAGGATGATCTCCATCGGGTAGGTCTTGAGGAGGCGGAACGATACGTTCTGTCCGCCGGCTTCGGCGCTTTGGCTGACAAGTGTCATTGGGAGGCCCCTTCCATGCATAGGCCGTAGAGTTGGGTAAGATCGGTCCGGGTGGGGTCCACCTCCGCCACCACATTGCCGTGGTGCATCACGAGAATGCGGTCTGCCACTTCGAGGACCTCCTCGAGTTCGGTCGAAACGAAGATGCTAGCCAGGCCGTCTGAGGCCTTTTGCCAGATGATGTCGAAGATCTGCCGCTTGGCCTGGACGTCGACGCCGCGGCTTGGCTCGTCAAAGAACATCACCGAGGGATGTCTGTTGAGCCACTTGCCGATCACCACCTTCTGCTGGTTGCCGCCGGATAGCGAAGAGACCGGCAGTTCCGGATCGCCGCATTTGATGTGCAGATCGGCAATTTGGCGGCTGACATGCGGCTGCTCGCGACGGCGGGAAATGAGGCCGTTCCTTGCGATCGGGCCGAGACTTGCCATGCATAGGTTGTCGGCGGTCGACAACGATTGCACGAGACCGACCTCCTTGCGGTTCTCCGGCGTATAGCCAAGGCCGGCAGCGCGCATCTGGCGCGGCGTGGCGCCTGTCATCGATCGTCCTTCAAGGTGAACCGTGCCGGCATCGGTACGGTCGGCGCCGAAGATCGCGCGCATCAGCTCGGTCCGGCCCGAGCCCAGCAGGCCGGCGATCCCGAGAATCTCGCCGCGATAAAGGTCGAAGGATACGTCGTTGAAGTGTCCTGCGCGGGTCAAGCCGCGCACTTCAAGCACCGGCTTGAGCCTGTCGATCGTCTGGCGCGGCGGACGGGTCGTGCGGGCGGCGTCGCCAAACATCATGCCGACAATCTCGGCAGGCGAGGTCGCGCGCATCTCGACCGCGCCGATATAGTGCCCGTCGCGAATGACGGTGCAGGTGTCGGCGATCTCGAAGAGCTCGCTCATGCGGTGCGTGATGTAGATCATCGTCACGCCGCGTGCCCGCAATCGCTCGATCAGTGCGAAAAGCTGTTTGACCTCTTTCGAGGCGAGCGCCGATGTCGGTTCGTCAAGCAGCAGGATCGATGGGTTGAAGGACATCGCCTTGACGATCTCGACAACCTGCTGCTGCCCGACACTGAGGGCTGAGACCGGCTGGCGGGAATCGATCGAAAGCCCCATGTCGGACAGAAGCTCGGTCGCGCGCTTGTGCAAGCCCTTCCAGTCGACGACACGCAGGCCGGCGCGCCTCATGTGTGGCAGGCGGCCGAGAAAGATGTTCTCGCCGACGGACAGTTCGGGAACCAGCGACAGTTCCTGGTGCACGGTCACGATGCCCGCATCGAACGCATCATGCGGCGAGGTAAAGGTCTGATCCCGTCCGTTGACACTGATCGTGCCGGAGGTGGGTTCGGTCACGCCGGCAAGAAGCTTGATCAGCGTCGATTTCCCCGAGCCATTCTTTCCCATCAGGGCATGAACGCGGCCTGGGGTAAAATCATGAGTAAACTCCGACAGGGCAACCGTCGGGCCGTAACGCTTTGTGACGGATCGGAACTCGAGCCGCCCTTGGGCGGCATCTGTCCGGGGCTGAGAGTAGGTCATCCGTGGTTCCCGGTTGGCGCTGAAAATGGTGGGCAGGGCCGGCAGGCCCCGCCCCGCAGCCTCATTTCAGAGCCTTCAGGCCTTCCTTGTAGGCGGCCACGCCGTCGGCATTTGCGCGCGTCAGAGGAAGGACGGGAACATTGACCTTCGTCTCGAACGTCTTGCCCTCGAGAAGTTTCTGCGCCGCCTCGATCGCCTGCTTACCGACTTCCAGAGGCTGCTGCGCCGTTGTCGCCTGGAGCACGTTGTCCTTGTCGAGAAGCATGTTGGCGAGTTGCTCGGAACCATCGGTCCCGAAAACAAAAACCTTGCCCTCGAGCCCAGCCTTCTTCACCGCCTGGACGGCGCCGATCGTGCCGCCTTCGTTGGCGGCGTAGATCACTTTGATGTCCGGATTTGCGGTCAGCATGTCGCTCGCGACTGCCAATGCTTTTTCGGCCAGCCAGGCGTCCTGCTGCGCAACGATCTCGACCTGAGAGGACACCACGTGAAGGAAACCATCGACGCGGGCGTTCGATTGCTCCGGCAGCAGCGCCTTGAAGGCGAGCGTGCCGATCTTGACCTTCTCGCCGTTGCCGAGCGTCTTCAGGAATGGAGCAGCCGCCTCGCCGGTACCGATGCCGATATCCCTGTCGGAACTCGTCACCGTCGCCTGAGCGACGTCGCCATTGGCAGACGTGCCGTACGTGACCACGGTGATACCGGCATCGCGTGCCTTCTTGAGCGCGGGAACCGACGCGTCGGCCGACAGCGGCGCGACCACGATCGAGTTGACGCCGCGGGCGATATAGGTGTCGATCAGCTGCGCTTCCTTTTCGAGCTTGCTGTCGCTATTTCCGGCGAGCAGTTCGTCGTTGGCAGCTTCCGCCGCCTTCTCCATCCCGATCTGGATGCCGCGGAAATACTGGTCCTGCTGGAAGACGATGCCGGCGATCGCCTTGCCGTCGGCAAGAACGGCGCTCGGTGCGAAGCTGACGCTCACCAGAAGTGCTGCGAACGCCAGGACATGGCGTTTTGCATTGATCATATTGGGTCTCCTCCCCGATGCCCTTGATCGTATTGCCGGACCCGCGGGCAGAGGGGCCGGTTCTGACTGAATGCTGGAAACGACGACGACGCCTCAAGTCTTGGTCGTGGCGGGTTGGCCCGATGGCGCACCGACGAATTTGAGGCCGAATTCGAGATGGCGGCTCATGAGATAGGCATAGGCAATCCGGTCGCGCGCCCTCAGCGCGCCGATGATTTCGGCATGGGCCTCGTAGGTCGCCGACTGGACTGGCCGCTCCGCCTTGCCGAGACGCATGACTTCTTCGATGACGGTGCGCATCATGCGGTAGGCAGCAAGGGTCGTCCTGTTACCTGACAGTTCGACGATCGCCTCGTGGAATTCGTAGTCGTAGCGGGCTGCGTCCTCGGCCTTCTCAGCCGTCCGGATACGAGCATTGGCCGCCTCCAGCCTGTCGAGGTCAGCTTCACTTGCATGAAGAATGATGTGATCGCCGACGCCGGTCTCGATGATGCGGCGAAAACCCTGAAGATCGCGGAAGGAATCGGGCGATATGCCGTTGTGGAAAGCAAAAAGCCTGCGGATCGCCTCACCATGACCCCCGCTGATGACGGCACCGACCTTGGGTCGTGTCTCGATCAGGCCATAGGCGCGCAGGACCTGAAGCGCCTCGCGAACCGTGTTCCGGCCCGCCTGAAACTGTTCGCCGAGATCGCGCTCTGTCGGCAGCGCATCGCCAATGCCCAGTCCACGTTCGGCAATCAGATCCCTGATCTGCTCGACGAGCCTGTCGACCGCCGACGTCTTGCCGACCTCAGCTGGTTCGACACCTGTCGAAAGCTCCGGTTTTGCCGAATTGTGCGCCACGCTCTCCTCCTGTGTGCAGCTCTATTTGTTGGTCCAGATTGAATAACAAGTCAAGCATGACGTCGGAAATTTGATTATTTCGCTGATAAAATGCCAACTTCAGCTTCTTTTCACTTGAATACGCGCCGGAGACGATCCTTAATGCATCATCTGGTCCAACAATAAAGATCATCACGAGATCGCAGGAGTTTAAGAGATGAGGCCGATGGAAGAGTGCTTTCGCTGGTATGGCCCGGATGATCCGGTGCCGCTCAGCCATATCCGGCAGGCCGGCGCGACAGGCATCGTCTCAGCGCTTCATCACGTCTATGACGGCTCGCCCTGGTCCGACGATCAGATCCTGAAGCACAAGGCATTGATCGAGACGGCGGGTCTGCGCTGGAGCGTCGTCGAGAGCATTCCGGTGCACAATTCGATCAAGCTCAAATCGTCCGGCAGCGCACGCTACATCGACTGGTACAAGGACACGATGCGCGCGCTGGCGCGCTGCGGCATCCGCACGGTCTGCTACAATTTCATGCCGGTCGTCGACTGGACCCGCACCGAACTCATGCACCCCCTGCCGACCGGCGGATATGCACTGCGTTTCGATGCCATCGATTTCGCGGCCTACGATCTCTTCGTCTTGAAACGGCCGCGTGTCGAACAGAGCTATTCGCCGGCCCAGATCGAAACGGCTGAGACACGCTTTGCAGCGATGGATGCTGCAAAGGTCGACCGGATCGAACGCAATCTGATTGCCGGCCTGCCGGCGTCGGAGCGCAAGTTCGACCGCGCCGGCTTTCTCGGAGCGCTCGCAGAATACGATGGCGTCAGCGCCGAGGACCTGCATGAAAACCTCGCAGGCTTCCTGCGCGAGGTCGTGCCGGTTGCCGAAGAGATCGGGATAAAACTCTGCATTCATCCCGATGATCCGGCCTTTCCGCTCTACGGCCTGCCGCGGATCGTTTCCACCGCAGATGATGCGCGCCGCATCCTGGCTGCCGCCGACAGCCCCGCCAATGGCCTGACCTTTTGCACCGGATCCTACGGCACCCGCGCCGAGAACGACCTGCCCGCGATGGTGCGTGAATTCGGGTCCCGCATCTATTTCGCCCATCTGCGCAACGTCCAGCGTGAAGCTGACGGGTCGTTTCATGAAGCCGACCATCTCGGCGGCTCGAGCGACATTCCGGCCGTCATTCTCGCCCTCCTTGAAGAGCAGGAGCGCCGCCACGCTGCCGGGCGCGACGACTGGCAGATCCCCGTTCGCCCCGATCATGGCCATCTGCTGGCCGACGATATCGGCAAGGAAAGGATCAATCCCGGCTATTCGCTCATCGGCCGCCTGAAGGGGCTCGCGGAGATCCGCGGAGTGATGCAGGGCATTTCAGCGGTCAGGGCCGCACAGAGTGAGCAGGTGATACTATGAAGACTTTCGAAGACGATACCGACTTGTTTGCGGCGATGCGAAGCCGGCTCTTTACCGCCGTTGTCGGCGACATTCTCGACACGATGGGTCTGCAGCATCAGTTCCTGCCGCCCCGGATCCGCGCCTTGCGCGATGACATGGTAGCGGTCGGCCGTGCCATGCCGGTGCTTGAGGCGGATTTCTTTGCGACTGCCGGAACCGATGGCCACGCCGAAATCAGCACCAAACCCTTCGGCTTGATGTTCCATGCGCTCGATAGCCTGAAACCCAACGAAATCTACGTATGTTCAGGCGCCTCGCCGCGCTACGCCGTCTGGGGAGAACTGATGTCGACACGCGCGATCCAGCTGAAAGCAGCAGGCGCAATCTGCGACGGCTACTGCCGAGACTCTGGCGGCATCCTGGCTCTCGATTTCCCGACCTTCTGCTACGGCTCCTATGCACAGGATCAAGGACCTCGCGGCAAGGTCGTCGACTACGCGGTTCCGATCGAGATCGGCGGCATCCGCATCCGGCCCGGAGATATTCTCTTCGGCGATCGTGACGGTGTTCTGGTCATTCCGCGCGAGGCGGAACAGGAAGCGATCGCGCTGGCGTTCGAAAAAGCCGAGACGGAAAACAAGGTTCGTCTTGCCATCGAAGCCGGCATGTCCACGGTCGAGGCATTCGAACGCTTCGGCGTCATGTAGCCGTTCGAGAGCGGGGACGGCGTCTTCATCGACCTTGCGAGGGATAAATCTGTGGCGCGAACGCGTCTACCTCTCTGCGAGGCGACGCCCGTTGGGTTGGGCGCGCCTTGGATTGCGGCGCGGCTGGATATCGGTTCCAAACACCCGATCCCAGACGCCGGAGGTCACGCCGAAATTGCCCTCCCGCGTCACGTGATGGTGCAACGCATGGCGTCGCTTGAGCGCAAAAAACAGCGACCCTTGGCGCGCCGGCCGATGATGCACGAGATGGTGGACCGTGACGTACCAGAGATAACCGAACAGGAAGCCCGCTGCGAGGCTGAAAGCAAATGCGAGACCGCCGCCCCACCAAAGCGGAGAGACCAACAGAACGAGATATGCAGGCCCACTGACAAATGTCGGCGTCTTGATCAACGCTTGTTGATCGCGATGGTGCGCCTCATGCATGTCGCGAATCCGCGGAATGCGGTGAAGCACGAAGCGATGCAGAAGATATTCGACGAACGTCCAGGCGATGATACCGGCGAAGAATAACAACTCGCAACGCCACCACTCCGTGTCGGGCGTCATCCGCAAAGCCAGGGTCGCGAGGAGAACGACAACGGATAGACGAGGAAGTCACTGTAATAATTCCACCGATTGAGCTGCATCGAGCACATCCCTGCGACCATTGATAGACAAGGTCGTTTGTGTGCATCGCCACCCGTTCGATGGCCATACGGCGGATGCCGTAGAAGCGCAAAGGAGTGGCCGGTGCTTCACAGAATAATCAATCGGCTGTTTACGCATCGACGCAGCCATCATCGCCGGACGTCGAGGGGCCCGCCAAGATCCCGGCTGCGAAACCGGCTTGCGATAGCGGCCGAAAACGTGGAGACCCGACATTGCCGACGATGGTGTCGCAACATATTCGATCGTCTGTTAGAGACAGGCAACGTTACGCGACAGGATTGCAAGGCGAGATGAACCGCATTCCCACCGAGCTCTGCGCTCCCAGCCATACCGCCGGGATGCTGCCCTCTTGCGAAGGCCTTCACATCTTTACGGACGGCTCGTATGAACCGACCTCCGGCAAAGGCGGATGGGCATTCGTCGCCTATCGCGATGGCGCGGAAATCGCTTCAGAGTTTGGCGGCGCCCAATCTTCCGCCGACAACACAATGGAGTTGACCGCGCTCTTCAAGGCAGCGCTGTGGGTCAACGGCAATGCCTCAGGCGAACGCGCAATCGTCTGGTCCGATTGTGTTTACGCGGTGAATGGCTGCAACAGCTGGCGCCACATCTGGAAGAACAACGGCTGGAAAAAGATTGTCCCGAATGCGAAAGCCCGAAGCCGGACAATAGCCAATGTGGAGCTGTGGATGGCGATCGATCTTCAACTGTCCCGCAATCCCCAACTGGCGATCGTGTGGTGCAAAGGCCATTCCGGGCTCGTTGGCAACGAGCGTGCGGATATCCTTGCGGCACTTGGGCGCCAATCTGCCCGAAGCGGCGACCGTTGAAACGGTCAGTGCCTTTCGCCAGTTTGGCCATGCCAAGGACGGCATTCCCAGGACAGCGAGGGCGTTTCCGCGAAACGCCCCGGCCGCTTGTTTTGCGCATTTCCGGACGGAAAACCGCTTCGTACTTTTCCTCGAAAGGATCTAATGGCACGCTTCCGGATTGTCGGTCATCGCGGCCGCGGCACCACCTGATCTCGTCGAGGACAGATGTACGAGCGTAATCCCCATCTCGAGAATTAGTTCGGCCGACTTGAGATCATGCGCTCCGAAGTTGTCGGCGTATCCGCGGATTGTACCTGCGACGCATTTCGAGTTGGCGGCAAAACGGGCGTCGCCCAGATCTTCGGCCTCTTCGGCGACAGCCTCGAGCGCACCGGCCACCGTTTCGAGCATGCAGCACCGTTCGCGCACGCTCATGTCTTCAAGTGTCTTTGGGATCCCGACCATGTTATCTCCTTCGCGCCCGGCAGGATGAGCCGCGGCGCTGGTATCACGTTCGAATTCAGGTGTTGCACCTCATATGGAAATCGCTGTGGCCATAAGCAAATCATGTCGGCCATGCGGCTGCTGCATGGCACACGCCAGGGGCCGCGGCGGCATGTCCGATCGCGCCCTTCAGCTCCCGCCTGGTTTCATCAGCACACGTGCGTGGTATGACGTCTCACGGCCCAATGTTCCGGGCACCAGTGTTGAGGATGCGGTAGACCGCGAAGCAGAGACATGTTTGAATTGAGCGCTCATATTGCATTGCACGTGTTGGATCGGGCCGAAGATATCGGCAGCCGGCCCGCCACGTCATGTCCGATTCTGGTTGAGTTTGCGTGAGCAACGCCCTCTTGAAATCCTGGTTGTTCGGCGTGGCGTTGTGGTTCGCTGCGATCTCGGCGTTTGCGCTCTACTCCGTCGAAGCGTCGCGGCAGCGACTGACCGATGAACTGGCGGTGGCCGGCCGAACCCTGCACCGCTTGATATCCCAGCGCGCGGCGCAGCACGACGCCCACATGACCAGCCTGATCGCGTTGACCGGCGACACCGAACCCGCACGCTTGGACGCCACCCGGCAGGTGATGGAGAGTGTTGCGCGCTTCTATCCGCGCATCGCCTGGCTCGCGCTTGTTTCGCTCGACGACAAGGCCGGACAGCAAGGTGCCGCAGCGGCACGAAGCGGCGGCGCGCCCGGGCTGTTGCTCAAAGTCCCCTCCGGCGGCGGCGAAGATCTTTCCCGGCTGCGCGACGCGATCACGCGACAACAGCGCGGCAAGGTCGAGGCCTATGTCGGCCGAAATGGCCGGTATCTGCTGGCCAAGCGGGCACAGGCGCCTTCGGACACCGCGCTGGTGATATCCATCGACACGCGTCATTTGCTGGAGCCGGAGGAACGCCCGCAATGGGCCCACCTCAAACTCACGCTCAACGAGCAGCCGTTGCTTGACGTGCCGGCCGAGGATGCTGTCAGAGACAAGACATCATTCGTTGCGCCCGCGCATTTCGAATCGACGATAGACAGTGAGAGCCAAAAGATCTCGCTGTCACTCGACCGGCCGATGCCGACTGAGGCGCTCTTGCCTTTGCGACCGTTGATCGGCTTTGCCGCAATGGCCGGACTGGCGTCTTTCGCGCTAGTGTTTGCACTGCGCCAGCGCGCCGCCGTCCAGAAATCCCAGAGATCGACGCAAGAGGCCGAAGCCCGAGCGCTCTTGCAGGAGCGGCAGACGCTGCTTGCCCATGCTTCGCGCGTCAACGCCATGGGCGAGCTGGCGTCAGGCATCGCGCATGAACTGACGCAGCCCCTGACGGCAATGCTGAG
The DNA here is from genome assembly GCF_050434565.1 of Ensifer sp. 4252. NCBI lineage: Bacteria > Pseudomonadati > Pseudomonadota > Alphaproteobacteria > Hyphomicrobiales > Rhizobiaceae > Ensifer > Ensifer sp. 4252. The sequence goes on from NZ_JBNDIU010000006.1 coordinate 103,665, forward strand.
CCGCAGCCAGGCGGCGCTAAGGTTGGCCGGCACGGCGAAGCCCGATATCGGGCTGATCTCTGAGGCGCTTGAAGTCAATGTCCGCGAGGCGAAGCGTGCAGGAGAGATGTTGAGGCGCATGCGCGACTATGCCTCCAACCGTACACCGGAACCTGTCACGAGCGCGATCAACGGTATCGTTGCCGAGATCGCGGCGCTCACAGGCGCCGATCTTCAGCGACGCGGCATCCAACTTAAACTCGACCTGACGAAGGAACCGCTTGCGGCCGAAGTCGACCCGATTGAGCTGGAGCAGGTATTGCACAATCTGATCCGCAACGCGGCCGACGCCCTGGAGGGTGCGGAGACCATGAACCCGCGGGTCGAAATCGAGACACGAACCATTGGCGACGAGGTAAAGATCATCGTGCGTGATAATGGACCGGGGATCGCCGCAAACGCGTTTCCCAAGCTGTTTCAGCCGTTTTTTACGACCAAGTCCGATGGCATGGGTCTGGGGCTTTCGCTGTGTTCGACATTAATCGAGCGCGTCGACGGCCGAATAGAAGCGGAAAACGCTCCCGGTGGCGGGGCGTGGTTTACGATTACGCTGCCGCGTGCGCAGGAACAGGAGCAGCAGTGAGCAAATACCGGGTCTATCTGATCGACGACGATGAGGCGGTGCGCACAGCGATCGCCTTTCTGCTCGGCACCTACGGCATCAATGTCGAAACGTTTGGCGATCCCCAGACTTTTCTGACGCATATCGATGAGGAGAAGCCGGGATGCCTTATCGTCGATCTGCGCATGCCCTTGGTTTCGGGGCTGCAAATGCACGCAAAACTGGCCGAGCGCGGCATTGATTGGCCAACGATCATGATCACCGGTCATGGCGACGTTGCAGCCTGTCGGCGCGCCTTCAAGGCGGGTATCCAGGATTTTCTGACCAAACCAGTGGACGGGGAAGTGCTGGTGGAGGCGCTGCAGCAGGCATTCGCCAGCTTCGATGCACGGCTCGAAAAGCGCGAGGCGCGACTGCAGCTCGCACGGCTGACCGAGCGCGAGCGCGAGGTCCTCGATATGGTCGCGTTGGGCTGGGCAAGCAAGGAGATTGCGGCCGCGCTCAACATATCGGCAAGAACCATCGATGCGCACCGGGCGAAGATAGCTGAGAAGCTTGGCACCAGTTCGGTGGCCGAGTTCGTTCGGCTGACGCTGGCTGATAAAGGGTCGGCATAGGTTGTCCTACCTATGTGTGGTGGTGGCATCGCGGATTCTGCAGTCGGGTCCGATTGGGTAGTTCTGGTTTCGGAAAAGCGAAACGCTTCCTCCGGAAAAAGGACAGGAACCACGCCATGATCAAGACCCTTCTCGCAACGGCGTCCGCGCTCGTCATCGTCAGCGGCACCGCTCGGGCCGAACTGCTCACCGAAAAGAACATCCCGTCGAACCTTGCCGTCGAGATCGCCACGAATGCGGTCCAGGCCTGCGCCGCCGACAAGTACAACGTGACGGCGGCAGTGGTTGATCGCGCGGGCGTGTTGCGCGCGCTCGTACGTGCCGACAACGCCGGCCCGCATACGGTTGAGGCGGCTCGCTCCAAGGCGTTCACGTCGGCATCCTCGCGGACACCGACCTCGAAAATGGCAGAGAACGTCGCCAAGAACCCGGCAGCCGCCGAGCTGGTCAACATCGAAGGCTTTCTGGTACTCGCCGGCGGTGTACCGATCAAGGCCGGCGACGTCACCATCGGCGCAATCGGCGTGGGTGGCGCTCCCGGCGGCAACTTCGACGAGGCCTGCGCAGCGGCTGCCATCGAAAAGGCTGCCGGCCAGCTGAAGTAATTCAGGAGCATGTCGCGCAAAGACGCCCAGCCGTTTTGCGCGACATGCAAAGACAAGGCGCAAAGCGCAGCGACAGAATTCTCGAGATCGCGACGCGCTGTAGGCCACCGCTGGTCGGATCCTCCCTTCCGGTGCGATCGAGCGGCCTCTGATCACACTCCTCTGCATGATCCCGGGCAGGCTGGCATCGCTCGAAAAGCGAAGCCGGCCTGCCCTGCCGCTTACGGGCAACGGTCGCCATCCAAATGCAGGATCACACCCCTTGGGCCCCGGCCGATAGATGCGGTCGCGATTAATCAGCCAATAGATGCCACGCCGGAAAAACGCGCCCGGCCAGACAAGTCTCGTCTTTCCGGTTTCATCTAGAATTTCGGCAGGCAAAGGGAGCGAGAAGAACGGCAGGACGTTTCCGGGATGAACGTTCCAGCCGACGGGCACCAGCGGGCGATAGCACAGAGGCAGTCGTTGCGGCGGCGCCTCTCTGCCATCGAAACGGCAGAGTCGGCATGTGCAGATCTATCGATGCCCGGGCAATAGAACAGTGTTGCAACTCAGCAACATATCTCACGTCAATATTTGCAATTCGAAATTGCGACTTGCGGAGAGAATACTCTCATGCGACGTTGCATTGTCAGCAACCCACACTATAGGAGGCGTGAGATGACATATACTCTCTTTAATATGCGCACTTCTGGTGGATTCGTTGCTGTGCTCGGGATGCATCGAGCATGCTGCGTCGACCCATCGGGTTCACAACGCGCCTAAACGCTGACCTTCAACGGTTCGGCATTTCCCAACTGACCTAACGTTACCGGCCCACCGCGCGAACATTCGCGTTCAAGCCCAAATCAACTTTTAGAGGACCCGATCGCGTCGCAGCATCGGGATGAACACATGCGTGAAACATCATTTCCGGTCGCCGGCACTCTGCCGGCAGCCCTCGACGAACTGTGCCGCACATTTGGCATCTGGAGCACAACCACCGGCCTTATTCGGGCAGCCTGGCGGCACCACCGACTGGTCAACCAGACGACCGGCCTCTCCAACCGGATGCGCCGCGATATCGGGCTTCCCGAAATCGACGAACCACCCGACGACCCCTGGATCACTGCGTGGGCATCACCTCGGTGGGCTCCGTCGGTTCTGATCAACTGAATGTGGAAGGCAACCGCCAAGTCCGACGGGCGAGACGGTTGACGCCACAGTTGCAACACGGGCACGACGGCAGTCGTGCCTGTGACCTGCCGTGTGGACAGCGACGAAAACATCATAGCCGCCAGCAAGCCAGCCGGCTCATGCTGGAATCGGCTCTTCGACCGATGGCTCCATCAGCCCCACGTCAGTGGATCGAGACGCAGGTAGAAATCGAGACGCGCACGATCCGGTGCTGCAATTCCCAATATATCAAACAGGACGGCAGAAGCCCGCTCTTCCTGATCCGGCCCCGTCCAGCTTTCCCGGGCGTTGGCGGTCATCAGCGCCAGGTCGGCGTAGCGATCAGCCGTCCCAAGACGACCGAGATCGATCATGCCGGTGCAGCGAAGGGTCCGAGGGTCAATCATGAAATTCGGCATGCACGGGTCACCGTGACAGACGACCCGCCCCCTTGTTTCCTGCTCGAGGCGGACCGGGAGTTCGCGCTCCACGCGGGCCAAAAGCTCGCGAGCCGGCGTCTGCTGATCATCGATCGAAAGGAAATCGGGGTTCACGGCATCCCGGGCAACCACATCCGCGGCACGCGCGAACATCGGTGCCAGACCGCGATCGAATGGGCATTGGCCGGCATCCAGCGCGTGGAGAGCACCGAGCTGCTGCACCATGGACGGCCAGGCCTCGAGCAGGTCGGCAGCCGAAAGATCCGCTGCCGGGATGCCTTCGATTGCGGAAATAATCAGGCAGGCGCCTTCATCGGCAATGCACCAATCGATAACTTCAGGGGCCAGGATCCCTTTGTCGTGCAACCACAAAAGCCGATCGCGCTCACCTGCAAGCTCCGAGGACCGTTCCATCGCAGCCGCTTTGGCATAGGCTCGCCCGTCGCTGCGTCGATAAACGAAATCCCCCGATTCTCCCCTGATGGCCGGAATCCATTCGGCGGTTGAACGTCCGAGCAATGCAACTGTCCAATCCAAAACGACGGCTCCCGGGTTTCGAAACTGCTGTGTTAACTGGGTGCGGCGAACGACGATTGCAACCATCGAGGAGCCGTCAGCTTCGGCGCTTCTGCTTCCAGGGTCCGAGCGTCGTGGCAAGCATGCCTACCGGCCGACCGCGCAACTTGCCGGCCGCAAAATGCGATATAGAACTTGGCTGGAATAACGCTTCGGTGGATACCTGAAGGGTAATCGCTTCAGGCGCCGATATCGCGAACTTATCCGCCGGTCGGTCGGCAGCAGGACAACGGCCTGCATTCGATCGGACGGGTGTGTCGCAGCGCGGAGCTGTACCCCCGGCAGAAAACAAAGGACAGAGATGAACCAGGCGCTTGCACTAATTGCCATTGTTGTTCGGGACTATGATGAGGCGATTGATTTTTATGTAAACAAGCTGAATTTCGCTCTGATCGAGGACAGCTATCAACCGGAACAGGACAAGCGCTGGGTCGTCGTCAAACCTGTCGGCGACGGCAATACCTCCTTGCTTCTCGCGCGCGCTTCCAATGCCCATCAGGAAAGCTATGTCGGCGACCAGGCGGGTGGGCGGGTCTTTCTCTTCCTGCGTACCGACGACTTTTGGCGCGACTACAACAATCTGGTGGAGCGAGGCATTGAATTCGCCCGCGAACCCAAGGAAGCGCCCTACGGTATCGTCGCGGTGTTCAAGGATCTCTACGGCAACCTTTGGGATCTTGTGCAGTTTACCGATGGCAGAACCTGAAGACGCCTGTTTTCAGAATTCTCGACAGCGCGACACGTCGCGGCTCAAGACGGGCCTGTCCGTAGCATTCGTCATCGGCGCAGCTGCCGGTCCAGCGGAGTCGCTTGCCTTGGCAGCGACCGCGCTCGAGCAATCGGGCTCACGCAAAGTTCCGAACGAAGACCCGTATCGATCGCGATGACCTGAACAAGCGATGGCCGTCAGCCTTCGGCGGGTCGGGTTCGATGCTTCCGAAGATTTGACGATTATCGTTGGGGCAGCCCGGCTGGACTTGACTAACACATAGCTCGGTGGTTATTGATTTAACCCATAGCCAACGAGTTATTCAATTGTGACGCCGCAACCGCACGAAATCCTGTTCAAAACGCTTGCCGACCCGACGCGACGGGCGATCTTTGAGCGACTATGCCGCGACGGCGACCAGACGGTCGGGGCACTTACGGCCCATGCCGGGATCTCGCAGCCGGCCGTTTCCAAACATCTCGCGATCCTGAAGCGCGCCGGCCTGGTGCAAGATCGGCACGAAGGCCGCCTGACCCACTATAGCGCGCAGCAAGGCGCGCTTGACCCGCTGATCGGCTGGGCAAACCAGATGGCCGGATTCTGGCAAAACCGCTTCGACGACCTCGAGGACCTACTCAAAAGGATGGACCAATGACCGAAACATCAACCGAAACGCTCACCGTCGTCGTCGAACGGGAGGTACCCTATCCGGCGGAGAAGATCTGGCGGGCTCTCACCCAACCTCACCTAATCGAGGAGTGGCTGATGAAGAACAATTTCAAGCCAGACCGTGGGCACCGCTTCAATCTTACTGCCGACTGGGGCGCCGTCGACTGTCAGGTGCAGGCGGTCGAACCCAACAAATCGCTATCCTATAGCTGGGACACCAAGGATCTGAAGAGCGTCGTCACCTGGACGCTCACCCCGACGGGTGCCGGTACCCGCCTGCGCATGGAACAATCAGGCTTCCGGCCAGATCAGCAGCCGTACTATCAGGGTGCGACGGCCGGATGGCCGAGATTCCTTTCGGCCCTCGAACAGGTTTTGGGCCGGCTAGACTGAAGACCAACCCTATTCTTTGAGTTCGCGCCACGCGGATCGCCCGATCCGTTGCGGCTGGTATTGTGAGGAGGTGCCAATGAACTGGAACAACTGGATTCGTCAAATTCACCGCTGGACGTCGCTTATCTTCGCAGTGGTCGTCGCCGCCATCTTCATCGCTTTGGGAGTAGGAAAGCAGCCGGCCGAATGGGTCTATTTCCTGCCGCTGTTCCCGCTCGCCATTCTCGTGCCCACCGGTCTTTACATGTTCGTGCTGCTTTACCTTAGCGTGCGGCACACGGCCGGATAGGAGAAAGCGCGATGCCCAGCAAGATTCCCAAAAAGCCGGCGGCGGCGAAGGCAGACAAGCCACAAGGAGCGTCGCCGGTTCAGTCCGGCGACGTGCCCCTGCTCTCGGGCGGCAACCCGCAGATCGCCAAGGGCTATGGCGACGCCCCCGTCCAGGCCTATATCGCCGCCATGCCGGGCTGGAAGAGCGATGTCGGCCGGCGCCTCGACGCGCTGATCGAACGCTCCGTCCCCGGCGTATACAAGGCCGTCAAATGGAACTCTCCGCTCTATGGCCTTGAAGGCGAGGGCTGGTTCCTCGGCATCCATGTCTACACGAAATACGTCAAGGTGGCGTTCTTCCGCGGTTCGTCTCTCAATCCGATCCCGCCCGGCCAGTCGAAGCAGAAGGACGTACGCTACCTCGACATTCGCGAAGGCGACCAACTCGATGAAGAGCAATTCGTCGACTGGGTAAGGCAAGCCAGCCAATTGCCCGGCGAACGCATGTGACGGCCTGCGGGTGGCGTGACCTGACGCCGCTGACGCTCAACAGTTGCCCTTAAGGTTTGATTAAGCATAGCTTGAACAGGGCCATCCGATGGACTTGGGGACGCCCGCAGCTTCACCTAAGTACACGCTCCTCACCCGATGCTGGGTGATTTGTTGGAGTGACATGATGTCAATGGAAAATGAGGCAGCCGCTCAGGCGCTGGCGCTCGACCGTTCGGTCAGCGATGCCGAAATAAATATCGCCATCTCCCATGCGCAGAACGCAATCGAAGCTGCGGGCGAGACACAGTCCCCGGGATTGCGCCGCGCGATACAGGTCAAGGATGCGCTCGAGGGCGCGCTGCGCATCCGGGGCAGGGCGAACCACCGGTGAACCGTTGAATTCCGCAGGCCTGATGGTCGCCGGTCCGTTCAATTCCACCGTGCGCGTCCGATAGATTCCGCACCGTCAAACAGGATTCACGATGCAACTGATGTCCATGCCGGTGGTCGCCGGCATATCCTTGGGCGTTGCGATCGCCACCGTCTTCGCCCGAAAGCACCGTGGCAAACCTGCCGGTGAAAGGGCGCTCGTCTCCCTCGGAAGCTTTCTCGCGACGCTTCTTGCGCTGTTCATTCTCAATTTCGCGATCTTCTGCGTCCAGCAATCCTGATGGATAGAATCTGACGCTTGGTACCCGCGCAGAAACCTCCGACCTTTCCCGGAAGCAGAAATTCCAATGTCGCACGTGGGTGGTTAGCGGTCCTTTGGTTATTCGTCGCTCCGACAAAGCGGCGCGCAGTTTATGCCCAACCTCACTTTTGCGGAATGCCGCCTCAAGCTATTCTGAATACCCCGCGGTGGAGATTTTGCAGCAATGGCGAACCTCGTCTTTGGAATGAACCAGTCCCTGGACGGCTACGTCGACCACCTGGAAATGTCGACAGGCCCCTCGCTCTTTCGTCACTGGATAGAGCAGGTGCGCGACCTGACGGGCAGTGTGTACGGTCGCCGCATGTACGAGATCATGCGTTATTGGGACGAAGACCGTCCTGAGTGGAGTGCGGAGCAACGCGAGTTCGCGGCGGTGTGGCGGCGCCAACCGAAGTGGGTCGTGTCGCGCTCGTTGAAGTCAGTCGGCCCCAACGCCACACTTGTCGAGGATGACATCGAGGCAGTGATACGTGACCTGAGGGCTCGGCTCGTTGGGGAGATTGCAGTGTCCGGACCAGACCTGGCACGAAGCCTGACCGACCTTGGTCTTATTGATGAGTATCGACTCTACTTCCACCCCGTCGTGCTTGGTCGTGGCAAGCCATTCTTCGCCGGCCCGCGACCACCACTCCGCCTTGTTTCCACCGATCACGTTGGCGAGGACGTGATTAGGTTGACGTACGTTCCCGCTTAATCGCGCGTCTCGCCAGACGGACCGCGCCGACGCGTCAGGTCCGCTTTGGGTCGAGTTTGCCCCTTTGGTCGCCGGCCGAAGATCGGACATCCGGTGCGGCGACAGGACCGCCGCACTGACATGGCGGCGCATCGTAGCGGGCAACCGGCCCGCTGACGGGCCGGTCGAATTCGGTAGAAGGATTAGAACTTCCGGCTGATCGCGATCTTGAAGTTCCGCCCCGGCATCGCCGAAATCCCGTCGCTGAGATAGGGCTCGTAGTATTTGTCGAAGATGTTGTCGACCGCGAGATGCACCTCGCCGCCGTCCATGAGGCCCGATGTCGGCGTCCAGTCGAGGAAGAGGCCGTGCACCGCGTAGCCGGCGCTCGGCGGGCGGGCATAGGTCTGTCCGCCCTGATTGTAGGGCGTGCGGTTCTGGTCGTCGACGAAAGTGCCCGTCCAACCAAAGGCGAGGTCCTGATCCGGCACCTTGATTCCGGCTGTGGCGATGACGGTCAAGGGGGCGAGATCGTTGATATAGGTATCGGGACCCCAGATGTTGTTGACGGCTCCGGTCCGCTCACCCGTCATCCAGGACACGCCGATGTCCGCGAACATGCGTTCGGTCTCGTAGTGCGATTGCAGTTCGATGCCGCGGATATCGTAGGACGGCGTGTTCCAGTAGAACGGGACGTTGCCCGACACGCCAGCGAGGTTGACCGACCCGAACCGACGCGTCACCGGGTTGGAGACGTGGTTGTTGTAGAGGGAAATCCGCGTCGACAGCATGTCGTCGCTCGTCAGGACGTCATTGAAGCTCATATCGACACCAATGTTGAAGGTGCTGTTGCGTTCGACGTCGAGATCGCGGCTGGTGCCGGAGGCCTTGGTCTGAACACTTTGGGTCGAGTAGATCTCGTCGATGTTGGGAACCCGCATCGCATAGGCCCAATCGGCAAAGAACCGCACCGAGGGCGTTGCCTCCCAGGACAGGCTGATCGCCGGCGTCACGCCCCGATGCGAGACGGCAGAATAATCGTGTCCGGCCAGCGGATTGTTGAAGCGCGGCGCCTCGTTCGGCACGCCCTTGGAACGCACATGGTCAAAGCGCAGGCCCGGCGTCACGGTCAAAGTGTCCGTCAGCTCGATCCTGTCGCGAACGAATGCGGCAAGGGTCTTCTGCCTGCCTTCCGGCATGAACCAGGGGGCGTAGTAACCGTAGTTGTATTGCGCCTGGGTGCGGTTGACGACATCGTACATCCAGATGTCACGATCATGGTCGAAGTATTGGACGCCGTAGTTCAGGCTGTGCGACAGGCCGCCGAGCGTGAAGTTGGATGTGTTTTCGGCCTCGAACTTGATGTCGGTATACGCAGCATCGCTTTCGTAGCCGCCGACGGATGCGCTCGGATTGAGCCCGGGAATATCGGGCCGCGTCGCGTGCTGGCTGGTCGACGAGAAGCTCGCCATCATCCGATAGTTCACCAGGTCGCTGTCGCCGGTATAGCTGTAGTTCAGCGTTGAGGTGAAATCCTCGATCTCGCGCCAGGTAAGAAGCCGGCGCATCGCTTCCTTGTAGCCGTATCGGGCGATATTGAACTCCGATGGCGCCGACTGGCCGCGGATGGCGGCCACCGGCCCCCAATTGTCGTTCTGGCCGTAGGCGACCGTGCCTCTGATCTCGTGGCCGTCATACTCGGCGCCGACATTGGCAAGCAACGTGGTGAGCTTCGAGTTGGAATAGTTGTAGATCTCGCCACCGCCGACCCGCATGTCGTCACTCTTGCGCCATGTCGCCGCCAGAAGGCCGTCATAGGTCACCGGACCGCCGAAGTCCGACTTTCCGTAGAGCGCGCCGGTTTCCAGAAACTGCTTGTTGGCGCTCTGGAAACCGGACTTGGCCCAGACGCCCCATTCTTCGCCCGGCCGCAGCATGTCGGCCGCATCCTTGGTTTCCATCAGCACGGTGCCGCCGAAACCGCCATTGCCGTAACGCACCGAGGTTGCACCTTTTTCGATCTCGACGCGCTTGAGCAGTTCGGGCTCGATGAACACCGTGCCCTGGTCGTATTTTTCGAAATTCTTCGGCGCGCCGTCGAGGATGATCCGGACGTCGGACTGCCTTGCAAAGCCGCGGATGGCGAGCGTCTGTCCTTCGATGCGTACGCCACCGCCCATCGACACGCCAGGCGTCTTCTGCAGCAATTCCGGAAGGCTCGATGCCTGCGCCTTCTCGATGTCTTCGGCATCGAGAACGGCGACATTCGGCGCGCGATCACCGTGCTTGGCTTCGCCGCGCACGACGATCGGCGCGAGCTTGGTGCCCTCAGCGTCGACCGGCGCGGATGATTCGGTGGCGCCCATGAGCTTCACTGTCGAGCCGCCGACGAACCGGTAGCGGACGCCGGTTCCACTCAGCAACCGCGACAGCGCCTCATCCGCCGTCATCTCGCCGGAAAGACCTGACGTGCTCACGCCTGATGCAACCGAGCTGTCGAACACGACCTGAAGCTTGAGCTGGCTCGCCAGGCGGTTGACGGCGGCGGTCAGCTTGCCGGCTGGCACGTCGACGTGATGCACCGAGGCATCCTGGGCGAAGGCACCGGTGCTTGCCAGGGCAAACACGGTACCCGCCATAAGCAGGTTGAAAATTCCGGAGTGGCGGCGTCCGCCCGTCGCATTCGAGTATGGCATGATGGTCCCAGACAATTGGAGATGGCCGAGAAAAGGCCGGTCTGGTTTCTGGACGAACGAGGCGCCGCTTCAGGGACACCTCGTCTCGATATTTTTTAACGCAGGATCGTGACGTAGGGTCCGATCCGGGTGAGCTTGATGTCGAAGGCTTCGGCAAGACCCTGCAATGCCCTGACGGGATCGGAGAGGTCGAAGCTGCCGGACACCCGTCTGGCGCCGATGGTAGCGTCGGCCACCACTATCGTGCCCGGTACGTAGCGCCCGATTTCCTTGATGACCGACGCGATCGTGCGTTCCTCGAAGACGAGACGCCCGTCCCGCCAGGCCGCCGCCAGCAGGGGATCGATCGGCTTTATGTCGCCGAGAGTGCCCTGGTGGTCATAGCTCACCTGCTCGTTGACCTCAACGCGACGGGACGGCGCCTCCGTGCCGGTTGCAACCGACACCGCGTGCTCGAGCACCGTAACACTTGCCCCATCATCGGTCAGGTTGACGTCGAAAGCCGTTCCGAGTGCGGTCGTCGTACCCGCCCCGGCCTCGATGACGAAAGGCCTGTTCCTGTCGGCCGCGACCTCAACGAATGCTTCGCCGCGCAGCAGAATGATGCGGCGTTCGCTCGCGGTGAACTCGTAGGCAACTGCAGATTGGGCGTTGAGCTGCAGCGTCGAGCCGTCGTCGAGTCTCAGGATAGGTCTTTCACCCTTGCCGGTGATGACGTCCGCCCGCATCCACATCGCGCCGTCGAGCGCGAGAAAGATGCCGGCACCGGCAACGAGAATTGTCGCGAGCGACGCGAGGGTCTTTCGACGATTTTGAGAAGCCGTCACCGCCCGTTGGGCAAATTCCGGTTCGCGCCTGATCAACAGCGTGGCATCGCCGACCGCCCTTTGTGCCCGCGCAAAAATCTCGGCATGTGCAGGGTCCTCGGCGCGCCACCGTTCGAACGCCAGCTGCAACTCTTCATCCCCAGGGTTATCCGTAAGGCGCACGAGCCAGTCCACCGCCTGCTCGCGCACCCGCTTTTCAAGCGCCTTGCGTTCGCGCTCAGGCGCGCTGCCGGTTGGCGCATGCCGTCCGTCGAGCGCGGTCACGACGCCTCCTCCAGACGGTCGAGGCAATGCAGGTATGCCTTGCGCAGATGCCGGTCCACCATGTTGCGGCTGATGCCGGTGCGCATGGCAATTTCGTCGGAGGTGAGATTGCCGATCCGGCTGGCAAGAAACACCCGCCGTCGCTGCAGCGACATCTCCATGATCGCCGTCTTCAGGATCGACAGCCTGCGGCGAAGGTCGATGTTGGCGTCGGGAGCGGCGATATCGCTCGCAACCGCAAGGGCTTCTTCTTCGCTGCCGGAGAAGAGCTTGAGTTCGAATCGGTCACGCCGCAGCCAGTCGATGCCGAGATTGGCACAGGCGCGGCGCAGGAATGCCTTCAACGAGGATTTGCCTTCAAGCGACGTCCGGCGGTCCACCAGACGGACATAGAGCTCGTGAACGACCTCGTTTGCCGTGGCCGGCGCGTGACCGCGCCGCCGCGTCACCGTGCAAAGCTCGTCGTAGTAGGCCACGATCGCGTCGTCGAGCATCAAATGCGAAGCTGATTTCTCTGGCATGTTTGTTTTCAGGACCGATCAGAAGCGACCGACGGGAAGAAGATGGACGGCAAAGCGCCTGCAAAAGGCCGGCGCCGGCGTTCATTAGCGCGTACCTGCCGCGCTTACAACAAATATGAGAATAATACTCATCTTTTATTGCGGGCACGCCTGCCCGTGTTTCTCCGCCACCCTTCTGCCTGAACCCGCTTGCCACGCCGCGCCTCGATAACCCCGCCAGTGTCGCGGCCAAGGCCGCGTTGAATCCGGCGACTTTCCCGCACGACCCTTTACGGTTCCCTTATTCCCGAGCCACATCTTCCCAAACGATTACCTATGCGCACGCGGGTTAGTCTCCGTGTGTTATCGCCGCATCGCCCGGCTGATCAGCCGGACCAAGACTGTGCTCTACCGCTGTTGCCATGCTCGTGCCGCTTTCAGGTGGCTTGAGACGCCAGCCTCTTTCTTCGCGGCGTTTCGCCCGGCAGCAATGCCTCAAAGAGCAGACGACAAGATCTATAACGAGTATCAGACGATGAAGATGAAAGCCCCATTCAAGCTCGCGCCAAAACAAAGCCGGCGATTGCCTACCGAATATTTCATTCTGGCGAATGTACGTTTCCAAGGGCAGGTTGTTGGATACCTCGCCGGGCGGCCGATCCGTGAGATGGCGACAGACGACAGCGGGCTTCGATACCGGTTCGTCGGCGTCGCCGCGCGCAATGCCGCAGGCGGGCCGGATGTACAGTCACTGCGCAAGGGCGAGTGGATCGTTCAACCGGGACTGGTTTATGCCAGTATCGACGACGCTCCGGCCAACCGAGCCGCCTGACAAATGTCGAAGTGTCGGGGAAGCACTCGAACATGACCGCAATGTCTATGTAATCTTGGCAGATTAGCTCCGGGGCAGACAATTCGAACCCGGAATTGAATTCCGCTTTTTCAATAAGCTACAGCGACATGCTGCCACACTTTGTTGAAATAATTCTCTTTAGAAATCAAAGGACTGTGCCACACGCTGCCACACCTGTTGTGCTGTCGGAGATCATCCAGCAATTCGATCGGCTGCCGTGCGGTGGCGCAACCGATAGAGAACAAAAATCGTGACATTCGGAAGATTTGGAGGCGAAATAAGGTCCTTCAGAAATTGAACCGCACGCCAAGGACATTTGCATTGGAGCCGCCGCGCATCTCGCCGAGCGTCCCCCAGGCTCCGGATCGGTGGTGAACCCGCCAGAAGAAATCGACGTTGGGCATGGTGTCGAAGGAAAGGTTTAACTCGGGGCCGAGATAGAACAGGGTTCTGGCGTTTCCGTCGCGTTCCAGCTCCTTCTGGCGCTCCCGTCCCTCCTGGGTATGCGTGACATAGCTGATGCCAAACGTAAGGGCTGGCGAGATACGGACGACATCGCCAATCTCGAAACCGTCGTAGCGACCGACGACGCCGCCCCAGAATTCCGCATTCGGATGCCCGCCGAATCTTCCGGCGAGCCCCACTTCCAGTCCGAACCTGAAGGAGCCCATCCTTGCCGGGAAGTACTGATAGCCGAGGCCGGCGATCGGGAGGTCGGCGTATGTGACGCCGAAAGGATTGCCTGCCTGGAGGATGTCCGCGTCGACCATTGTGCCGCCGAAGGCGAATACCGACTGATCGACGTCGCGGTTCTGTGCCTGCGCGTCGGCTTTTCCCAAGAATGGCATCGTGGCAGCGCCGAGCAGCAGAGCAAGCGGGATGGCAGTTGAAGCCTTCATATCGGATCTATTACGAATGAGCGAGCGCCGAGCCGCGGCTTGGGCTGTGGTTTCGGCACGCGTTTGAATGGAAGAATTTCTGCCATCTGCACCTCTCAGCATTGCAGAACAGATTGTCTGCACGAGAAGTTAAATTGCAATGTATGGCCAGGACCCTTGCCCCCCAGGAGAGGGCGCTAGTTTGGCACAGCCCTTGTATCGCAGGCGATTGAGGCGTGTCTAGTGGGGGTGTTCGGGACTTATTTCGGGACTCTGTGTCGCGGTTTTGTTTTCACCCAGCGCCGCCACTACTGTGAATCCTACAATAGCCAACGCGTGCCGTTACGACATAGCCTCTGCCCAAGAGGAGAAACGCATGGATGAAATTCCTTCAATCACCGACCTTGCCGACAACGAATTGCGCGAGGTCTGCCTGGTGGCCGTCTTCCTACTCGCTCAAGCAAATTGGGCCAACGGGTCCGACGACGATATGTGGCGCGACGTCCTCGATGAGGCCTATCGGCGCGGCTGGACAGACAGGCGCGTCTCGATCGAGACAGTTCCTATAAATTAGCGCCGACTTGCAGAACGTCTTGCGCGCCCTACCCTCCTGTCCGGGAGGAACCGCCATAGCGAAAATACCTGCGCCGAAGCACCCGAAGTCTCACCCAGATCGCGACCTACTTTGCCAGGAGGCGCTCGAAGCTGAATTTCAGTCGTTGGCCTATCGAGCTCAGGCGGCCGGCTGGTCACGCGAGGAGGTAGCGACGGCGCTGATGGAACTGGCCGACAACCACTTCCTCGCGACGAATTCCAATGCCGAAATGTTCGAGCTTGGCGCCGGCATCGTGTTGCTGGCCCGCAAGCCACACTAAGCCCTCCCCAAATATTGGTGTTGACTCTCGGCCACAATGAGAACATTTGTAGAACAAAGCCCTTGAGAAGGCCTGCACGATGAGTGACGAAGGCGGCGCTACCAAAAGACCGGAAGGCGGCATAGTCGAGCATCTCTGCGAGCATCCCGGCTGCAAGAAGTGGGGAAGCCTTGGTTATGCCGTCGGTCGAGCCCTTCCTAACTGGTACTGTTTCGAACACAAAATCGAATGGCCGCCGGCCGAGAAGTTTCAGGGAATTCTCCTGCCTCCCAGAGGCCGTGCGACGTAGAAAAGGAGGCGACCATGTCAGATGACAACATTGTCGAGTTCGTCCCACCCAAAAAAATCGTCAAGTTCGATGACGACTATGATGACAGCTTAGGCTCGATGCCGCTCAACCCCATTGCATACGAAAAGCTCCACCACGCCGTTCAGCAAGCAATCAACGAGCGCGAGGATCGGGGAGGCTTTGAAGCGTTCGGCGCAACGGCCCTTATGTTTCCGGATTGTCATCCGAGCGGGGTCATTTACGTCGCCGTTAACCGGGCGGCAAAAATGGCCTGCTGCCTCTACAAGGACCACCGCCTGCTGAGCAAAATACACCCTGACCAGATTGATATCGCGATCGGGCCGGTTTGGATCGAAGCAGATAAGTCCGAAGACCAGGGTGAACAAGAATTCACTGAGGTGCTCGCGGCCAAGAAGCTCTTCGAGATCCTGAACGATATCGAGGGGTATAGTAAACTCGCTTGACATGCCGAAGAACGAAGAGCCCAAGCCCCAGTACAGATGGGTGCTCACATGGCCCGGCGAGGCCGAGCACGATTTCATCGGCTTCGACGGCGACCAGCTCGTCGGTAGGATCTACCGCGTTGACCATTCTCCGCTCAACGGCAGATGGAAATGGCAGGTCGGACGAATCCCGGGAGTGCGGGAGAACGTAATGCCGCATAGTGGGTGGGCTGATACCGCGCGCCAGGCTGCGGCAAAGACCGAACAGAACTTTGGTCAAACGATGGAGCGGAACGCTGCGTACAGCGGCGCCCCTAAATAGCTGCGCCGCGACCGGCATGGTCAGGACGGCATGTCTACCCGCAGATCTGTGGGTTGAGAGCAAGGATCAGCTGCTCCATATAGGCCCAAGTTTCAAATGCGGAGTGCGTAACATGGGCAAGACGATGACCGAAACCGCAATGGCGCTATCCCTAGAGATTGGAGAGCGTCTTAAAATACTCCGCCAGATGCGGGGACTTTCGCAGGAAAAGGTCGCGACAGCGCTTGGCATTACATTCCAGCAGGTTCAGAAATATGAGCGTGGAGCCAACCGCATCTCCGTTCCGACCTTGCTTCAAATCTGCGAGATCTTAGGTGCCCATCCAATGGAGATCATTGGTGACGTTCCTGCGGACAACACTGAGCGGCCGAATGTGTTGCGTCAGCGACTTGATATCGCCGAAAGCAAGCTCGCGAGGATGCAAAAAATCATCGCTGAGCGCACGTGATGCGAGAGCCGCAAACTCCGCGGCTTGCCGAGGTAAACTCCGTATAGGTGATTTCGGCGACGAATACCGGTTCGCAGAACACGGCGTTCTTTCGCTTTAGCGCGACCGGCGGCACCTTCGCCGGCATGGCCGACAGTTGCTTGCGGAGATCGCGGGCCATCTTGGCGGTGAAGCCTGTGCCGACCCCGCCGACATACACCAGATCGTCGCCTCGCCGAGCCGCCAGCAACAGCCGCGAGATCGCTCCGGTCACTTTCGTTGAAGGTTCGAATCCAACGACGATGAAACCGTCGCTCTGGATGCACTTCAGCTTGAGCCAGTCGCCCATTCGGCCAGATCGGCAGGGTGCTCGCCTGTCCTTGGCGATGATACCTTCAAGCCGAATTCGCAGGCCGCTTGCAGAATAGCGACGCCGTCGCCTTCGATCTCTTCCGCCAGCCGAATGGCCGAGCCGTCCTCGTCGATCGCATCCTCTAGCATCATCCGGCGCTCCTGCTGTTCCATGCCGCGCAGGTCGTGGCCATCGAAATACAGAACGTCGAAGGCAAGAAACAGCGCCTCACCGGCGACGCGCTTCCCACCCCTGCCGCCGAGCGCCGCCTGCAGCATCCCGAAGTTCGAACGGCCGACGTCGTCGAGCACGACCGCCTCGCCGTCGAGGATCATGGTGGTGGGGCCGAGTCCCCTTGCCGCCGCCTCGATTGCCGGGAAACGGTGCGTCCAGTCATGGCCGCCGCGCGTCAGGATGCGCACCCGGCTCGGTTCGACATGCACAGCCAGGCGGTATCCGTCCCGATCAAAAGCGCTGAAAAGCAGGCCTCCTCGATGACGTTCAAGGTTCGCGACCTTTTGGTCCGACAGCGAACGCAAACGATCAACGCGTTGCGGGGGCATCTGATGGAATACGGCTTAGTCGCCGCGCAAGGGATGCAAAACGTTCCCCGTCTCCGGCAAATGATCGAAACGCATCCGGACCTGCCAGAGATCGCCAGAAGCCTCAGCTTCGGACTTTTGCAGCACATCGATTTTGCGGCGTGGATTGGGCTCACGCCTAAACAGAACTCGTCCGGAGGCAAGGAGCGTCTGGGAAAGACATCGAAAATGGGGCAGCGGGATTTGCGGCGGCTGCTCATCATTGGAGCCACGACCGTCGTCCGCTGGGCGAGGCGACGCGGCGCCCCGGCTGGTACCTGGCTGGCAAGAATGCTTCTGACGAAACCGCCAAAGCTGATTGCAGTAGCTCTGGCCAACAAATTGGCGCGTATCGCCTGGGCTCTCATGGCCCGCGGGGGCGTCTACGAAGCTCCGGCCCCTGGCTCTGCCTGACGCAGCAGCCAGAAGTCGCGAGACGTCGGGCATGTGGTGAGGTCTAACGGAGGATTATGGGCAATCGGTCAGAGAACGGGATCGGATAAACCAGTAGTGGGATGAGTGCGCACAAGCACGCGTATCCGATTTGGTTCCGATCCACGAACTCCATAAAGGCCCGCGGCGTCTCGATCTCGCCACATGAGGCCGGACACACGTCAGCGCCTGACCACGTGCCTGTACCGAAGTAAGATTCCGCTTGCATCTTCCGGGGCGTCCACACACATCCCATTTGATTTCGAATGCCCAGTCGCCACCAGCCGGCGCCCTCTTCGCAAGCAGCGCAAGGCAAGGCTCGACGCGGTCCGGCATGGGTTCAAATGGCAGACGAGGCTGATCCGGGTAGCGCGGCTTATGTGGCTGGCCGCGCAACACTTCATTGTCGTTGTGCAGCAGTCCCTTAAGTCGAGAACCATTGATGGGTACTTTAGCCATGACGCATTAAGGCACGCACGCCCAATAGAGTCACGATACATTCGCGATCGGAACAATGTCCCTCCGCCCGCGTTTTTTAAGCGCATAAGCGTTGGCGTACTATGAAGGCAATCCAACGCGGACTCCCGGACGGTCTGGCTACCGGCCGCCGTCCGGCCTGGGTCCTCCGCACACATTCACCAGCTTATGAGGCTGGCGAGCTACTGGGCTGCTCTACTCCGACGAACGCGGAAAATTCTACGTATTCCGCTGATACTCGGTTTATCGACTTCACAGTCTGGCGTTGCAAATGCTTCGCGCTGTGGTGTCATGCCTTATGCGACAGCGTCCTGCACAATATCGATCCAGGCAGAGAAGACCGCCCTACAGCCGAGCAACTTCAAAATTTGCGGCTGTTTTCGGCGTGTTTGCCATGCTCTTGCTTGCTGATGCTCTAAGCGGGTCACCGCTGGTCAAGCAACTCTACGCGACCGCTTCAGGCTGCCACATCAAAGGCAACATCAGCATCAACAGTGGACAGGCGATCTTCCATGTTCCAGGGCAGGAAGACTACTCCTCAACGACAATTCGTCCGGAATACGGGGAACGATGGTTCTGCTCAGAGGCAGAGGCCCGGCAAGCCGGCTGGCGAAAAGCCAGTAGATAGCACCGCCCTACCGAATAGACGGTAGTCATTGAGTGGTCGCGTGCCTTGGCACGAGCTTAACCGCGCTTTAGCGCCTTCATGTTAAGGGCTTTCGCATGAGCGAAACCGAAGTGTCGCCGAAGCAAGAGCGGTTTCCCCGCCTCAAAACGATTGCGGCGGAAATCGGCCTCGCCGCATTTGGCCCTGCAACTCTGTATGGAGTGATCGAGGCGCTGCTGGACGGCGTAGTCCGTAATCGCGGGCGGGTCATCGCGTCTGCCAAAGACGACCCTTTCGAGTTTTACTCGATGATGCTCGTAGGCGGGCTCGGTGCACTATTTGTCACAGGGCCGAGCCTTCTCTTCCTCATCCTGCTGCTTAAAGGCCGTGCATCCCGCCGAGCGTGATCTGTGACCGGATTCATCCACCTCTCCGGCGGGAGGCAAAGGTCGCCACTACCAATGGCGCTGGAACTTAAATATTGCCTTCGGCCGCAAGTCGCGCGAACTTTCGCGCCGTTCGAGCCTGGAATGGCAAACTCGGGAGAAATGGAAGTGATGGCCTATATTGACCAGATCATCATGTTTTGCGCCGGTCTCTGGATGACGGCGGCAGGATTTGGCTACGTTCAGACCAACACTCAGGTTCCGTGGCTTGCTCAACTCACGAGGCACTTTCGATGGATGGGGCCGCTGCTGATCGTTATCGCCGTTGTTCTCGTGCTTGCCTCCCCTACCGTATAAACAGCGGTCATTGGGTGGTCGCGCCTTAAAGCTATAGGTAACCAATCCCAGATTTCTCTGGTCTTCGCGCCGTCGAAATACGACACCTGCCGTATGTCGCTCGCTCGGCAATAGTCCTAGGCCAAGTCTCCCGCACTCCTTGGCGGGAGGTTCGAACCTAGGAGACTACCAATGAAGATCGTTATCGCCGCCCTGGCGTCGCTCGCTTTTGCGACTTCCGCCATTGCTGCTGTGCCGTCGACGCCAGCCGAAAAGCAGTCCACCGTCAAAACAACCGGCCAGATTGAATTGGCCTTCGGATCGTCGCGCGGCCTTGCCGCATCAACCAAGCACGTAAACACCGACCCTGGCAAGAAGAGCTCGGCCAAGGGCGGTGCACCGACTGGTGGAAAGACAACGTTCGCCAAATAATGATACGAGAAAGGGCGGCTTCGGCCGCCCTGAATTTCGACAATATGCGGCTATGGCGGGAGGCGGTGACATCCTCCCTAAGGCCCGGCGAGTTTTCCCTCTAATCGAGGTCCGCAATCAGAAAAGCCAGCAAATCACCAAAGATTGCAGTGATTCTAAGCGACTTTGTCGATTAGTTCAAGCGGCAGATCGACATGAACGAGGCCGCCGAGATACTCGACCACAGCTTTGACAGTGTTGCGGCCGGTTACATCGAGGACGGACGCAAGCATGCCCCCGACGAGGCGATGTTCCGGAGCGACCCGAACGACTGTCGAACGCGGGAACTCCTCCTGCAATTGCTTGCGGCTCCGCTTCTTTCGCGCATCCCGCTCTCGCTGCAGGGCGGAATCCGCCATGGCCTCAGCGTCTGGCAGGCTCTCAACCTCGAAATCCGAAATGCGCAGCGGATACCCCGCAACTCCGAGGATCGCCGTCACCCCGTCAACGCGTGATAGGTGGTAGAAATCCCTCGTGGGCAGATAGACGAACGAATATCCGGTGATCATAGCGAAACGGCGCTCGATCAGTTCCTTGGTCCGGTGGTGCTTGATGTACTTCCGGAACGACGGCATGAAGATTTCGAGGTCGGCGTCTGGGACATTACGCTCGATGATGAACTCGCCCTTGCGGTCCTCGATCTCGCCGACGCGCGGGGTTGCGGGGCGCTGTGTTCCTGTTCGGGTTTTGATTGCGTACCAGCTCATCGTGCCGATTCCTTTCGTGTGGTGATGATCGTCTTGGCGCTCTTGCGCTTGCCGGCGTAGTCGCCCTTGATGAGCTTCTGGGTTGCGATGTTCAGTCCGCATGTCGGCACACCGTCGAGGGCGTAGCTGTAGATCACGTCGAACTTCTGCGCATCGATACCCTGAGGAAGGCTCATCCCGGCGCTCTGCATGACGCCGAGGCTCCGAACGATGGCATCAGCGCGAACCGGAGCCAGGCGCTCAGTGAGCGTTGTAATCTCCCGCTTCAAGGTCGAAAGCTGGGCCGGTGCTGGCAAATTCGTCATGACCTGGATTCCCGTTCAGTTTCTGCTGGATGGATTCTCGGACCTCCCGCTGATGGCGGGCATGCTCGGTTTCCCGCGGCGGGGCTTGCTGGTGAGGACGGTTGCGAGGCTTGGCAGCGTTGCGAAGCCAGTTGCGCCAGGTCGCCGGCCAATCGAGCTTGGTGGCGTCCTTCCCCGCTTTGGCGTTCCAGTAATCTCGGAACTTGTCGAACTCGGCCATGGCTTGGGAGCGATCGAAACCGAGCTCGACGGCAAAAACTAGATTGGGCTGGAAATCGGCAGGCAACCGCGTCCCGCGTTTGTTGTCCGAGCGGAGCGAGGATGGGGTGGGGTTAATTTCTTTAGGGGGTGTGGGGGACCTTTCTTTATCAGGGGTGGGGGAGCCGTCTGAAAGGTCTGAATCAGATGGGTTAAGACGGTTTTCAGACGCTTTAAGACGTTCATAATAGCGGCGGTTCCGCTCCTGCCTTGCAGTTCTCGCCGGCACGGCAGGCACAGCTTCCCGCTCCATTTCCGCAACTGCGAAACGGGGAAACGCTAGGATCGCCAACCATTCGGGGAATGGCGCGAGCCTCCTGCTCTTCCGCAAATCTCAACACGGCCTTCGCTTCGAGGACGAATATGTTTGCGAGGGGCACCACATTGAGCGCGCGCCTGACCAAGCAGGCGAAATGCGCGATGCCATTGTTTTCGAACTCCGGCCTGTCTCCACCATAGTTGAAGTAGTTGAGGGCCACGCTCCCGTGGATCTGGACCTCGCCCAGCTTCGCCAGCGCGCTTTCGCCGCGGCAAATCCCACGCCTGGCAAGGCTCAATCCGTTTCCACTGTGTTTGAGCGTAGCCGCGATGTGCGCGACTACGTTGTCGCTCGAGCGAAGGGCAATTGTGAGGGGTGCAGTCAACCGGCTCCGTTCCTTCGGGCGAACGGAGTTCCCTATCTCGAGCCACACCACATTCGAAGGCTTAGCGATGGCGGCCCGGACGACCCTCGGTTTGTCATTGGGCTTTGTCCGAACTGCCACCGACGCGTTCATTCTGGAGCCGACGGTGAATCCTTCAACGGACAACTTCTTCTTTTCATGAGCACCATCGAGAACTGATGGCACGAGCCAAACAGAGTTGACGCGCCTTCGGTGCGAAGTGAGAACATGTCTAGAGATATGAAGCCGGCGAATTTTTGGGACTGGTTGGGGCCATTCCTGGTTATAACTGCGTTTATCGCATACCTTTGCCTCTCGTCCGCAGACGAGGTCATCGTATGCCGAAAAGATGATATGGACTGTTTCCGTGAATGGGTAAGCGCATTGAGCGGCTGGTTTGCCGGTCTCGCTGCCGTCGTTACGGTTCTCTTCATCGTGCAACAGATCAGATCCGCGGACCGAAATCATTTGGATCTCGTCGAACTGGAACTTGAGCCGAAGTTCGCTTGCGCACGCAGAGCGGCCTATCACGCTGCCGTCGTCAAAGGGCGTGCTAGCCACCTGATCGGCTTTTTCGGAGAAAGTGGTTCCTGGCGCACTGGCGAGAAGCTCAACTATAGAGAGGAGCTTCAAAAGCTTCGCGAGTATATAATGGACGCTGCGTTCGAGGAGTTTGAACGCACTGTAGGGACGCCTGAGCCATACAGCCTTCAAACAATCCGAACTATGATTGATATCTGGCTCGAAAGATACGAACCCGACCAAGTAGAGTTCCAAGACTCGGGTGATTTTCCGATAGTGAGATCTGTCGCCAAGCAAGTAGCACTCTATTGCGACATGTGCATTTGGCGCGCTCGCGACTACACCGCCCGATGGGAGGCGATCATCGGTCGAGAGATCAATCCGATGCGAGAGGACGGGTACCCGGTTTAGGCCCACGACATGAATGTGGCGCGCCAAAGCCACCTGCTTGCATGGCCTAAGAACACACATTCTCCGTTATCTCCTCTTCCTTGAGTTCCGGTGCCAGATACTCGGCCCAATCCAGCCTACGGCCGGCGATCCGCTGCCACCGGCGGGCGAGCCGGAGCCGCATCGACGCGGGCAAGCTTCGCATCCAGCGCAGCCAGACGGGCACGCAGTTCTCTTTGTTCACGCTTGCTCTCCTAGATTGCTGCTGCCCGCAGCGCATCCATTTCCTCGGCGTCGATCCGCCGTGCGGTGCCCTCCCAGATCGAGCGCGCCCTACGTTGGGTGAACTCCTTCTGGACAAAGCGATTGACGAACTTGCTGGCCTCGAAAAAAACGTTGTCCAGCTTGCCGTAACGGCCGAGGGGGAAAGCCCCCCTCAATAAATCTCTTGCCTCTAAAACGTCCGCGCTCATGTCGCCGCCTTTGGGGCGAGACCCCAAGGGCTTGTCGTGAGTTCCCAACACCTTGTCGTTCTCCTGTGCGATCTCTGGTCTCGTTGAAGGAGACGTTGATGCGCACAGGCATTACTTCCGACGGAGAGGATGGCGCCGCGCCAACGGCAGCCGGTCCCTCCAATGTCATTCCGTTTCGCGAGGCTGCCGCCGCAACACTCGGCCTCGCCGCCGGTGACGACCCCCTGTCGTCACCGGCCATTTCATTGGGAACCGCTGTTCAGGCCGTCGTTTTGAAACTGGCGAACAAGCGCCGCGGTAGGCGTTCAGCAACTCCTCGTCCGATAGCATCGGCATCGAGTAGAACGTGGCAGACGCCTTGTCCCGGCTCGTGCCAAGCTTGGCGACCATGGGCGAAGGAGTTGGACGACGTCCACGCCTCCCTCAGTGAATGTCCGCAATGGTTTATTGCTTCCACCAGTCGGCGCGCTCGTATCCTCAAGATAGAGCATGAACCGAGCGCGCATCGCTTTTGTCGCGTTGAAACCGATATCCGTCCCGTCAAACCAATATTCCGCGCCGAAATCGAGAACCTGCGGATTGGACGGGTACATGATCGCCGCGCTGTCGTAAAAATGAACGTCCAGCACGGTGTCCGGGAGGGGAACTCCGGTGTTGAAGTAGCTCACGCCAGCGGGAAGCGCGATGTCCGCCGCTGCGATCACCTTCACCGGCATCTTCGAGGCATCGAAAGCCATCTGCTGCGCCGTTGCGGTGTCGACGTTGTAGCCCGGCTTGGCAATCTTCATCTCGGTTGAGGTGATCTTGATTGTCTTGGTGCCGTTCGGCGTCAGGACCGGAACGTCATCCGGCGCAACATTGTTCCCCGGCAAATTCCAGACGATCAACCGCTTGTCGCGTGATCGGAATTTATTGAACGCGTCAATGGTGTCGTTCGGCGTGACGACGATCGGGGTCCCGTAGGAGTAGTTCCCCAGATTATTGTTGAGAACCATGTTTTCCGCCCATCCAATTGAGCGAAATTTCCCACGGCGTAATAGCCGCCTTGCCCGTGGTAGTATTCACTACTGTCGGTCCAAGCGACCATCTGTTGATTGTAGACGTTACTACCGCCGCCCTTCTTCGCCTTCACGTCAAACAACGGAACATTGTACCGGAGCGTCGGGAACGCAATGTTGCGAAAGCCCCAAAGCGTTCCCTGCGCAACAGTGACTGACATGTAAGTGAACGTCGCGGAATTGCTTCCCGGTGGATAGTAGGTGACGCCGCTGCCAGCCTGGAACGTGTTCACCACCCATATGTCACACAAGCTCGCTTGAATGCCGAACTTGCTGTTGTAGAGGAACTTCCAGCGCTCACTATCCGGCGTCGAATAGGGATCGTCGGCGTTGTTCTTCATGACCTTGAAGGCACCGCAACCGGTGTAGTCGTTGCCTATTCGAATTCTAGCCATCAGGTATTCACCTCTATGCCGCCGTTGTTGAAGTCCAGCAAAAGCTTGCCGTTGATGCTCCTGGCGACACCGGAGAAGTAGGCGTCGCCGAAGCTCGCCGAGATCGCCGAAAGGCTTACGACTGAGAGCTTTTCAGCCGTGATGGAGCCATCCACGATGAGATTGGCCGCTTTCATCCGCCGCACGACGATGCGGTCGATGATGAAGTTTTGCGTCACGGTATTGGAACTGTGGTTGTACACCTGCAGCGTGGCATAGCGGGCGTTTGCGGGGGCGGTTGCGCGACCCGAGCGAGTTTCGAACCCGTTCCCCACCGGAGCGTTACTCACCATATCCGTGTAGCCGATATAACCGGTCTTGTTGGCGTCATACCAAAGGATGCGGAAATACAATCCGGCCGAAGCGGACTGCCCGTTCGTCATGGCCGAGATCTCGCCATAGAGCTGCTCGCCGCCAGTAACGGCGATCGCATACGGAGCGCTGGTAGTCGGAAACCTGTTCGCCTTGCGCTCCACTGATCCGAAGGCTCTCTACTGCCACTCCGACCCGATCGGACCGGACAACGACCGGCATTTGCTCGCGATAGCTCAGAGCGCGCGGAAGATCATTTGCGCATGGGGAACGCACGGCGCGTTTCGTGACCGTGGCCGGGAAGTAGCAGAACGCTTCGAGTTCTTCCCGCTTGCCGCGCTCACGGTCACGGCAGACGGTCACCCGGGCCACCCGCTGTATGTCGCTGCCCGCACTCAGCCGAATGAATACTTCGCGCCACAACTCGCAGCGCAAGGGGAACAGCCATGACAGCGCGCACATCGATCTTCCGGCACGTTCCTCGCCTCAGCCTGAACCGCGATGAGGTTGCCTTGGCGCTGGGCTTCAGCGTCAACACGGTGGACGAGATGGTAGATGAGGGCTACCTTCCTCAACCGAAGTCGCGCTCGCTGCAATGGGTTCTTGTACGCCGCCTCATCCTGCTGCAGGCGGCAACGTTCGTCGCCTTCATCGCCCTGCTGGTCGCGATCCTGACAATTGCCCAGCCTCGGCTGATCATCGACAACGAGGCGGCGATCAAGCACCTGTCCGGGGCCGTGGCCCGTAACGAGAGCGCCGGCCTCATTGTGCGCGAAACCGAGGAACTGCGTGCATTCCGGGAGGATTTCCCCAATCTCTGGTTCATCATCCGCGATACCGACGGGCATGTGGTCGAGCAAGGCAGCATTCCCGCTGCCTATGAAGCGGCGGGCGGAGAGCTCTTGAAGAATATCGGCCGCGCAACGCTGCGGTTCGATCAGGGCGACCGGCGGCCGGAAGCCGCCCTTGCCAATGTCGAAACTGACGTTGGCCGCGTGCAAATCCTTGCCTCTTCGATATCGTCGCGCGACGAGAACGATGGGCTCGAAGTCGAGATCAACGTGAATGTCGACATGGCGAAGGATGCCAACAGCGATCCCGACTGGCTGCGTGTGCTGCCGGTCCTGGCGCTGCTTATCCTTGGCCTGCTGCTGCCGATCATTCTGGTCATGGGCGTCGCCACGCTGGTCACCACGCCGGCGGTCGTGCGCCGGTCGCTTGCCGGTCTCGTTGCGACAGCCGATCAAGCCGGGCGGATCGATATCGACAATCGCGCGGTACAATTGGAAACGGCCCAGGTTCCGACGGAAATCGCGCCGATGGTGCATGCCTTCAACAACGCGCTTTCTCGCCTCGACGAAGGTTACGACCAGCGCAACCGGTTCCTGACCGACGCGGCGCACGAATTGCGCACGCCGATCGCCATCCTTCGCACCCGCGCCGAACTCCTGCAGGAAGATCCGCAGAGCGCGCGTCTGAGGAAGGACATCGAACGCTTGTCGCATCTCGCCCAACAGCTTCTGGAACGCCAGGTGCTTGAGCACGGCAGCGGCACCCGCGAAGTCGTTGGCCTCGTGGCCCTGGCCAAAACGCTTGCCGCCGACATCGCGCCGCTCGCCTTCGAGGCCGGCTACGAACTGGCCTTCGAGACGAATGCGACGCGGCCGGTGCTGGTCAAAATTCATGTGCAGCAGATCGGACAGGCGGTCGCCAATCTGCTGCGCAATTCCGTCGAGCACGGCGGCAATCGCGGAACGATCACCGTGCTGGTCGACGCCCGCGGCGGAATCGAAATCCACGACGAAGGCCCCGGCATTCCCGAAGCCGAGCAAGAACGTGTCTTCGAACCCTTCTATCGGCTGCGCCCGCGTTCGAGCGGCGCTGGCCTCGGGCTCAATCTGGCCCGCGAGATCGCCCG
Organism: Ensifer sp. 4252; assembly: GCF_050434565.1. Taxonomy (NCBI): domain Bacteria; kingdom Pseudomonadati; phylum Pseudomonadota; class Alphaproteobacteria; order Hyphomicrobiales; family Rhizobiaceae; genus Ensifer; species Ensifer sp. 4252. The sequence goes on from NZ_JBNDIU010000006.1 coordinate 130,632, forward strand.
GCTGCATGGCGGCCGCATCGATATCCTCTACGGCTCGTGGTCCGGCGCGCGCCTAAGGCTGCAATTGCCGGGGCTCGAGGCAGATCTTCCGGCGGCGCTCTCGACTACCAGCGCCTGAACAGCGAATATCAAGATTTGAAAAGGCCGAACCGAGGTCGGCGGCCTTTCAACTTTTCAGATCACTTTTCACCTTGGCCCTTACCAATGGCCGGTTGATGGTCCACATATGTCTCGGTGTTGAGGCCAGCGTTCTCCGGAGCTCCCGTTTCGAGAGCGGCAAGGTCGCAAGAACAGAGTGGAGAATTGCGATGCAGACTTCATCCGAGGCAATGGCCGGACCGCTGGATGAAAACGGCCGCCGTCCCATCGAAAGCAAGGGAATTCTCGACTGGCTGGTCACCGAGACCCGCGACCAGCGCTTCATCGACAACATCTTTGTGGATTTGTGCGAACGGCTGGTGGAGGCAGGCGTGCCGCTTGCGCGGGCGACGCTGCATTTCCGCATCCATCATCCGCAATGGCTCGGCGCACGCATACTTTGGCGCAAGGGCCTGACAGAGGCCGACATTCGCATGTTCGACTATGGCGTCGAAGACACGTCGCAGTACCTGAACAGCCCGCTTTACGCCGTCAACAATGGCGCCAGCCAGGTCCGCAAGGACCTCGAGGCGGCAGCTGACGATGAGGTGCCGAACTCGCTCTATGATGAGCTGCGCGACGACGGCCTCACCGACTACATCGCCTTGCCGCTCGAACACACGCTCGGCAAGCGCCATGTCGTCACCTTCGCCAGCGATCGAAAAGGCGGCTTCGAGAAGGCACATCTTGAGGTTCTCACCGGGCTGTTGCCGGTTCTCGCCCTTGTCAGCGAAATCCGGCTGAAGAACAGGATGGCGCGAACGCTGCTCGAAACCTATGTCGGGCCGCATGCAAGCGAGCAGATCCTTGCCGGCGCGACCACGCGCGGAAGCGGCGTGACCGTCAGCGCCGCGATCCTGATCTGCGACCTTCGCGACTTCACCAAACTGTCCGACCTCTGGCCACGGGACGACGTAATCGAGCTTCTCAACGGCTATTTCGACGCCATGTCGGAGCCGATCGAGCGGCATGGCGGCGAAATCCTGAAATTCATGGGCGATGGACTGCTGGCGATTTTCCCGCTGAGTAACGCGCAGGCCTGCGATAACCTGCTGCAGGCAATCGGCGAGGCGGAAACAGCACTCGCCAAGCTGAACCAGGAAAACCTGGCAAAGGGGCGCGAGCCTCTGGGCTACGGCATCGGCGTTAACGTCGGCGATGTGATGTACGGCAATATCGGCTCGCGCCGTCGGCTCGATTTCACGGTGATCGGGCCAGCTGTCAATATCGCTTCGCGCCTGGAGAGCCTGACCAAGCAGGCGAAACGCCCGGTGCTGCTGTCACGCGCCTTCGTCGAATTGGCGGGCCGTACGGGCGACATGGAACACCTGGGCGCCTTTCCGGTGAAAGGCCTCGATGACCCGATCGAGGTCTTCGCATTTTCGTCCGGCACCGCTCAAGCGGCGGAATGATCGGGGGTGGAGGCTGAAAAATACCGAAGGCCTTTCACGAGGGAAGCGCTGGCTGGCCGTTTACGTCGCGCGCTCGCGCGCCCAGCGCGCGACGGTCTGCGCCATCATCTTCAGATGATCCGCAGAAGAATAGCCGGATATCGTCTTGCGCGGCTTGAGATCATGATCGCCATCTGCAAGCCATAGGATTTCTATCGCAGTGGACAGGAGGTATCCAGGAACCTCCTCGCGCGCGCCGAATTCATCGCGCGTGCCCTGGCAGATCAGCGTCGGCGTCTTCAGCTCTTCGAGGTGCTTGGTGCGCAGTTGATCGGGTTTTGCTGGCGGGTGGAAGGGATAGCCCAGGCAAAGCAGGCCGATGATTTTGCCTTCGGCATAGAGTTCGTCGGCAATCATGCTGGCGACGCGCCCACCCATCGATTTGCCGCCGATCACCAACGGCCCGGTCGCACCAAGCGCCGCCACGGCGGCCCTGAACTGCGGATTGAGCGTTTCGGCCCGTGGTGGCGGTTTGCGACCGCCCGACCGGCGCGCCGCCATGTAATCGAATTCGAACCGGGCGACACGAAAACCTTCGGCGGCAAACGCTTTGGCCGATGCCGTCATGGAAGCCGAATCCATCGGTGCGCCGGCGCCATGCGCCAGCAAAATGGTCACGGACGCGTCCTCTGGCCCATCAAGCAGCATGATCTTTTCCATCTCGCCACCTTCCGGCGTTTCCGCCCTCAAACTTCAAACTCATGTCAAACCTCGCGCCAGAGACCTGTCGCCCGCATGGTTTGGGGCTAAAGCGCGTCGCGATCCCCAGGATTCGCGTGCAGCGCTTAAAGCTCTTCTTTTTGCTCATGTCGTCATCGCAAAACCGCTGAACGAGTATCTAGCATGTCGAGCGCCGCCAGCCAGGAGTGCCCGACGCCGTAGGTGACCATGATCGATCGCCTCAGCCAATCCCGTTGTCCGCTGCTCAGATGTGGCAAGCAAGCCTCGATATTCATGTTCTTTCATCCGCGGATCATTCCCGTCTTGCTATTCCAGCCCCTGTAACACGGCACGGAACTTTCTCTGCCACTTGACTGTTAGAGAACAGTTGAAAGCCGTTCAGGTGCCCAGATGTACGGCAAGATCGATGCATTTTCCCGATTTTCCAACGCCGTTTCCAGACGGTCCGGTAAACCCAGCACGTTTGCCCTAGCGGTCGGTGCCGTCCTCCTGTGGGCGGCCACGGGTCCGATTTTCAACTTCTCCGAAACCTGGCAATTGGTGGTGAACACAGGGACGACGATCATTACATTCCTGATGGTCTTCGTGCTGCAAAATTCCCAGAACCGCGACAGCGCCGCACTTCAGGCCAAACTTGACGAACTGATCCTGACCAGCTCGGCCGAAAACGAGTATATCGGGATCGAGAAGCTGGAAGAACATGAACTGGAACGGCTGACGGAACTCCTGAAAGAGCATGCGCGGGACGCGCATGATCACGCGCTTCACCGGAAAATTTCAAATGCCGTCGGCAAGAAACGCAAACAGCGAACCGAGCCGGTCGCTTGAGACAGCGCGTTGGCGCGTCACGACACGCGCACAGCCGCTCAATCTAGCCAAGCGGGCTCGGCGCGAATTGCGCCACCAGTTCATGCCGGTCACCAGGGTAGGTCAATCGGACATGGGTAACCGGTGCGCGGCCGCTCCAGGTGCGCCGCTCGATGACAAGACAAGCGGCTCCCGTCGAAATATCGAGCGCCTGCGCCGCGTTGCGGCCTGCCGCCACGGCCCGGATGCGATGTTCGGCCGTGCTCCACGGCACCTTTCCGAGCAGCCAGGAACCGGGCGCTGACGTCTCGAAAAGCTCCGTCTCTGCCTCTGGAACTGCCGCGAGGCTGATAAGCCGCTCTTCGAAGCAGAACGGCCGACCACCGGCGAAATGACGACAACTCACTTCGAGCAGTCTTGCAGACGGCGGCAGATCGAGCCGGCCGGCATCCCTGCCCTCGGCCTTGCGGATGCTGCGTTCATCCAGGTGAAAACTGTAATCCAGTCCAAGGGACTGAACCTCCAGTTTGACATCGTGGATTTCCATCACCGCAGACTGCACATGCGGAAAGGTAACGTAGCTCCCGGACTTGCGCCGTCGCTCGATCAGTCCGCGTTTGACCAGCTCCGTCAGCGCCTTGTTCACGGTCATGCGCGAACAGCCATATTGCTCGGTCAACTCGTGCTCGAACGGGATGCGATGTCCAGGCGGCCACGCGCCGGAAAGAATATGACCTTCCACTTCCCCGAGGATTCTCTGGTGCAACGAAAGCGACTGAGGCTGGTTGCCCACTTCGTCGGCTGGCTGATCGCTCGGAATGTTGGCACCCTCAATGGTTTGCTATTGACGGCAAGCTTAAACATTTCCCAGCGTCGCGACAGCCCTCCCCTCACCCTTTCCCGCTTTTTCGCCGAAGCTTCCCAAGCCCAAGGGTCACGACGGGTCGCCGCAGCTTACGCATGCGGTGCCAGCGGACGATGGCCGCTCTGCCATTCGCTTCCTTCCAGCGCTTCCCGTTATCCGACTAACATCTTGTAATTTATGGATTATGTTCGCGCTCTTGCAATGTTTTGTAGCCGAACATTCACCCGTTGTCGCCGAGTTGGCTCAAGCCCGTGCGTGGGCAAGAAACGCGTGGCCAGTTGACAGCTGTCAACGCTGCTGGCCAACCATTTGGGGGAACCGCAAGCTATTCATTTCGCGACAAGAAGGCAGAACGCAAAGTCCGCTGCACACTTTGCGCGACATGCTCTAAGCAAGTGCATTGCGACCGAAGTCCAGGCCAGACTACGTGTAGCGGTGATATCGGCTACCGTGTCAGTAAAACAGATGCCAGGGCGTCAGAAACGCGCGGGCCCATTCCTGATCGCGCTCGCGCTCACGGTCGTCTGCCGGTTCGCGTGGCGTCAATTCGATGCGCGGCTTTACCGACTGCACGACGGCCTTCGGCGCTGGCGGCTCGAGGTAACCAAGTGTCATCCCGCCGAGATAGAACATGCTGCATCCCTTCCAGTCCGCCTGACACCATCGTCATTGCATCACGATCTTGCCACAATTCAACCCGCTGTCAATAGTCGACTAAATCCATATTCTAATAGCCACCATTTGCGATGCAACGACGAGACGGCGCCTTTCTTCCTCATGCTCCAAAACAGCGGTTCGCGCCGTTCGCCGGGATCTTCAGTTGCTGGTTGGAATCGGGCCGTCATGGTAACAGTCTGGTCGACCATCGCACCAGTTGTCCGCGGACAACTGGTGCCCATTGCGCACCCTCCCCTTGCTTGAGGCGGCAACACGGCCATTCGGCTATCCATTTGTACATTCACGCCGAATCGGATCATAGTGCATCTGCGCATATTGCCCCGATATGACAATTTTTGCGCAGTTTTTGGAGAACGCGATGTTGCAGCAGAAAATCCACGGCCTCGATGTACAGGAGCATTTACCAACGCTCCTGGCTGCCGATGCCCTGGAACTTGCGCATCAACTCCAGCAGCATCAGAAGAAAATCTTCCCGCCGCAGGCGCAAAAGACGTTGCGACTTTTCAGTCCCGCCGAGGCAGCCGCCTTCATCGGGATCGCCGAAGGTTACTTGCGCCAGATCGCCTCGGAGGGCCATGGCCCCGACCCGTTGCCGAACGGACGCCGCATGTATGCGATCTCGGACATCGAGCGCATTCGCCGTGTTCTCGACGAAGGTGGCAAGTCGGGAAAATACATCCCGCATCGCCGCGGCGACGAGAGATTGCAGGTCATCTCGGTCATGAACTTTAAGGGCGGATCTGCGAAGACGACCACCTCGGCGCACCTTGCCCAATACCTCGCTCTCCGAGGCTATCGGACGCTGGCGATCGATCTCGATCCGCAGGCATCGCTTTCGGCCCTGTTCGGTCACCAACCAGAACTGGACGTTGGCGAGGCGGAAACGATCTATGGCGCCATTCGCTACGAGAACCCTCGCCCGATCGCTGAGATCGTCCGTTCCACCCATCTGCCCAATCTGCATCTGATCCCCGGCAACCTCGAACTGATGGAATTCGAGCACGAAACGCCGAAGGCCATGACCAGTGGCTCGGCGGAAACCATGTTTTTCGCGCGTATCGGCGACGTGCTCGCCAATATCGAGAGCTTTTACGACATCGTCATCATCGACTGCCCGCCGCAACTCGGCTTTCTCACCATGTCGGCGCTGTGCGCGGCGACATCGGTGCTGATCACCGTGCACCCGCAGATGCTCGATGTCATGTCCATGTCCCAGTTTCTCTCGATGACCAGCGAATTGATGCGTGTCGTCGAGAATGCCGGCGGTCGGACCAGCTACGACTGGATGCGCTACCTCGTCACCCGGTTTGAGCCGAACGACGGACCGCAAAGCCAGATGACCGGGTTCATGCGGTCAATCTTCGGCAACCGCATGCTCCACAATGCCATGGTCAAATCAACGGCCGTTTCCGACGCCGGCGTGACCAAGCAAACGCTCTATGAGGTGGAACGCTCGCAGTTTGTCCGCGGCACCTATGACCGCGCGATGGATTCCCTAACGCTCGTCAATAGCGAGATCGAGGATCTCCTGCGCAAGGTATGGGGAAGGAAGTAATCCATGGCCCGCAAGAACCTGATCGGTGTTTCAGACAGCCATGCCGCAGGCGGCGAGGATGACCGTCCGCTTGCCGGACGGCCGATCGTTGGCCTCAATCCCGGCCAGCGACCACCCGGCCCGATCGGCGGCATCACCCGGTCTCTGTCGAACATCACGCAGAAGGTGGAGCGAGCGCAAGAGCTCGAACGCCAGCTCGCAGAAGGCCTGGCGGTCATTGAGCTCGACCCGGCTCTGGTTGACGCTTCCTTCATCGTCGACCGACTTGGCGTCGCGGCTGATGTCGAACGGTCCCTCCTTCAGCAGATCCGGGATCACGGACAACAGGTGCCGATCCTCGTGCGCCCGCACCCCAACGAGGACGGGCGTTACCAGGTGGCTTATGGCCATCGTCGTCTTGCCGCCACGCGTGAGCTTGGCAGCAAGGTCAGAGCTGTCGTTCGCGACCTCAGCGACGAACAGTTGGTGATCTCGCAAGGGCAGGAAAACAACGCTCGTACGGACTTGTCCTTCATCGAGCGGTCGCTGTTTGCCACCCGTCTCGAAGACCGCGAATTCTCGCGCGACGTTATCATGTCGTCGCTTGGCGTCGACAAGGCGGCTCTGTCGAAGATGATTACGATCGTGCGCCGCCTACCTGTCAATGCGATCGAAGCAATCGGTGCCGCACCGTCCATTGGACGACGGCGCTGGGCTGAACTTGCAGATCTCGTTGAAGACGACGACAAGCTCGCCAAAGCCAACGCGTTCGTAGGACGCCCTGAATTTCTAGCAAAGGAGAGCGATCAGCGGTTTGAGGCGCTGGTTTCCTTCCTGAGCACCGTCAAGGCCAGGAGCCAGCCAACCGCTTGGGTGGCGCCAGATGATACGCGCCCTGTGCGCATCCGAGAAACAAACAGCGAAACAACGCTTTCCTTCAACAAGAAGGCTGCGCCGGGGTTTGCAGATTTCGTGAGGCAGAGGCTCAAATCTCTGTACCTCGAATATCAAGAGGAAACAGGAGACTAACAGAGCAAAAGAAAAAGGCTTCCGAACGACTAGCGCAGCGGAAACCCTTCTCTCGTGTAGCAACTAGAGAATCCCATTTCCGCGAATCACTGTCAAGCGTTTTTAGCGTCGTTTCGGCGAACGGACTTCTTTTGCCTTTGAAAAGGTGAAGAGAGATGGAGCGTGGAAATGTGACGACGCCCTTTGGGCGGCGCGCGATGACGCTTGGCATGTTCGCAAGCCAAGTCACCGCGAGCGAAATCGATTCGCAGCAGCCAATCGATAAATGGAAACTGTTTCGTACCGTCTGCGAAGCTAAGGCTGTCGTCGGCGTGTCCGATCGTGCCTTGGCCGTGCTCAATGCGCTGCTCAGCTTCTATCCGAAGGTCGAGCTGACCTCCGGCAAAGGTTTGGTTGTGTTCCCATCAAACAACCAGCTGGCCCTGCGCACCCATGGCATGGCTGGCACGACGCTGCGTCGCCATCTGGCGACATTGGTGGAAGTCGGCCTTATCCTTCGCAAGGATAGCCCCAATGGCAAACGTTACGCTCGTAGAGATACCAAGGGCACGATCGGCGATGCCTTCGGCTTCGATCTGTCGCCGTTGCTTGCACGCGCCCATGAACTGCAAACGGCCGCAGCCTCAGTCGCTCTGGCTCGACAGAAGGCGCAGCTTGCCCGCGAGCGTCTCAGCCTTTGCCGTCGCGATCTCAGCAAGCTCATAGACGTGCTGCGCGAAACCGACCAGACCTCCAACTGGAACGACCTTCAAAGCCGTTATCTGCTCGCCGTCGATACCCTTCCGCGGAAGCCTGGCCTTGCTGAAATCGAGCCTGTGCTCGTGCAGCTCGACGCCTTGCGCGTGGAAGTACTCAACCAATTGGAAAAACTGTTAAATCTTGAAAAATCGGGCGCCAATGATAGCCAAAATGGCTGCCACATACAGAGTTCACATCCAGACTCTTCTACTGAATCTGAACCGGGCTTTAGAAACGAAGCTGTGACCTTTTCGTGTTCGGCCCGAACCAAGACTGTCGCCCTTGTGCAAGAAAGCCACCACGAGGCAATTGGGACAGATGCCGCATCTCAAACAGAACCGCGGGAGCGGGCGCGTGTTGAGATGTGTCGCTCCACCCAAGCTTTCCCGCTATCAACCGTGCTGAAAGCTTGCCCCGATATCGCCGACTATGGTCCTGGCGGCAGGGTCCAGTCCTGGCGGGATCTGATGATGGCCGCAGTTGTGGTCCGCTCCATGCTCAATGTCAGTCAGGGGGCGCATGATGAAGCCTGCCGGGTACTCGGCCCAGAAGTAGCCGCGACCGTTCTTGCGTGTATTCTACAGCGCTCGCCGCATATCACGTCTGCTGGTGGTTACCTGCGGGACCTGACGCGGCGATCTATGCGACAGGAATTTGCGGTTGGGCCGATGGTCATGGCGCTGTTGCGGGCAAATTCCGGAAATGTGCCGTTAGCCAGCTGAATTAGGTAACTCGATTGTTTCGACGGATGTTGACAGCTGTCAACTGCGTTTAGTTGTGCGCATCCTTCAGCAATCCATACCGATGAGATATGGCAAGGCTGATGGATGGGTGCCCGGTCGCAAGAGACGAGATCAAATGCATTTCGCCACCCTGACCCTAATCAGGGCGGCGGCTGCTGATAGCTTTGACAATCCCCGCGCGGCCGGGTCTTGGATAGGCCGTTGTTTATGAGGAGCAACAAGTCTGTAGGGGAAGCCAAACTGCCAATAATTTCCCCCACCGACCTCTTCTGCTCAGGGCGACAAACGAAGAGACATTGCGTCTTAAATCTCATCCAGCTACCAAAATTCGGCGATGGGCGTGCGTGCATCTTCCGGAATGAAACCAGGCTGGAGTTTGCAAGGAGTAGAATGATATTGCATTTGCCAAGCTTTGAGCGGTCCTATCCGGTGCATAGGGATGCGCGACAGCAGCGATCTTGCGGTGAGTTGACAGCTGTCAACGCCATCACGTCCGGACGCGTTGAACAGGGAATACCAGCACGGCGCATGATGAAGCACTCGTCATAGGCTTCTACACACAGCCTCTAACCGAGGGTACTGATCAGCCAGTTGGTTCGGTGTCTTGCCCTCAATGTGCCTGCGATGCGCCCGGAGCTTTCTGGCAGTCACACGATGCCCAACTGCACGGGATGCATGATGTCTGAGCCCTCCGGCTTCACAGACTAGGACCGCGTCCCAATTCGGATCGAGTTCGACAGTATCCGAGCCGGAACGCCCGACGAGCATCGTCGCGCGAGCTATTGCATGAAGCCTCCAACGCTGTCGCGCGCCCGCAGTGAAATACAATCCTGCGAAGTTGGCGATGTGCGGGCTGCTCCCTTTAATCTTGGCAGAGCTGACCAGTCGTTGCGCTCCGGTTTTTGTGCCTCTCCAGATTGGAGCTCGCATCAGAGTTTTGCTACGCTAGGGACTAACGTTGACAGCTGTCAACTCGCTTGGAGACACAGCGCCACACCCGAAAGCGCCTCGCTCCAGCCTTTCGAGAGCGCGAGCGAATGCAAGCCGATGGGGCGGCAACACGCCCGTGACACCGCCGACGCGAATTGGTCTTCGCGGCGTATCCAGGCAGATTGGGCTTCCGTGTGGTCGCTTCCGCGGACGTTTTCGCTCGGAGACGGCTGGCCGGTGGGCGACAATGCCTGAGCGGATGTCCGCTTGTTGCCGATTGCAGGGCCACCGACTCTACCCAGGCGCAGTCATCACCATCTGCCCTCGGAGCTTTGGGGACGCCCGCTTTCGGGCAGGGTAGGCGCTTAATACCCATCGGAGACTGAAGTCTCCCGCTTGCCGCCGATTTTCGGATCGGCAGACGTGGCGGCATCATGCCGGTCATCGTTCTCGATACATGGTCATGGTAAGCGGTCGGCATGGAGGATGGGGGGCAACGGTATCGCAAAAGCTGGGATCCGGTCGCAACATCGATGACAGTTGACAGCTGTCAACAAACGGCCCTCGGCGTGAATTGCGACCTGCGGTCCACAACAGGTTTATGACTTCTTCCAGAACGCGTTGTTCATTCGCAATCCTGTCGTGCGCAACCCGCCGACTTAGATGGCGAAAATCCCTTCGCGACCGTCTTTCGAGCCGTTATCCGATTGGCAAGGAAATGTTGCTATGATGATGATGCAGGCCTTCATGCGTTGCGAATGGCGCCCAAGAGCGTACAATGGAATGGTCGAATTCGTCGATTCGAGCCCAGTTTGCGCTTAATTGAAGCGCCGGGAAGGCCAATCTAGCCTTCCGCATGATCGATGCAGAAACTCGACGACAATCAACGCGGTATCCGCTAAAACGGCATGTCATATGTGTCGGAAGAAAACCGGCTGTTTTCCTTCCGTTTGCCAGAAATAGCGTGTGATTGTAATGCGATACGATATTCCGGAATTAGTTCTGCAGACGCTGTTTTCCGCGACGATCGAGGCCGAAGATCGCCTCGCGCGGCTGGATGAGCGCGCCGGTCGTCATCCGGTTGCCGAGGGCTTCCGCGAGCGTGGTCAGTTCTTCGATGCGGCCGGTGCCCTCTGGGTTGCCGGCGAGCTTGTGCATGTCGAGGATCTGGTGCTTCATGATGCGCATATGGATGCCCGTGCGCCGACGCATGAATTGACGATCGCGCATGCAGTCTTGCGCGCGCGCCGGAGGATCTGGTTGTCCGAACCGGATTGGGCGCTGTCGACTGCGGGCCTCGCGGTCCTGCGCGGCGAGCAGGTCGGCGGCGATACACCCTCGATCGAGATGGACCGAGGTGGTTCGCCCGGGGTAGCGGACGATGATGGGGTCATCGTTGACGGCGATGACGACGACAATCCACTTTCCCTCGAGTTCGCGGAGATCGACGCAGCGATCGCGCGATCGCAACGCTTGCTCGATGAGCAGGTGGGTGAACTCGGTGACAGCGGATTTGGGGGGGAGCGTCCGTCTGCCTCAGAACCCAAGGGACAGTTGGGGCTGCTTTTCGATGACGAATGGGACGAGGGCGCGCGACTCGATGCGTGGCGATCCTTAATCCCGGCGGCGGACCGACTGCCGGCCTGCCTCGGCGCTGCGATCCTCTTCGACGCCTGGGAGCAGATCGAGCCGCTTCGCAGGCAACATTGGCTGGGAGGATTGCTGGTTGGTGCCTACCTGCGCATGCGCGGCAAGGTGACGTCGCACCTCATCAGCTTCCATACCGGCCTGAAGACAATCCGCCATGAACGGCGCCGAGCAAGGGACCAGGAGGTTCGGCTGAGGGCGTTTCTGGAGGCTCTGGTTCTCACTGGCGAACTTGGCCTCAAGGAGTTGGATCGACTGTTTCTCGCCAAGACGCAGATGGAAATGCGCGTGCGCGACCGTCGCTCAAACAGCAGCCTGCCAAGCCTGATCGAGCTTCTGCTGTCTCGACCAATCGTTTCCGCAGGACTGGTGGCGCGCCATGTCGGCGTCACCCAACGGGGTGCGCTTAATCTGGTCCGCGAACTCGGCGCCAAGGAAATGACGGGCAGGGGGCGCTACCGCGGCTGGGGCATATTGTAGCCGGCCGCCCAAACGGCGGTCGGCAAACGGTCTTGACCATGATGTTTCGGGTCGCCGAGGCTTTATGGGCCAGCGCAGGCGCCAGCGGTTGATCGCCACACAAGGTTGCGACAGGCGACGATGGGGCAGCACAAAGTGCACGCGCGCAACTCGCTTGTCCGGGATGGTGAACCTGCAAGCGATCCGGGCCACAGTTCTGATTTGGCGCACCCGCGGAACCTCTAACCGACACGGACCGTGGCGGAAGCTGGGATCCGCCCCGCTCGCTCCCTGCCGGCGATCAGCCGAGCAGGTTGCGGATCGTTCGCATGAAGGCGCGCGCACCCACTTCGATCAATGCATCAGGAAAGTCATAGTCCGGATTGTGCAGGCGAGGGTGGTTCTCGCCTGCCCCCAGGAAGAACATCGCCGAGGGTGCGACACGGCCGAAAAGGCCGAAGTCTTCCGACGCCTTCATCGGCAGCGCGGTTGGGCCAATGTCGTGGCTAATCTGTTCCTCCTTAAGAGCGCGGCGCAATTCGTTGACGGCCGTCGGTGCGTTGCTGCATTGATGGAAGATGTCCTCGTAGCTGATCGACGAGGTGAGCTTGCCGGCTGTCGAATGTTTGTGAACCAGAGCTTCGGCGCGCTGCACTAGGTCGCCCATCCTCTCGTCCGTCAACGTGCGCAATGTCGCCCAGATCTCGGCATGGCCGGGGCTGATGCCGAAGGCGGGCTCGCCAAGGCGCGCATGGGTCACCGTCACCAGGGTGAAGTCGGCATTGAGCGCACCACCGGCACCAAGCCCGGTCAGTTCGCCCAGGAGATGGGCCATGGCGAAAGTCGGGGCGATGCCATCCTCCGGGCAGGACGCGTGCGCGGTCTTGCCGGAAAGCACGATCTTCATGCCGCGCGAGGCGCAATTGACCGGCCCCTGCGCAAGCGCGACGTGACCCAATGGCAGGCCGGGAAAGTTATGCAGCGAAAACACGAAGTCCGGTTTCAGTGCCTCGAATTTCGGGTCCGCCAATACGGCGGCGGCGCCGGCACCATTCTCTTCGGCCGGTTGGAAAAGCAGGATCGCCCGCCCGCGTGCCGGTCTTTTCTGGGAAAGCCCTTTGGCGAGTGCCATCAGGATTGCCGTGTGGCCATCATGGCCGCAGAGATGTCCCTTGCCGTTGATCCCCGACCGGTGGGGCAGGGTGGAGAGTTCCTCGATCGGCAAGGCATCGAGTTCGGAGCGGACCATCACGGTCGGACCGTCGGCCGCTCCCTGATAAACGGCCGCCACCCCATGCCCGCCGAGATCAGTGATGATCGCGTCCGGTTCGCTCGACCGCAGAGCCTGTGCGACCATCCTGGCCGTCTCGACCTCTTCGCCTGATAGTTCCGGCATGCGGTGAAGTTCGCGCCGAAACGCGATGATCTCGTCCAGTTCGCCACCATTCAAAAACATGCGCAATACCCCAATCAGTGTCCGCCTCAGTGGGGCGTGTCGACTGACCCCAGTATAGGCAGGGAATGTGAAGCGGCGCTCCAGCTCTGTCTAGTTGCGAAAGTGCAAAAGGCGGGGATGTTCGCACCTCAGGTCCTGCCTGCGCTTGTCTATCGCCGGCGTTGGCTCGCGGTGCTTTCCGCCAGCTCTTTCGATGAGATACCGACGTTTTCCCGTGCTGCTCGCGCCCTGCTGGCCGAAGCAGATGAGGCGATGAGACGGCAAGCCTTTACCGCTTAGGGAAGGCGCGGAGCGCTACAGCGCCGCGCGTCTTATTAGACGCGCAAAGGCCGCTGTAGCACTTTGAATTGCTGCATGTTTTTATCCTTAAATCGAATAGGATTTAAGGAAACATGCAGTAGGGCGGTTATCTGCTCTATCCAGAGCCGAACGATGCCGGACCCGGTGCTCGCCGGTTCGGGATATCGTCCTGTATGAGGCTGCGGGCATCACGTCAGGCAGGCCAATTAACCCTCTCGATTGGTTATCTTCGGGCGCCGCCGATGAGCGAGATCGAACGCGCCGCGGCGGTCACCAGCGGGGCAAACCGCTCCTCTGTTTCTTCGGGTGTGTAGCGGCTGCGGGATACCGCGATGTTGATTGCGCCGTAAGGTATGCCGTTGGCATCCAGCACGGGTGCTGCGATCGACAGGTCGCCGTGGAAATATTCCTCGAACGCCGTGGCGTAGCCTTTGGTCGCGGATTGCTTCAGCTTTGCCTTCAGCGCGTCGATGTCCCATGTCGTGTGAGGCGTGAACGGGTAGAGATCCGACTTTTCCAGGATTGCATGCGCTGTCTCCTCCGGCAGGCCCGAGAGGATGGCGATGCCCGGCGCGGTGCAATAGGCCGGCAGCCGCGTGCCGGTGATGACGTCGTTGTTGAGGACGTGGCGGCTCATGAAGCGCGACACGAACACGATGTCGGTGTCGTCGAGCACGGTCAGGTTGACCGTTTCCTCGGTCGCTTTGCTTAAGTGCAGGAGATAGGGCATGCCGCGTTCGACGAAGCCGCTGGCGCGCGTGTAGTGGTAGCCGAAATCGAGCGCCTTCACCGTCAGCTCAAAGCGCTTGGTGTCGGGGTTCTTGCCGAGATAGCCGAGCTTGGCGAGCGTGTGCGTGAAGCGCTGGGCGGCACTCATGTCGAGCCCGGTTTCCTCGGCGATCTGTGACAGGCTGAGGTTCGGGCGGCGACCGTCGAAGGCTCTGAGAACCCTGAAGGCCTTCTCAACCGACTGCACCAGCAAGGGATCGCGGTCTTCTCCCGACGTTTCGTTTTCGTCTGTCGCAGCCTTGCTCGCCTTGCGTGCCATGTATCCCCGGTCCCTGCGGTTTCCCACATATCGATAACAGAATCGCCAAGCATCGGAAAAGGTGCTTGACAGCTAAAATAAACATAATCACACTATGACATAACAATTATCGCATTGCAATAGTTGTTTAATTGCAACGGAGAATATCATGGATCGCTTCATCCTGACTGAACGGCGTGGCGAGGTCGGCGTCATCACGCTGAACCGCCCCGAAATCCTCAATGCCTGGCACAGCCCGATGCGCCAGCAACTGGTTGCCGCCTTCAAGGCTTTCGAAGAGGACGAGACGGTTCGCGCCATTATCCTCACCGGTGCCGGGGACCGTGCGTTCAGTGCCGGCCAGGATCTGAACGAGACCCGCACGTTCGACGGCACCCGCGGCCAGGAATGGGTGGGCGAATGGGAGCGGCTCTATGATGCGATGCGCTCGCTGTCGAAGCCGCTCATCGCCGCTCTCAACGGCGTCGCCGCCGGCTCGGCGTTTCAGGTGGCGCTTCTCTGCGATTTCCGCGTCGCGCATCCGGGCGTGCGCATGGGGCAGCCGGAAATCAACTCCGGTATCGCCAGCACCACTGGCCCCTGGATGATGCGCGAGATGATCGGTCTTTCCCGCACCATCGACCTGACGCTCAGCGGCCGTCTGATGGAATCGGACGAATGCCAGGCCATCGGCATCATCAACCGCATCGTTCCGCAGGAACGCGTCATGGAAGAAGCCCTGTCGCTCGCGCATGAACTCGCCGCCAAGCCGCCAGTCGCCATGCGGCTTGACAAGCAGCGCTTCAGGGAGATGACAGAGGCTGGTTTCCGCGACTGCCTCGAAGCCGGTGCTCGCATCCAGCGCGAAGCCTACGCCTCCGGCGAACCGGCGCGGATGATGGAACAGTTTCTCGCACGGCGTGCGGCAAGCAAGGCCTGACAAAGGCCAGGCCGCTTATGGGAGGCGGCGCGCAATCCAAAACAAGAGGGTAGAACAATGACCAACGACAAACGCATACTGATTGATCGCCGCAGCCTGTTGAAAATCGGCGGAGGCCTGGGCGTCGCCCTGGCCGCGCCTGCCGTCTTTACGCGATCGGCCTTTGCCGCCGAAGCGCTGACCGTCGCCGATCCCGGCGGTCCTTATAGCCCCGGCTACCGCAAGGCATTCTACGACCCGTTCGAACAGGCGACCGGCATCAAGGTTATCAATGTTGCGCGCGATGCCGAACCGACCGCGCAGTTCCGCGCGATGGTCGAGACGCAGTCCTATAGCTGGGACGTCTGCACGCTGACGCTTTCTGCCCGCGACATCCTTGAGAAGCGCGACCTGCTCGAGCCGATCAACCTGCCGGCAGCCGACGTGCCCGGGCTGATGCCCGACGCGCTCACCGAGCTGTGGCTTGGCGTTGATGTCTATTCCACCATCATGGCCTACCGCACCGACCGTTTCGATGCTGCCAATGGCCCGAGTTCCTGGGCAGATTTCTGGAATGTCGAGAAATTCCCGGGCCGGCGCGCCCTGCGCAAGAACCCGATCGATACGCTGGAGCAGGCGCTGCTTGCCGATGGCGTTCCGCTCGCCGAACTCTACCCGCTCGACATCGAGCGCGCCTATGCCAGCCTCGAAAAGATCAAGCCGCATGTCGATGTCTGGTGGACCGGCGGTGCGCAGTCGAGCCAGCTGATCCAGAGCGGCGAAGTCGACCTCATCGCGCTCTGGAACGCCCGGGCACAGGCGGTCATCGACGGCGGCGCGCCGGTCAAGATCGGCTGGAACCAGGGGCTTTATTCGATCGAGGGATGGGGCATTCCCAAGGGCTCGCCGCGTGCCGATATCGCACGGCAGTTCGTCCGGTTCTGCGCCGACCCGAAACAGCAGGCGCTCTTTACCGAATTCCTCGCTTACGGCCCGACGAACCTGAAGGCCTATGAGCATATCCCGGCAGAACGCGCAGCGACCCTTCCGACCTCCGAGGCCAATCTGAAGGTCATGACCATCGCGCGCGAAGACTGGTGGAGCGCCAACCGCTCCGAAATGACCGAGCGCTTCAACGCCTGGATCCTGGGTTAAGGGGAAATCTGATGCTCGCGAAGCCCGAACAAGCCACTCGGCCAAAACTTCTCGTCGATGGATTGGCCAAAAGCTACGGAGCCACCGTTGCTCTCAAGCCCACTCACGTCGCGGTCCAGACCGGCGAGTTCCTGACGCTTCTCGGGCCTTCGGGCTCCGGCAAGACCACCTTGCTGCAGATGATCAGCGGGCTGGTCCTGCCGACTGAGGGCCGCCTGTTCATCGATGGCAGCAACGAGACGGACACGCCGGTGCACAAGCGCGACATCGGCCTGGTCTTCCAGCACTACGCCCTGTTTCCGCATCTGACGGTCGCCGAGAACGTCGGTTTCCCCCTGAAGATGCGGGGCAAGAGCAGTGCCGAGATCGACAGGCAGGTCAACGGAGCCCTGGACATGGTTCAGCTCGGCCATCTGGCCGGGCGGTTCCCGCGCGAGCTATCGGGCGGGCAGCAGCAGCGCGTGGCGCTTGCCCGCTGCTTCGTCTACCAGCCGTCGATCATCCTGATGGACGAGCCGCTCGGAGCCCTCGACAAGAAGCTTCGCGAACATATGCAGTTCGAGATCAAGCGGCTGCACCGGCAAACCGGCGCCACGATCATCTATGTGACGCATGACCAGGAGGAGGCGCTGGCGCTTTCCGACCGCATCTGCCTGATGAACCACGCCATGGTCGAGCAGATCGGTCCGCCGCAGGAAATCTATGCGCGGCCACGTACCGCCTTTGCCGCCGATTTCATCGGCATCTCCAACATCTTCCGCGGTCGCGTCGAGCTCGGCTCGGGCGGTGCCGCGCATCTTTCGACCGCGAGCGGCCGCTATCGGATCGATGGCGCCAGCCTTTCCAACAATGCCGAAATGGCGCTTGTCGTGCGGCCCGAGCATCTCGAACTCGGCTCGACCGGCGCAAACGAAATCAGCGGCCGCGTGGCCGAGGTCGTCTATGCCGGATCGGAAACCCGCCTGCTCGTCGACATCTCGGCCGAACAGCTGGTCACGGTTCGTGTCCTTCCCGGCAAGCCGTTGCCAAGCATCGGCGAAACCATCACCCTGAGCTGGGCGCCCGAAGCGGCCGTTTTGGTGACGCCATGAACGCCACGGCCATGACCTCAGTGCGCGCCGCGCGTCCCAACCGCTTCCGCTTCGGTCCGCTTTGGCTGGCAGTACCCGGCATCGCCTTTCTGCTGATTTTCTTCCTCGTCCCCGTCGCAAGGCTCATGGGCCTCAGTCTCGAGGACGCAGACACCGGCGCGATGACTGCAAGCCATTATGCGCGGATCTTCGAGACGGACGTCTATTTCCGCGTCCTCCTCATCACGTTTCGGATCGCAGGGCTGACGACGCTCTTCTCCCTGCTGCTCGGCTATCCCCTGGCCTACTGGCTGTCGCGGCTGCCGGACCGGACGCGCGGGACGATGATCTTGCTCGTTATGGTGCCATTCTGGACGAGTTACCTCGTCAAGAGTTTTGCCTGGGTCATCGTGTTGGGCCGCACCGGCGTCATCAACCAGATCGGCCTTGGGTCGGGTCTGCTCAGCCAGCCGCTCGAGCTCTTACACAATGAACTCGGCGTGATGATCGGCATGGTCCATGCCATGGTTCCGCTTGCCATTCTGACCATGCTGCCCGTGATGACCGGCATCGATCGCCGGCTGACGCAGGCATCGGGAACGCTGGGTGCGACGCCCGCGAAAGGTTTCTGGCTCGTCTATTTCCCGCTTTCGCTTCCGGGCGCTGCGGCTGCCGGCCTGCTGACCTTCATCTCCTCGCTCGGCTTCTTCATCGTTCCGGCCCTGCTTGGCGGCCGTCAGCAGACGATGCTGGCGCAGCTGATCATCGTGCAGGTCCAGGAAATCCTCAATTGGGCCTTCGCCGGCGCTCTCGCCGCCATGATGCTGGTGGCGGCACTGGTGACGTGCTGGCTCTACGACCGGGTGTTCGGCCTTTCGAGCCTCTCGGGCGAACCGTCCGATGGCAAGGCCGGAAAAACGGGTTTCCTGCGTGGCTTTGGTCTGGCGATCCTCGATCGGGTCGCAAATGTCAGCAGCGCCATCGCGGCTGGCAGTCACCGGCTGCTGGGAGCGGCGGTTTCAAGCCGCATACTCGGCATCTACAGCCTGTTGATGTTCGCCTTCCTGATGCTGCCGACGCTTGTTGTCCTGCCGATCGCCTTTACAAGCTCGCAGTTCCTCGAGTTTCCGCCGCCGGGCTACGGCCTGGAGTGGTTCAGAACCTACTTCACCTCCGACCTCTGGGTTGCTGCAACGATCCGCTCGTTCGGCGTCGCCTTCGCGACGGCCATCGTTGCAACGGTGATCGGTGGGTTTGCAGCACTTGCGCTTGCCCGTTCGCGTTCGCGTTGGCGGGGCATCATCTTCGCCTTCTTCCTGGCGCCGATGATCGTGCCGCGCATCGTCATCGCCGTCGGCCTGTTCTATCTCTTCGCCCAGATGGGACTGGTCGCCACCGACGTCGGTCTGGTGATCGGCCACACGGTGCTGGCGCTGCCCTTTGCCTTCGTCGCCATCGCCGCTGTTCTGAAGAGCTATGACTGGCGGCTCGACCAGGCGGCCGCGACGCTCGGGGCAAACCGGGTTCAAGCCTTACGCTTCGTCACGGTGCCGCTGATCAAGAGCGGCCTGACCGCGGCGTTCCTGTTTGCCTTCATCACCTCGTTCGACGAGCTGACCGTGGCGATCTTCGTCAGCGGCGGCGTCAAGACGACCCTGCCGAAGCAGATGTGGGACGACATGATCCTTCAGCTCAACCCGACGCTCGCGGCGGTTTCGGTCGTCGTCTTCATCGTCGTGACAACACTTCTCCTGGCGGCGGAAAAACTCCGCCGCTCCACCTGACACCATATCCGAGATCCTCCCATGACCGTATCTCTCGAAGGCTTCCTCGGAAGCTTCACGACCAAGGCTGCCCGCAAACCGGAACAGGTTTTCGCCCGTTTCAACGGCGAGCCGATCACCTTTGCCGCCCTTAATGCGATGTCGGCAGCACTTGCCGCCGAGCTGCGCCAGCGCGGCCTGAAATCCGGTGATCGCGCCGCGGTTATGATGCGTAATTCGCGCCTGTCGCTTGCCGTCCTCTTCGGCCTTGCCAAGGCCGGCGTTGTCTGGGTGCCGGTCAACGCCCAGCTGCGCGGCGAGGGCCTGCGCTATATCCTGGAGCATTGCGAGCCGGGCGCCGTCATCTGCGACGCCGAGCTTGCTGAAACCATCGCCGAAAGCGGTGCTGCTCTACCTGCGACTGGGCTTATTCTCGCCGGAGAGCATGTCGGCGCGGCGTCGCTTGAGACGATTCTCGCTTCGGGGGCCGCCTTCAACGAGGAGCCGCCGGCGGCCGACGACCTGTTTGCGATCATGTACACCTCCGGCACCACCGGGAGGCCGAAGGGCGTGTTGGTGACCCACGGCATGATCCGGCTCGCCGGCGAGGCGGTGCGCACGCTTTCCGTGGCCGGCCCCGGCGATGTCTTCTTCGTCTGGGAGCCGCTCTACCATATCGGTGGCGCGCAGCTGATCGTGCTGCCGATCATCGAGGATCTTTCGCTTGCCATGGTCGACAAGTTCAGCGCCAGCCGCTTCTGGGATCAGGTGCGCAGCTATGGCGCCACCCATATCCACTATCTCGGCGGCATCCTGCAGATCCTGCTGAAGCAGCCGGAAAGCGAACGCGACTGCGAGCATCCGGTGCGCGTCGCCTGGGGCGGCGGCTGCCCGAAGGAGGTCTGGCCACTGTTCAAGCAGCGCTTCGGCGTCGAGATGCGCGAGTGCTACGGCATGACCGAAGCCTCCAGCATCACCACCTGTAACGCCACCGGTGTTGTCGGCGCCGTCGGACAGCCGATGCCCTGGTTCTCGGTCGATATCCTCGATGAAAAAGGCGAGCCGGTGCCGGCGGGCGACAAGGGCGAGATCGTGGTGCGCACCTCGCTCGCGGGCGCGCTGTTCAAGGGGTACCTGTGCAATCCGGAGGCGACGGAAAAGGCTCTTCGCAACGGCGCGCTTCACACCGGCGATTCCGGCTCCTTCGATGCCGACGGCAATCTCTGGTTCCATGGCCGGCTGACCGATAGCGTCCGGTGCAAAGGCGAGAACGTTTCCGCCTGGGAGGTAGAGCATGTTGCCGCCGCCTATCCGGCCGTGGAGGATTGCGCCATGATCGGCGTCGCCGCCGATGTCGGCGAGCAGGACATCAAGCTCTTCGTCAAGCCGAAGCCGGGCAGCGCAATCGATCCGATCGACCTGTCGGGATGGCTCGCCCATCGGCTCGCACCCTACCAGAACCCCCGCTACATCGCCGTTATCGACGAGTTCGAGCGCACGCCGAGCCAGCGCATCATGAAGCACCGGCTGCCTGCCGGCCTAGACGGTTGCTGGGATCGGCTGGCACGGTAGTAGGCCCGAGGTGTTTTGGGCGACCACGGCGAATGAAGGGAAGCGATGAGATGGATCAGTCTGACGAAATCGTGCTTGTCGGCTGCGGCAACATGGGCTTTGCTCTGCTCGAAGGTTGGGTCGGGCGAGCCGGCATTCCCGCCGGCCGCGTTCACGTGGTCGAGCCGGCGGAAGCCCTGCGTAGCCGCGCAGTGGCAGTGGGGGCCATTGTCTACGCCGATGCGGCCGACTTGCCGCAGGCGTTGTTGCCGCGCGCCGTCATTGTCGCCGTCAAGCCGCAGATCGTCGGCACAATGCTTGGTGCTTACCGTCGGTTCAGCGGAACTGCTGCGTTCGTCAGCATTGCCGCCGGTGTGCCGATCTCGAACTTCGAGGCTACCCTCGGCGACAGTGCTATCGTTCGCGCCATGCCGAATATGCCAGCTTCGATCGGACTGGGAGTAATTGCCGCTTTTGCCAACACCCACACCGGCGACGTTCAGTTGGCGTACGTGACCGACCTTCTGGCGGCCGTGGGAAACGTGCATTGGCTGGCGGAGGAAAGGCTCGTCGATGCGGCAACGGCGATATCCGGTTCGGGACCGGCCTATCTCTTCCATTTCATCGAATGCCTGACTGGCGCGGGCATCGCCGTCGGTCTGCCGGCGGAGACCGCCCATGCTTTGGCAAAGCAGACAGTCAGTGGTGCCGCCGCTCTCGCGATGACGAGCGCCTTTTCTCCGGCAGAGCTGCGCCAGCAGGTCACCAGCCCGAACGGCACCACCGCTGCCGCGCTTGAGGTCCTGATGGCTGAGCCGGGTCTGGCCGATCTGGTGAAGCGGGCCGCCACGGCCGCGCATCACCGGGCGCTGGAACTTGCGATGCCCGCCTGATCGCTAGCCGAAGACGTACCCGTGTCAGGGCGTGGCGAACGACGCGTCGCGCACGCCCGGAAGATGAAACGTCTGCTCGAAATAGGACCGCAGCGCCTGCATGGGCGGCGTGAACTCCGTGCCGCGGCGCCAGGCAAGGCCGACATCCATGGCAGGCACCGGATCGCGCACGGTGATCGTCTCGATGCGCCGGCCCTCGAGCGACCAGGGGCGGTGGACCATGTCCGACAGAATGGCGACACCCTGGCCGTTGGCGACCAGCGAGCGCACCGCCTCGACCGACGAGGTCCGGAGGATGACACGCGGCTGATAGGTCGAGGTGCTCCAGTATTTTAGCGATGAGTGCGCCGCCTCGTCGACCGTCAGCATGATGTAGGGCTCCTCGGAGATCTCGCGAAAGCCGACGCTGTCGCGTTGAAGCAGCGGATGCTGGGCCGGCACCCAGAGCCGGCGCGTCGAACTCATCAGCTTTTCCGTCGTCAGCGCCGGGTTGAGGATGTTTGAGGTCAGAAGCACCGCCATGTCGTAGCGGTTGGTGAGCAGGCCCTCTTCGATCGATTCCCGCTTGAGTTCGAACAGCTGTAGCTCAAGTTTTGGAAACAGGCGCCGCAGCCGCTCGATATGCTGCGGCAGGAAATAACCGATGACCGTATAGGTGGCGGCGATCGCCAGCGTACCCTCGACGGCGCTGCTGACGACGCTCAGATGCGTCGCCTCGTCCACCTTCTTCAGGATCTCGTAGGCGTGCGAAAGGAACTCCCGCCCCGCCATCGTCAGGTCCATGCCACTCGGCGTGCGCAAAAAAAGGTTGGCGCCGACGATGCGCTCCAGCTCCTTGATCGCCGTGGTCACGGCGGACTGGGAGATCGAAAGATCGACCGCCGCCTGTGATATCTGGCCAAGTTCAGCCGTTGCCACGAAGTAGCGAAGCTGGCGAAGGCTGATCGACATGGCGCATCTCCCATCTGATTTTTTGATATTGCGAGTGAGAAAATCAGAAAGCCTGCCGAGACTTTGAGCAGTTTACTGATCGTCCATCAGGCATTTCAACGTAAGCCACTCTAAAAACGTCAATTTTCACGGGAGATTTTTGCAACTGCGAATTCTGAATTTCAGATAATCTGCATGTGAAAATAGAATTTTTCAAATGCTTTGTTTCGCCCTAGCGTTCCCTGGAGGTCAGGGTTGCCGGTAGAGCAATCTCCAGGGAGAGCGACCCGCAAGAGAGGGATGAGGCATTGCTCGACGTCGTCGACATCAATTGCGACATGGGAGAAGCGTTCGGCCGCTGGCGCATCGGCGATACGGACGACGCGGCGCTGATGTCGCTGATCAGCTCTGCCAATATCGCTGCCGGCTTCCATGGTGGTGACCCCAATCTGATGGATGAGACGGTTCGGCTCGCCGCCGAACATGGCGTCGGCATCGGCGCCCATCCCGGCTATCGTGACCTGCAGGGGTTCGGCCGGCGCACGATTGCGGGCACGCCCCGTGAGCTCGTCAACGACATCGTCTATCAGGTCGGCGCGATCCGAGAATTTGCCCGCCGCCACGGCGCGCCCTTGCAACATGTGAAGCCGCACGGCGCGCTCTACATGGAGATGGCGGTCAATCGCGAGCTGTCGCAGATCTTCATGCAATACATGCGCACGGTCGCGCCGAACGCCTTTGTCTTCTGCATGGCCGGATCGGCGACGGAGCTAGCGGCACAGGAAGTCGGCCAGCCCGTTATCCGCGAGTTCTATGCCGATCGCGACTACGACGACAGCGGCTCGATCGTCTTTACCCGCGATGCCGGCCGGCCGGACGCCGCGACAATCGCCCGCAAGGTCGTTCGCGCCTGTCGGGAGGGGCGCGTGCGCACGGTCACGGGCGCCGACGTCGAAGTCCCGTTCGAATCCATCTGTTTTCATTCCGATACGCTGGGCGCGCTCGATATCGTGCGCCTCATGCGGGAGGCGCTGAGTGCCGAGGGCATCCGCATCGCTCCCGTCTCTCAGGTCAAGACCAGATAACATAGCGGAGGTGGCATGAAAGAGGCCGCGCCCGCTGAGAGAACGGACCACTGAGATGGAGATGATAATGATCGAGGGACAGTCACGCTTCCGGCCTTTCGGCTTACCTTATTGGGGGTTCGCAGATCTCAACAAGGGAGTTGGAAGCATGACTGCCTCCTATGATTACCATATCGGCGTCGACTACCACAAATCCTATAGCCATCTGGTGGTGCAGGACAGCAGTGGCAAGACGCTCAGATCGGGCCGGGTGAAGAACGATCGCCAGTCGCTCGGTGGGTTTCTCGAGCGCTACCGCGAGAACTCGCATGCCGTGGTCGAGGCGACGCGCAACTGGATGGTGATGTACGACTGGCTCGACGACATTTGTGATGATGTCGTTCTCGCCCATCCGTTGAAGGTCAAGGCGATCGCCGACGCGAAGATCAAGACCGACAAGATCGATGCGACGGTACTGGCGCATCTGCTGCGAGCCGACCTAGTGCCGGAGGCCTGGGCACCCGGCGAACGCGCAAGAGACCTGCGCATAGCGTTGCGCGAGCGGATGTTTTACGTGCGGCTGCGCACGATGACCAAGAACCGGATCGTCACGGTCTTCGATCGCTATCCGGAGCAGACGGCGCAGCTGAAGAAGCTCGGTGATCTGTTCGGCAGGGCCGGCCGCATCCAGTTGGCGCAGGTCAAGGTCTCGGAAATCGACCGCATCCAGATCGACCGTGGCCTCGAGTTCATCGGCGACATCGACGTGCGGATCAAGCAGTCTGATACGACGATCCGGGCGATGACCAAAGCCAACGCCAATGTGAGGCTTTTGAAGACAATCCCCGGCATCGGTGAGTTCTTCGCCCGGCTGATCGACGCGGAGATTGACGATATATCCCGCTTTCGCAATGCCAAAAAGCTGGCCGCCTATGCCGGGCTTGTGCCGTCGACCTATTCGAGCGGCGGCAAGACCTTTCATGGCAAGATCATCAAGCAGGGCAACAAGTGGCTGCGCTGGGCTTTCGTCGAAGCAGTTGCTCCAGCCATCACCAGCGATGCACAGCTGCGAGCCCAGTACGAGCACCTGAAGATCAGAGGAACCAACAAGGCGCGGGTTGCGATTGCGCGCAAGCTTTTGACGATCGCCTTCCAGATCCTGCGTGACCAGCGCGCTTTCGAGCCGCGCGACACCAGCACCACGGAAGGCGCGTCAATGAAATCCCGGTTGTCCTGATGACAGTCTAGCGAGCCCGGCAGGACTGGGCTGCGCTCTTGAAGGAGAATGGGAAACCGGGAGCCGAACGCCACGCTGTGACCGAAGCCGAGAAGGCATCAGGGTCACGAATTGGAGACTGGTTCAAAAACCGAAGGACAGCCAAACGCGGTCTGCCCGGCGGAGAGCAGGATTCTGCCGATCGGCGCCAATGCCGGTCAAAATATAACCGAACCCAGGGAAAAGCCGCCAAATGAAGGTGTTTTACCCCTTGAGTTCTTTCATTGGAGGCAACCATGAGCAAACACGAAATCCGATCGCCCCTTCCAGGAACCTTCTATCGCTCGTCTGCTCCGGATGTCCCGCCGTTCAAAACCGATGGCGATGCCGTTTCCTCCAGCGATGCGATCGGCCTGATCGAAGTCATGAAGACCTTTCAGGAGATCCAGGCCGGTGTGGCCGGCGGCAGCATCCGCTTTCTCGTCGACAACGAAGAGCCTGTCATGGCCGGCCAGGTGCTCGCCGAGGTCGAACAATGAAGCTGCGCTCCGTTCTCGTTGCCAATCGCGGCGAAATCGCCGTCCGCATCATCCGCGCCGCCAAGGCACTCGGTATCCGCACTATCCAGGTCTATAGTGCTGCCGACGCCGACATGCTGGCGGTCAAGCTCGCGGACGAGGCGATCGAGATCGGACCGCCGGCGCCAAAGAAGTCCTATCTCGACATTGCGGCCGTGATCTCGGCGGCCAAGCGCGCCAATGTCGATGCGGTTCATCCCGGTTACGGTTTCCTGTCGGAAAACGGCGATTTCGCCGACGCCGTGGTTGCTGCCGGCCTCATCTTCATCGGCCCGTCCGGCGATGCGATCCGCCTGCTGGGCGACAAGGTCGCTGCCCGCGCCGTCGCCGAGAAGGCCGGCGTGCCGACGGTTCCCGGCAGCGACGGCCGGATCTCCAGTCTTGCCGACGCACTTGAGGTAACGGAGCGCACCGGTTTCCCCGTGATGATCAAGGCTGCCGCCGGCGGCGGTGGCCGCGGCATCCGCATCGTCAACAACGCGGCTGAGCTGGACACGCAGTTTCCCCAGGCATCGGCCGAGGCGTTGGCATCCTTCGGCGATGGCGGCCTCTATCTGGAAAAGGTCATCACCCGCGCACGCCATGTCGAGGTCCAGATCCTCGGCGACGGCCAGAACGTCGTGCATTGCTATGAGCGCGAATGCTCGCTGCAGCGCCGCCGGCAGAAGGTCTGGGAGGAGGCCCCCTCCTTCCTGCTTCCGCCCGAGGTCAGGCAGAAGCTCTGCGACAGCGCCGTCGCGCTGGCGCGCTCCGTCGGCTACCGCGGGGCCGGAACGGTCGAATACCTCTACGACGATGAGACGCGCGAGTTCTACTTCATCGAGGTCAACACCCGCATTCAGGTGGAACACCCGGTGACGGAATCACCGGCATCGATCTGGTCGAAGAGATGTTCCGCATCGCCGCCGGCGCACCGCTCTCGGTCCGCCAGGCCGGCATCGCCGTCAAGGGCCATGCTATCGAATGCCGCATCAATGCCGAGGATCCGAGGCGCGGTTTCATGCCGGCGCCGGGCCGGATCGAAAGACTTGAAGTGCCTGAGGGTGAGGGCATCCGTTTCGACACCATGCTCTACGAAGGCTACGTCATTCCGCCGTTCTACGATTCATTGCTCGGCAAACTGATCGTCTGGGGCGAGGACCGCACGGCGTGCCTCGCCCGGCTTTCGCAGGCGCTGGCGCAGTTGAAGATCGAGGGCGTGCCGACGACGATCCCGTTGCATCGCGCACTGGCTGCCGACGCGCAGATCGCTGCCGGCGCCTTCCATACCCGCTTTCTCGAGACATGGCTGGAAACTGAATTTGCCGCCGATGGTGGCCGTGCCGCGGAGGTCGCGTGATGCCGACACGATATACGTTCGGAGGCGACGAGCACCTGTTCGTCGAATGCAGCGACGAGATGTCGTTGGAAGCCTTCTTCAAGAGCCTCTCCATGGCCAGCGGCGTCAAGGAGAGCGGCATCAAGGGCATCACCGAGATCTGTCCGGCCAATGCATCCTTCCAGATCAAGTTCGACCCGGATCAGATCAAGCCGGATGATGTGCTGAGGGAAGTGCGGGCGATCGAGGGCGCAGCCGAACGGGCAGAACCCGTCATTCGCACCCGCATCGTCGAAATCCCGGTGTTCTACAACGACCCCTGGACGCACGAGACGCTGATGCGCTTTCGCGAGCGCCACCAGGAGCCGTCGGGCACCGACCTCGATTATGCAACACGGATCAACGGTTACGGCGACGTTGATGATTTCGTCGCCGCCCATTCGGGATCGCCTTGGTTCGTGTCGATGGTCGGCTTCGTTGCCGGACTACCGTTCATGTACCAGATGGTCGAGCGGCAACGGCAGATCCAGGTGCCGAAATATCTGCGCCCGCGCACGGACACGCCGCGGCTGACCGTTGGCCATGGCGGCTGCTTCGGCTGCATCTATTCGGTTCGCGGTGCCGGCGGCTACCAGATGTTCGGCATCACGCCGATGCCGATCTTCGACCCGACGCAGACCACCAGCTATCTCCGCGATTTCATGGTGTTCTTCCGGCCGGGCGACATCGTCAAGTTCAAGCCGATCGATCGCGATGCCTACGATCAGGCGGTCGAGGACGTCGACAAGGGGCGTTTCAGCCCACCGGTTCGCGAGGTCAGCTTCGATCTGCGCGAATTCCAGAAGGACATCACTGGCTACAACACCCGGCTGGAGGGCATGATCAATGGCCATTAAGGTGCTGCATCACGGTCTTGCGACCACCGTCCAGGACCTTGGCCGTCCCGGTTACTTCCATCTCGGCATCCCGCTCGGGGGCGCGATGGATCGCTATGCGATGCGTGCCGCCAATCTGCTCGTCGGAAACGAGGAGGGCGCGGCCGGTCTCGAAGCGGTGTTCCTCGGCCCCAAGCTCGAATTTACCGAAGACGCGCTGGTTGCGGTGACCGGAGCCGACATGCCGGCAAAGGTCGATGGGGTGGAGCAATCCGGTTGGACGGCCTTTCCTGTTCGCGCCGGCCAGACCCTGACCTTCGATTTCCTCAAGTTCGGCGCCCGCATCTATATCGCCGTTGCCGGCGGTATCGATGTGCCGCTGGCACTCGGCAGCCGCTCGACCTACCCGATCGGCGCGCTTGGCGGTTACAACGGCCGCCCGCTTCAGTCTGGCGACGAACTGCCTGTTGGTGCCGGCAACGGTTCCGGCGAGGGGCGCTCGGTCGGCGCGCAATTGCGGCGTCTGCCGGCCGCACCCGTGGCGCTGCGTGTCCTGCCCGGTCTCTACTGGGATCGGCTCGCCGACGAGGCGAAACAGAGTTTCTTTGCCGACGAATGGAAGGTGGCGCCGGAAGCCGACCGCATGGGCTACCGCTTCCGCGGCGGCCGCAAGCTTTCCTTCGTCGAGCGCGAGCAGCCGTTCGGCGCCGGTTCCGACCCATCCAACATCGTCGACAGCTGCTACCCCTATGGCTCCATCCAGGTTCCCGGCGGAACCGAGCCGATCATCCTGCATCGTGATGCGGTCTCCGGCGGCGGCTACTTCATGCTCGGAACGGTGATATCAGCCGACATGGACCTGATCGGGCAGATGCAGCCGCATACGCCGACCCGGTTCGTCGAGGTGACGATGGACGAGGCGCTGGCGGCCAGGGCTGAGGAAAACGCCCGGCTGGAAGCGCTGCGCACCGCGCTGCGCTGACGGTTCCGGGGAAACGGAGGGCAAGATGGAGCGTGGGCCTCGGGACAGGAAATCGGCAGCCGCGCTCATTACGGCGCGCCGGCGAGGCGATGGTTCCGCGCGGCTCTGCCTATTCGACGACGCGCGTCAGGTAGGCGGCCGTGACGCTCGGGCCTGGTATGATCGCGACGATTTTCATCTGCGCAATCGTCCGGTTCATCGAGGCGTCGATGTGGTTCTCCAGCATCGCTGCCGCCGCGGCGGTCGCACCGCGTGTCATCAGTTCGACGATCAGCCTGATTTCCGCGATCACCGCCGGATCGCCGGGAAGGCCGAGTTGCCGCAGCAGCCGCTCGGTCGCCGTCACCGGCAAAAGGTTGTTGCGGATCAGTTCGCGCAGGCGCTCGTTCGGCATTGCCAGCACACAGCACTCGGTAAACTGTGTACGGATGTCCTCGAGGTCCTGCCAGGCGTTCGCCGATTGCGAACTGTTGAGTTCGCTAAGCCGGCTAAACAAGGCGGCAAGCCGATCCCTGTCGATATGGCTGGCGCCAAGGGCAAGCGCCTGCGGCTCGAGCAGACGGCGCAACATGAAATGGTCCTTGACGGTCTGGGCCGTCAGCGGACCGGCGATCCAGTGCGAACTCTGGTTTTTGCGCACCAGCCCGCGCTCGCGCAGCCGCGTCAGCACGTCGCGCACCACGGTGCGGCTGACGCTGAAGTGGTTGGCAAGCTCGTTTTCGATGATGCGATACTGGCCGAAGATGACGCAGCCGGCGACGTCGTTCTCGATCTCGGTGTAGATGCGCTCCCACGACGAGCGGCTTTGCAGCGCCTCGTCGGCATGTTGCGGGATGGTGAGCCCGAGCGACTTGATGTCGGTACGGTTGGGCTCGATCGCGCGGCCCGGCGGCCCAACGAGATAACCGCGTCCCTTGAAGCGATGAACGAGGCCATCGCTTTCCAATTGCAGGAGTGCGCGCTGAACCGGCGCCCGCGAGATCTGCAGGATTTCCGCGATCGGCCCTTCGAGCAGAACCAGGCCGGGCGGCAGGATGCCGTCGGCGATGTTGCTGCGCAGAACGTCCTCGGCAATTTCGTAGCGGCGCTGGGTATTCTGGCCGAGGCGTGGCTCGCTCATGCGATCGGGCGTCTTCCGTTTGGCTGGCAATTTTGTCCTCTTTCTTACGCCACTTGCCGGGGAATGTGACAGCTGAAAATAAATGCATTTTGCATACAAGTTGGCAAATTAAATGTGCATTTTGCCATCACAATTGGTGTTGAAGTGTGGAGCGCAGGGCATTGGTCGACGGATTTTTGGCGAATTGACCACTGTCATTTCGCGTCTACATGAATAGATCGCGCCGGCACACACCGCAGATTGCATAGGGTCCGGTGCGGGTCGGTGCGATTTTGCGCTGGGTCCGCATCGCTAGGCCGCTGGCGGTGTGATGGACGTATTTCGTTCTGATCTAAAAGACGAATAAAAGTCTATTGCATACAAAAATCATTCATGTCATTGTTCGTGACATGCAAGCGCTCAGAAGAAGCGTGCAGGTGGAACTAATTTTTTGAACCGCAAAGGACCTTCATCCCCAACGCGCATGTGAGCATGCGCGAACGCAATCGCATGTCCCGTTCGGATGCCTTGTCGGCTCCGGCGATGGCGAAGCTTTGGGTGGTGAATGTCCGGACGGCAAACTGGCAGGAAACCAATGTCGACGGTCCTTCAGCTCAAGAACATCACCAAAACCTACGGCGACATGCGCGCGCTCAGCGGGATCGATCTCGCTCTGCCCCGCGACGCCTACATCTCGCTTCTCGGGCCGAGCGGATCCGGCAAGACGACGCTCTTAAGGGTCATTGCCGGTTTCGAGCATCCGGATGGCGGCGCGATCCTGTTTGACGGAAAGCGCATCGACACCGTGGCGCCGCACAAGCGCGGCATCGGTTTCGTCTTCCAGAACTTCGCGCTCTTCCCGCATCTGTCCGTTGCGCAGAACATAGCCTTCGGCCTGGAAAACAGGGAGGACGACCCGGTCACCGAGCGGCGCGTCGTCGACGCCAGGGTGCGCGACATCATCAGCCTCGTCGGTCTTTCCGGCCTTGAAGGCAGGGCAGTCACGCAGATTTCCGGCGGTCAGCGCCAGCGCGTCGCATTGGCGCGCACGCTTGTCACCGAACCGCGTATGGTGCTTCTCGATGAGCCGCTCGGCGCGCTGGACGCCAATCTGCGCGCCCGGATGCGGGCGGAATTGCGGGCAATCCGGGAGCGCTGCGGCGTCACCTTCCTGCACGTCACCGGCAGTGAGGCCGAGGCGCTGGCCATGGGCGACACGGTCCTGGTGCTGGAAAGCGGCCGCATTGCCCAATCGGCGGATTCCGACACCGTCTACAACAGGCCCGCTTCGCCGGCCGTCGCTCGCTTTCTCAATTGCTACAACCTCTTTCCGGGACGGATCGAAGGTGGTGACTTCGTCGGCGGCGTCGGGCGGTTTGCGCTTGGCGCAGCCGCGCCGGCGCGGGCGGCATCGCCGGCTTACGCGATCCGCTACGACCGGGTTTCCGTCCGGCCGCGCGAAGCCGCCATCACTGAGGACGAGATCCGCATCGAGGCGAATTTCGTCGCCAGCGAATATTCCGGTGCCGCGGTCAATTCCTTCTTTGCGCTCGATGACGGCAGGGTTTTCGAGGTCGAAAGCCATCTCAGCCATGCAGCGCCCGAGACCTATGCCGAACAGGGTCGCTACGCGCTCGTTTGGAAGCGGGAGGACGCCCTTGTCTACGCCTGAGATCGTTTTTGCAAAACCCGGCGCCTGCGCGCCGCATGGTTCCCGCCCGGAGAATGAGAGATGAGCATGATGGCCGTTGCGGAGCAGACGGAAACAGAGACCGTCGCCGAGAAGAAACTACCGGGAAAGGCGCTTTGGTTGCTTGCGCCGGGCGTCATCTGGATGAGCCTCTTCCTCGTCCTGCCTATGCTGATGATGGTCTACGTGTCCTTCTGGACACAGACGACCTTCACCATCGAGCCGACGCTGACGTTGAAGAGCTGGGTCACCTTCTTCACGAGCGACACCTATCTGGGTGCCTTGTGGACGACGGTGCGCATCTGGCTGATCGTGCTCGTCGCCACCGTGCTGGTCGGCTATCCCGCTGCCCTTTTCGTCGGGCTGTTCGTCAAGAACAAGGCGCTGCAGACGGTGCTTCTGGTTCTGTGCGTCATTCCCTTCTGGACGTCGTTCCTGATCCGCGTTCTTGCCTGGCGGCCGATGCTCGGCAAGGAGGGCGCGATCAACATGATCCTGATGAACCTCGGCATCACCGACGCGCCGATCGAGGTGCTGCTGTTTTCCGAGCTGTCGGTGATCATCGGCATGACGCAGATCTACTGCGTGTTCATGGTCGGCCCGATCGCCTTCATGCTCGGCCGGATCGACGCTTCGATCATCGAGGCGGCCCAGGATCTCGGTGCCGGCTTCTGGCGCATCTTCCGCACGATCATCCTGCCGCTGTCGATGCCGGGCGTCGTCGTTGGCGCAATCTTCGTCTCGGTCATGGTTCTCGGTGAATTCGCAACCTCGGCCGCGCTCTCCGGCCGCAAGGTCAACCTGCTCGGAAACATCATCGTCACCCAGGTCGGTTCGCTGAAATGGGCCTTCGCGGCGGTCGCCGGCGTCGTCCTCACCATCCTGATGGGCGCGGTCGTGGCGGCGCTCCTGAGGGTCGTCGATCTCAGGAAGGAGCTCTGATCATGAATGCCAGCGGCATGAAACTCAGCCTTGGCGCCTATACCGCGCTCTTCCTCGTCTTCCTCTATGGCCCCCTCGTCGTGCTTGCCATCCTGTCCTTCCAGACGGGGCCGGAAGGCGGGCCGCAGTTCCCGATCATCGAATGGTCGACCTATTGGTACAAGCATCTCTTCGGCCTGACACCGCCCTCGCGCATCGCGCCGTTGCCGATTGAGCAGGCTCTGGTCCGCTCGCTGGGGCTCGCGGTCATGACCATGATCGTCTCGACGGTGTTGGGAGTCTCGGCGGCTCAGGCTTTCCGCCGCAAGTTCCGCGGCTCGGGCGTGGTCTTCTACCTCATCGTTCTCGGCATGATGGTGCCGGGCGTGCTCGTCGGTCTCGGCATGGCGCTCGTTGCCAATACGCTCGGCATCGACCGCCATTGGTGGAGCACCGCCTTCGTTCTGCACGTGGTCTACACCTTTCCCTTCGCCTTCCTGGTGATGCTGGCAATCTTCAACCGGTTCGATCCGAGCATGGAGGAGGCGTCCTGGTCGCTCGGCGTCACGCCGGCGCGCACCTTCCGCAAGGTGACATTCCCGCTGATCTTCCCCGGCGTGCTTTCCGCCATGCTCTTTGCCTTCACGCTCTCCTATGACGAGTTTTCACGCACGCTTTTCGCCTCGGGCCGCGACCTGACACTGCCGCTGGCGATCTACGGCACTTTCTCCGTCGAAGTGCATCCGAACGTCTTTGCCTTCGGTGTGCTGACGACGCTGTTCTCCTTTGCGCTGCTCGGTACCTATGCTGCACTGATGATGCTTTCGGTGCGCCGTGCCAAGCGCATCGCGATCCAGGAGGAGGCGTGATGGCCGGCTCTTCCCCACTCGGCTCTGCGATCGTCACCGGTGCCGGCTCCGGCATCGGCCGGGCCATCGCGCTGCGGCTGGCGGCCGACGGTTATGCCGTCGTCGTCAACGATCTTTCGCCTGAAAGCTCAGCGGCGGTTGCCGGCGAGATTGCGGCTGCCGGCGGCGTGGCGACCGCGATCTGCGGCGACGTCTCAAGCGAAGCCGACGTCAAGGCGACGGCGGAGAAAGCTGCGCAACTCCATGGCCCCGTGGCACTGCTCGTCAACAATGCCGGCATCGCCCATCAGGCGCTGTTCGAAAATCTCGAGGTCGCCGATTTCGACCGGATGTTTGCGGTGCATGTACGCGGCACCTTCCTGATGACCAAGGCGGTGCTGCCGGAAATGCTGGCTCGCCGCGAGGGCGTGATCGTCAACATGGCCTCGCAACTCGGCCAGATCGGCGGCGTCGAGCTCGTGCACTACTCGTCCGCCAAGGCCGCGATCATCGGCATGACCAAGGCGCTCGCCCGCGAAGTGTCGAGCCGCGGCGTGCGCGTCAACGCGGTCGCGCCCGGCCCTATCAACACGCCGCTCGTGATGGGGCTCTCCGAGGATTGGCGCGCCGCCAAGAAGGCGCAGCTGCCGCTCGGGCGGTTCGGCGAGCCGGACGAAATCGCCGCGACCGTTTCGTTCCTGGCTTCGCCATCGGCGGGCCTGTTCGTCGGCCAGACGCTCGGGCCCAATTCCGGCGACGTGATGCTCTGACAGGAAAGATGAAAATGCCAAATCCTCCCAAGACGTCCCGCATTGTCATCGTCACCGGTGCCGCCATCGGCATTGGCCAGGCGACCGCCAGGGCGTTTGCTGCCAAGGGCGATCATGTCGTCGTCACCGATATTCTCGAGCGGGAAGCATCGGCCACTGTCGGCGCGATCCAAGAGGCTGGCGGTTCCGCCGAGTTCGCCTATTACGACGTCCGCTCGACCTCGGCGACCGACGCGCTGGTCGCTGACCTGGAAAAGCGCCATGGCCGCGTCGACGTCGTCGTCGCCAATGCCGGTATTGCCCATCGCACCCCGCTTGCCAAGCTCACCGACGACAAGTGGGACCTGACCTTTGACATCGACCTCAAGGGCATCTTCCGCCTCGCGCGCGCCGTTGCACCCGGCATGCGCCAGCGCGGCGAGGGCAGCATCGTCGCTCTCTCCTCGATCATGGGCGTTGCCTATGGCTGGGACGAGCATGTGCACTACTCCGCCGCCAAGTCCGGCGTCGTTGGTCTGGTGCGCGGGCTCGCGGTCGAACTTGCCGGCGACGGGGTTCGCGTCAACGGCGTAGCACCAGGCTACATCCGCACGGCCCAACTGCTGTCGGAGGAAAACTCGCTGGGGCCGGACGGCGCGGAAGCGGCTGCAGCCTTCATCCCGATGAAAAGGCTCGGCACGCCTGAGGATATCGCCGACGTCATCGCGTTCCTGGCTTCCGACTGCGCGAGATACATGACCGGCCAGGTGCTGGTCGTGGATGGAGGCCTCCTCGTGGGGCGTTACTAGCGCATCGGCCCGAAAATCGATCCCGATTTTCGGAAAGCTCGATGCGTCGATTGAAGGCGTTAGAGCGTCCTTTGTGCGTCCGAATGGACGCACGGCGCTCTAAGGCGCCGCGTTGCGCGGCGAAAGAACAAGGGGCTCGCATCAAGCGGGCGCCGGGGAACAACAACTGGAGAAGAGACAATGCCAAATCTGGAAATCAATCGCCGCTCGCTCCTCAAACGGTCCGCCGGGCTGATGGCGCTGGCCATGGGGGGCGGCACGCCGTTCCTGTCGTCGCGGGCCGCCTTTGCGCAGGCCGCCGATCTGGCGGGCCTGCAGCTGCGCACGATCGGCCTTTCGGTCACCGTTCAGGAGCGCATTCTCGAACAGTTCAAGGCTGCTGCCGGCGTCGGCGGCACTTCCGGCACGGCGGCCACCTTCCCGGACGCCCAGACGAAGATCCTCTCCGGCTCCAAGGACTATGATTGCTGGGAAATCATCGCCGAGCGCCTGCCGTCGATCGTCATGACCAACAATGTCGAGCCGATCCCGGCCTCGGCGCTGAAGAACTGGGCCAACATCCGCGACACCTTCACCACCGCCAGCGATAAGTGGGATCGATCCGCCCAGATCATCGGCCAGATCTGGACCGACGAAAGCCAGACGGCGCTGAACATGGTGCCGGCCGTCTATAACTACGATTCCATCGGCTACAATCCCGATGTGCTGTCGGCCGAAGAAGCCAACAGCTGGACCGCGATCTTCGATCCGAAGTGGAAGGGCAAGTCCGGCATCAACACCGACCCCTTGATTGCCATCGGCCAGGCGATGATGGCGATGAACTCGCTTGGCCTTTCCGACGTCAAGAACCCGGGCAATGCGACCGCAGCCGAAATCGACGAGGCTGCGGCGTTCCTGATTTCCAAGAAGAAGGAGGGCCAGTTCCGCGCTCTCTGGGGCGATTTCGGCGAACTCGTCAACCTGATGGCATCGGGCGAAATGGTTGTCTGCGACGCCTGGCAACCGGCGGTCATGGCCGTCAAGGCGCAGGGCAAGCCCTGCCGTTACGCCGTACCGAAGGAAGGTTACCGCGGCTGGGCGATTGGCCCCGCGATGATTGCCGGCACGGCCAACAAGGAGGCGGTCATCGCCTATGCCGACTACTGGCTCTCGGGCGAGCCGGGCATCACCGTTTCGGAGCAGGGCTACTACTCGCCGTCGACCAACATCAAGAACGCCATGGCACCGGAGAAATACGCCTTCTGGTACGAGGGCAAGCCCTGGGTCGGCGCCGAAGAGCGCGGCATCAAGGAAGGCGACCTGCGCGACGGCGGCTCGCTCGAAGAGCGCGCCAAGAACGTCGCATACTGGCATCAGTGGCCGGATGAATACGACCACCTGATCCAGAAGTGGGACGAGTTCCTCAACGCCTGATCGAACAGGCCGGGAGGCGGACGCCTCCCGGTTTCTCCAGATAACGCGTGGCCTCGCCCGAACGACCGTGCGGCCAGGGCCACGCACCCGATACCAGTGATTTCAGCAAGCTCCGGAGAGCCACGATGATCTTCGACCTCGAACTCAATAACGTCGGCAAGGTCTACGACAACGGCACGCCCGCCGTGATCGATTTCAACCTGTCGGTTTCCAAGGGCGAGTTCATCGCGTTTCTCGGGCCCTCAGGCTGCGGCAAGACGACGACGCTGCGCATGATCGCCGGCTTCGAATCGATCTCCTCCGGCGAGATGCTGATCAAGAGCAAGCGTATGAACGACATCCGACCGGAGCACCGGCCGACGTCGATGATCTTCCAGAGCTACGCGCTCTTTCCCCATATGACCGTGCGCCGCAACGTCGGCTACGGGCTCGACGTCAAGGGCATGGCAAAGGCCGAGCGCGACGCCAAGGTCGACCGTATCCTGGCAACGCTTGGGCTTGAGGACATCGCCGAGAAGAAGCCGGATCGGTTGTCGGGCGGCCAGCGCCAGCGTATCGCGCTCGCCCGCGGGCTTGTGGTCGAGCCGGATATTCTGCTGCTCGATGAGCCGCTGGGCGCGCTCGACGCCAACCTGCGCAAGGCGATCCAGAACGAACTGAAACTGCTGCAGAAGACGCTCGGCGTCACCTTCGTCTTCGTCACCCATGCCCAATCCGAGGCACTGGCGCTCTCCGACCGCATCGTGGTGATGAACCAGGGCAAGGTTGAGCAGATCAGCCCGCCGCATCAGCTCTACACTCGGCCGAACACGGCCTTCGTCGCGCAGTTCATCGGCAACAACACGATCTTCCAGGGCGAAGTCGAGGGCGCATCCGACGACCGGACGCTGGTCTCGACGCCGCTCGGTCAGCTGTCCGGCCGGCCGAACGGCACGCTTGCCAGGAGGTCACGGGTCAATGTCGTCATCCCGGCCGAAGCGATCGAGGTGCATCCGGCCGCCCGGGTCTCGCGTGACCAGATTGCCGACACTGTCGGCGGCAACGTCGTCAGCGCCAGCGTCAGCCGCTTCGACGTCGTCGGCCACGTGTCTCATCTGACGGCAGCGCTTGGCGACGGGCGCACCGTCTCGCTCGAAGCCCATGTCGACAAGTACCAGCCCGACGCCTTCCCCGTCGGCGCGGACATTCTTCTCAGCTGGCAGCCAGGCGAAGCCACCGTCATTCCAGCCTGATTTTTGAACGATAAAACACGAAGGAGACATACCATGGCCAAGGAAATCCTCTGCAGCTTCGGCATCGACGTCGATGCGGTCGCCGGCTGGCTCGGATCCTATGGGGGCGAGGATTCGCCGGACGATATCTCGCGCGGCCTTTTCGCCGGCGAGGTCGGCAGCCCGCGCCTGCTGAAACTCTTCGAGCGCTTCGGCATCAAGACCACCTGGTTCATTCCCGGCCACTCGATCGAGACCTTCCCGGAGCAGATGCAGGCCGTCGCCGACGCCGGCCACGAAATCGGCATTCACGGCTACACCCATGAAAACCCGATTGCCATGACGCGCGAGCAGGAGACCGAAGTCCTCGACAAGTGCATCGATCTCGTCACCAAGCTTTCGGGCAAACGGCCGACCGGCTATGTCGCGCCGTGGTGGGAGTTTTCCAACGTCACCAACGAGCTGCTGCTCGAGCGCGGCATCAAGTACGACCACTCGCTGATGCACAACGACTTCACGCCCTATTATGTCCGTGTCGGCGACAAGTGGACCAAGATCGACTACTCCAAGAAGCCGTCCGACTGGATGGTGCCGCTGCAGCGTGGCAAGGAGACCGATCTCATCGAAATCCCCGCCTCTTGGTATCTCGACGACCTGCCGCCGATGATGTTCATCAAGAAGTCGCCGAACAGCCACGGTTTCGTCAATCCGCACGACATCGAGCAGATCTGGCGCGACCAGTTCGACTGGGTCTATCGCGAGATGGACTATGCGGTGTTTCCGATTACCATCCATCCCGATGTTGCCGGCCGCCCGCAGGTGCTGATGATGCTGGAGCGGCTCTATGCCCACATGATCAAGCATCCCGGCGTAAAGTTCGTGACCATGAACGAGATCGCCGACGATTTCGCCAAGCGCTTCCCGCGCAAGAAGTGAGCAACTGACGGGGGCGGCGGTCAAACCGCCCCTGTCTATCAGACAGATTGGATGAGACGATGTGCTCTCTTTGTGGCGTCCTTGGAGGCAACGAACACTGGGCCGATGCCGTTGCGCGGCCGGGTGTCTACACCCGCAATGTCGAGCGCATCGACCGTAGGCGCGAACGCGCCAACCGCGTGCGGATCGCCAATACGATGCTGGCGCGTTTCGGTCTGACCATCTCGGATTGGCAGGGCGCATCCTTCGTGCTTGCTACTCGCACCGGCAAGAGCGAGATCATCGAGGACCTCGGCCATCTCTGGCCGACGGCCGAAAGGCTTTGCGGCCGGCCCTGCGACCCGCTCGACTTGGGCCTGATTGACGCCGCTGAGGCCGCGATCGATGGCTGAGCTGCAGATCCCGCTGCTGACCCCGATCAACCTGCTCACCGGCTTCCTCGGCTCCGGCAAGACGACGCTGCTTGCGCGCCTGCTCGCCGATCCAGCACTTTCGGACGCTGCCGTTCTCATCAACGAGTTCGGGGAGGTTGGTCTCGACCATCATCTGGTCGAGCGCATCGACGACACCATGGTGCTCCTGCAATCCGGCTGTCTCTGCTGCACCGTGCGCGGCGAGCTTGCCGAGGCGATCAAGGATCTGCATTCGAAGCGGGAGCGCGGGCTGGTCCCGCCCTTCCGCCGTATCGTCGTTGAAAGCACCGGGCTCGCCGATCCGTTCCCGGTGCTGTCGACAATCAAATCCGACCCGGTTCTGCGCCACCATTTCCGCCCCGGCAACGTCATCACCACCGTCGATGCGGTCAACGGTCTCCGCCAGCTTGAAACCTATGTCGAATCCAACCGCCAGGCCGCGGTTGCCGATCGGTTGGTCATCACCAAGGCCGACCTGGCGCCAGCCGGCGACGTCGTCAGTCTTGTCGAGAAACTGCGCGGCATCAATCCGGATGCGCCACTTCTGACGACGACCGATCCGTCTTTCGATGTCAGCGACCTCGTCGACGAAAATCTCAGCCTGCGCGCAGCGGCGCTGCAATCGGCAAGCGGCTTTTATTGCGAGACACCTGTGCAACTGGCAACGGCGGACGGCGCCGTTCATCAGTCGGCGGTGACATCCTTCGTGATGACCGTGGAGCGCGCCGTCGACTGGACGGCCTTCGGTATCTGGCTAACGATGCTGTTGAACCGCCACGGCGAAAAGGTGCTGCGGGTGAAGGGCATTCTCAATATTGCCGGCGAGGAGCGCCCGGTCGCCATTCATGGCGTTCAGCATCTGGTTCATACGCCTGTTCATATGGAGCGCTGGCCGGACGAGGATCGCCGGTCGCGCATCGTCTTTATTGTTGACGGTCTGGATGTCGAGCTGCTGAAACGATCGTTCGAGGCCTTCGCCCTCGATCGGTCGCCCGTCGGAACGGTGGCCGTCCCGAAACACAGTCTGCAGGAACGTCAGTCGTCTTCATGAGCAAACACCAGCCTGACCAAGCGACAACAGCGACACCATCCCTTCATCTCGCAGGTCGCCCACGCCTGCGCGTGCTCGGCACGGCGATCTCGCTGCTCGAAGAGTTGCGGGTCCGCGCCGAGGCGGATCTCGGCATCGATGTCGTGTTCGACAACAACGATTTTCTGACGACCCAGCACAAGGCGGCGCAGGAGCCGGATAGTTACGACATCTACGACCAGTGTTTCCACAATCTGGATATCGTCTGGTATTGGCGGGCGATCCAGCCGATCGAGATCGGCCGCATCGCGCTTTGGAACGAGATCAACGATCTGACCAAGACCGGCCATATCGGCCCGAATGCCCGCCTGGGGCAGGGGGATGCGCCGGTCAAGAAGCTGTTCGTGCAGCCCAATCTCGAACTGGGCGACACGCCGTCGAGCACCATTTCGATGCTGCCGACGACGCATAATTTCGACAGCTTTGCCTACCGAACCGATGTTGCCCCCAATACGGTGGCGATGAACAGCTGGGCGGCGCTGCTCGACGAACGCTGGGCTGGGCGCGCTGCGCTCGTCGACGAGCCGGCGATCGGCATCTTCGATGCGGCCCTTGCCGCCCAGGCTTCCGGGCTGATGTCGTTCGACAATATCGGCGCCATGACGGTCGACGAGATCGACCGGCTGATCGGGCTGCTCGAAGAGCGCAAGAAGAACGGTTATTTCCGCGCCTTCTGGCGCACGGCCGAGGATGCAGCGCGGCTGATGGTGCGCGGCGAGACCGATATCCAGAGCATGTGGTCGACCGGCATTAGCATCCTCAACGGCCAGGGCGTCCCTGTGGAACAGGCGGTGCCGGCCGAGGGCTATCGCGCCTGGCATGGCGGACTGTGCCTCGCGCGTCATCTGTCGGGCCGCATGCGCGACGTCGCCTACGACTATCTCAACTGGTGGATTTCCGGCTGGCCGGGCTCGGTCGTCGCGCGCCAGGGCTATTACATCTCGACACCGGAGCGCTCGCGGCAATTCATGTCGGTGGCCGAGTGGGACTATTGGTATGGCGGCCTGCCGGCGACCTGCGATCTGCCGGGGCCTGATGGCACCATGCGCATTCGGGCCGGATCGGTCCGCAGCGGCGGTTCCTACTGGCAGCGCGCCAACTGCATCGCGGTCTGGAACACCACCATGGACGAACACAATTATCTGGTCCGCCGCTGGATGCAGCTGGTCGAGCGATAGAAGGACGACGGCATGACGCAGGATCTGGGTGGACGGTCGGTCGCACAGCTGTCGGCGTTGCTGCAATCGGGTGCGCTCGATCCGCGCGACCTGACGGGCTGGACGCTTGACCGGATCCGCAGCCACGACGATCAGGCGATCTTCACCGTGGTCCTGCCGGAGCGTGCAATGCGCGAGGCGGATGCTTCCGCCAGGCGCATTGCCGCCGGGCGTCCGCTCGGCCTTCTCGACGGAATTCCCGTTGCCTGGAAGGATCTGTTCGCTATGTCGGGCGTGCCGACGACGGCGGGATCGGTCGTCCTCAAGGACACGCCGGCCGCACAAGACGATGCTGCGGTGGTGACGGCGCTCAGCCGTGCCGGCATGGTCAGTGTCGGCCTCGTCAACATGAGCGAGTTCGCCTTTTCCGGGCTCGGCATCAACCCGCATTACGGCACGCCGCGCAATCCGCGGGCACGGGATGTCGACCGTTTGCCGGGCGGCTCGTCCTCCGGTTCCGGCGTCGCCGTTGCCGCCGACCTCGTACCGGTATCGATCGGCACGGATACGGGCGGGTCCATCCGCATCCCCGCCGCCTTCAACGGCATCGTCGGCTACAAGGCGACGCGTGGCCGCTATTCCATGCGCGGCGTCTTTCCGCTGGCCAAGAGCCTCGATTCGCTCGGTCCCCTTTGCCGAACGGTACAGGACGCCGTCTGGATCGATGCGGCGATGCGTGGCCTGCCCGCGCCGGAAATCCGTCGCGGCAATCTCGAGGGCCTGTCGATCGTGGTGCCGACGACAGTGGTGTTCGACGGTGCCCAAGACGGGGTTGTTTCCGCTTTTGAAGCCGGCGTCGGCCGGCTGCAATGGGCGGGCGCCCGTGTACGTCGTCAGCCGTTTCCCGCATTCGAGCGCATCTTCGAGGCCATGGCGCAGCATGGGCCGCTGGTGACGGCCCAGGCCTACGCCCTACATCGAGACCGGCTCGAAGGCCCGCAGGCGGTATCGATGGACCGGCGCGTCGTAGCGCGGGCCCGGCTCGGGCAAAAGATCAGCCTTTCCGATTACATCGCCACGCTTGAGATACGCGAGGCGCTGGTCGCCGAGATCGCCGCCAAGATCGGGCCGAACGAGCTGATCGCTTATCCCACAGTTGCGCATGTCGCGCCTCCGACGTTGCCGCTTCTCACTGACGATGCTTTGTTCGTCGAAACCAACGCCAGAACCTTGCGCAACACGTCGATCGGCAATTTTCTCGACTGGTGCGGCGTCTCGCTACCCTGTGGCAGCGGGGATGCCGGCATGCCGGTCGGCCTGCTCCTTTCCGCCCAACCGCATCATGACGCGCACCTGTTGTCGATGGCGCTTGCGGCGGAAGCAGTGGTGCGCGCCGATTGAGGTGCTCATTGCCGTGCGAACACGCCCAGCGACAAGAGCGAGCGCACTTTGCGACTAGCCGGAGCGGCAAAGGCATAGTCTACTGCTTGTAGACCTCCGGGAACGCCGGTTGCAAAAGCCCTTAAGAGGTAGCGACGTTCAAGGCGACCGGTCAGGAATAATGGGCCGCAATCGGCCGTCGCTTCGGCAACATGGGAACAGCCGAAGCGAACGGACGGCGGACGGGATGGGAGCTTCGCATGGACGTGAGTTATTCCACGGCAGGCACGGCTGCGCTCGAGCGCAAGCGGTATTGGGACGAGGCGGTGTCGAGCACCTATTTTCCGCTCGACCTGCGCTTCCAGAACGCGGCGGAGTTTTCCGGCGAGCTGAACGTCTGGGACCTCGGCGCCGTCTCGCTGTCGCGGCTCGATTCCGACGGGCTTCTCTACCGCCGACAGAAACGGCATCTGCTGCATGAGCGCGAAGAAAGCTACCTGATCACCGTGCCGGAGAAGGCGGAGATCAGCTTCGAGCAGAGCGGCAAGGCGGTGCGCTGCAAGCCGGGCGCCTTCCTCGTCGAGCGCAGCCATCTGCCTTACGAGTTCAGTTACACCACCAAGAACACGCTCTGGGTGCTGAAGGTGCCGATCGCCACGCTGCGGCCGCGCGTCGGCCTTCCCGAACGTATCGCGTCGCTGAGCTTCGATTCCACCCGGGGAACCGGCGCATTGTTCGTCGACATGATCCGGCTGATCGCGCCACGGCTTGTCGAAATGGATGCTCCCGCCCGAGACATGACCGGCAAGCATCTTGTCGACATCCTGGCGATGTCGCTCACCTCCGACGAGCGCATGCTGATGTCGGGTGCCGGTTCGGTGCAGGTCGGCCACCTGCACCGCGTCGAAAGCTATGTCCGTGCCAATCTTGCCCGGGCTGACCTCGGGCCACAGGCGATTGCCGATGCCTGCGGCATCTCGGTGCGTTATCTGCACCAGCTGATGAAACGGCAGGGCACGTCCGTATGCCACTGGATCCGGCTCCAACGACTTCTGCGCTGCGACGAGATGCTGCGCGATCCGTGCTGCCGCAAGCTGGTTTCGGAAATAGCCTACGCACTCGGGTTCAGCGACCACGCTCAGCTCAGCCGTCACTACAAGGCGCATTTCGGCTACAGCCCGAGCGAAGCGCGCGAGCGCTACAGCCTGACGAGCCCGA
Organism: Ensifer sp. 4252; assembly: GCF_050434565.1. Lineage (NCBI taxonomy): Bacteria > Pseudomonadati > Pseudomonadota > Alphaproteobacteria > Hyphomicrobiales > Rhizobiaceae > Ensifer > Ensifer sp. 4252. Next base: position 174,363 of record NZ_JBNDIU010000006.1, read on the forward strand.
GCGGCTCGGGCTGAGCCGGCAGCCGGCAAACTCCAGACAGACATGAGGTGAGCGCACGCCCGACCGGGCGAGGGGCGAAGCCTTGCCCGATTTTCAACGGATGCCCGCTTTTCAGCGGAAGATAGACAGGAGACGGATTTTGCAGAACCTTCGCGTAGCGGTCGATGTCGGTGGTACTTTTACCGACATCTGCATTATGGACGAGACCACGGGCCGGATCCGGGTCGAGAAAACCTCGTCCTCCGTCGATCCGATCGACGGCATCATGTCCGGCGTCGAAAAGGCCGGCATCGACCTGTCGAAAGTGGCGCTGTTTTCGCACGGCACCACCGTTGCCACCAACGCCCTGATCACCCGGCGGTTGCCGCGTACGGCAATGGTCTGCACCCGCGGCTTCCGCGACGTGATCGAAATCCGCCGCGCCAACAAGGAAGACCTCTGGGATACCTACAAGGACGTGGTGCCGCCCTATGTTCCAAGGCGCGACCGGTTGGTGGTGACCGAGCGCGTCGACGCCCAAGGCGGGATCGTCGCCTCGCTTGACGAGCATGAGGCCCGTGAGGTGGCGCGCATTCTCAAGCGCCGCAAGGTCGCGGCTGTGGCCGTCTGCTTCATGAACGCTTTCATGAACGGCGCGAACGAGCGCCGGATGAAGGAAATCCTGATGGAGGTGATGCCCGGCGTGCCGGTTTCGACCTCGTCGGAAGTGCTGCCCGAGATCTTCGAACACGAGCGTTTCTCGACAACGGTCGCCAATGCGGCGCTCAGCCCCGTTGTCGTCGACTACACGTCGCGGCTCGGCAAGCGGCTGCAGCAGGACGGCTATGAACGCGACCTTTTGCTGCTGCACACCGGCGGCGGGGTGATGACCCCGAAGAGCGTCGAGGACTTTGCCGCGCGCCTTGCCGGCTCCGGCATCGCCGCCGGCGCCATCGCCAGCAAATATATCGCCGAACTCTGCGGCTTCCGAAACTCGATCGGCCTCGACATGGGCGGTACCTCGACTGACGTGTCGCTCGCCTATGACGGCCAATCGCGCATCACCAAGGACTGGTTCATCGAGTTCGGTTATCCGATCCGCTTCTCCTCGATCGAGGTGCTGACCATCGGCGCCGGCGGTGGATCGCTCGCCTGGACCGACGAGGCAGGGTCGCTGCGCAACGGGCCGCAATCGGCCGGCGCCAATCCGGGACCGGCCTGCTATGCCAAGGGCAACCGCCAGCCGACCAACACCGATGCCAATGTCGTGCTCGGTCGTCTTGGCACCAGCCTTGCCGGCGGCAAGATCACGCTCGATGCGGATCTGGCGCTTCAAGCCGTTCGCGAGGGCGTGGCTGAGCCGTTCGGGCTGGAGCCGCATGCGGCCGCCGATGCCATCATCCGCGTCGCCAATGCCAATATGTCGGACGCGGTGCGGCTGATCTCGATCAGCCGCGGCTACGACCCGCGCGATTTCGCGCTCGTCGCCTTCGGCGGTGCAGGCGCCCTGCATGGCGCGGCGATCGCCCGCGAACTGTCGATCCCGGCCGTCATCGTCCCGCCGAACCCCGGCGTCACCTCGGCGCTCGGCTGCCTGCTCGTCGACATGCAGCACGATTTTTCCGAAAGTTACCTGAAGGCGGCAGCCGATGCCGATGCAGGGGCGATCGAGGAGGCTTTCCTCCGCCTTGAACAGGAAGCCTCGGAACGGCTTGCCCATGAAGGGGTCGCGGCCAAGGACGTGGTGCTCCAGCGTAGTATCGACATGATGTATCTCGGGCAGTGGCGATCGCTTGCCGTTGCAGCACCCGCGCCGGTTACCGATATCGCACCGCTGGTTGAAGCCTTCCACCGCGAACATCAGCGCGAATACAATTTCCGTCGCGACGAGACGCCGGTCAGCCTGTTCCGCATCAACCTGAAGGCGGTCGGCATGGTGCCGAAGGCGTCGCTTGCAAAGCACGAGCCGACCGGGCTCACGCCCGAACCGAAGACGCGGCGCAGCGTCTGGTTTGCAGCCGATGCGGCGCTCGACACGCCCGTCTACGACCGCGAGACGCTGCCTACGGGCTTCGTCTTCAAGGGCCCCGCCATCGTCGAACAGCTCGATTCCACCGTCGTCGTCCCGCCGGGAACGACTGCGGAAGTGGACACCTATCTCAACATCATCATCCGCATCGAAGGTGAAGCGAATGTCTGAACATCAAAACCTTGACCCGGTGACCTTCGAAGTCCTGAAGAACTCCTTCATCACCAGCGTCGATCAGATGGCTGAGCAGATACTGAGAACCTGCTATTCCTTCGTCATCTACAACCGCGATTTTTCCAGCGCCCTTCACGATGCCGAAGGCAATTCGGCAGCCCAGGGCAACCAGGACATCGCCGTCCATGTCGGCACGCTGCATTTCACCTGCAAGGACGTCATCCGCGCCTTTGACGGCGACATGCATCCGGGCGACGTCTACGCGATCAACGATCCCTATGCCGGCGGCACCCATTTCAACGATGTCCGGCTCATCCGGCCGATCTTCGTCGACGGCAGGATCATCGCCTTCAGCCAGTCGAACGGACATTGGTCGGATCTGGGCGGCAGCGTGCCCGGCTCCTTCGATGTCGCCGCCAAGGAGATGTTTAGGGAGGGGATGCGGATCACGCCGATCCGGCTGTTCGACAAGGGGCGGTTCTGCAAGGACGTCGCCCACCTGATCGCCTCCAACACCCGCGACCCCGCCTCGATCATTGGCGACATCCATGCCCAGGCCCAGGCGACCCAGGTCTGCGAGCGCGAGACCCTGCGGCTCGTCGCCAAATACGGCGAGGGCACGGTGAAGCGCGGCCTTGGCGCCGTGCAGGATTATGTCGAGCGGGCCATGCGCCAGCGCATCGCGGCACTGCCGGACGGCGAATGGGAAACGCAGGACTTCATCGACCGCGACCCGGCCGGCAACGAAGGCATGATCCCGATCAAGGTCAAGCTGACGATCAAGGGTGACCGGGCGATCTACGACTTTACCGGCAGCCATCCGACCATCGGCTCGATCTATAATTCGGCCTTCGGCGCGACCTTCTCTGCGGTCGCGGCAGGCATGAAGACCTTCTTCCCTGATCTACCGCTCAACAGCGGCTTCTATCGGGTGTTCGAAATCATCGCGCCGGAAGGCTCGATCGTCGATGCCAAATGGCCGGTCGCCGTCACCGGCTTCCTCATGCCCTTCGAGAAGATCATGAACGCGATCTACGAGATCTGGTCGAAGATCATCCCGGAGCGCGCCATCGCCTGTGCGTTTAACCTCGAATATCTCCTGACCGGCGGGCGCGACGCACGGGCGGGAGAAAAGCCGATCTTCATGTTCTACGACTGGCTGCCCGGCGGCTGGGGCGGTCGCAACGGCAAGGACGGCTGCAATGTGACGACGGCCTGCTTCGGAACCGGCCTGATGGCCCAGCCGGTCGAGGGACAAGAGCGGGCAAACCCGATCCTGACCACCGAGTTCGAGGTGTTGACGGATTCGGCTGGCCCCGGAAAGTGGCGCGGCGGCGCCGGAGTGCTCAAGACCTCGCGCATGCTCGAAGCCGAAAACACCGTCATTTCCTATATCTGCGACCGCGAGCGCGCCATCGTCTGGGGCATCGAGGGCGGGTTGCCGTCGATGCCCCACGGGCTGACGCTGACACGGGAAAAGACCGGCAAAAAGGAATGGCTCGGCGCTACCTTCTCCGATGTCGCAATCGAGGCAGGCGACGTCTTCTCGCGCCCGACCGCAGGCGGCGGCGGCTTCGGCGATCCGCTTGAACGCGATCCGCGACGGGTGCTTGCCGATGTGATCGACGACTACGTTTCGGTCGAGCGGGCGGCCAAGGACTATGGTGTCGTCATTGACCCCATCGATCCGGAAATCTGCGCCTACGAGATCGATGCCGCCGCGACGGCCGCATTACGGAGAGAGATCCGGGCTGACCGCTTGGCCTGGCTGGAAGCGGATCCAGCCGAGGTCTCGGTGAAATTCAAGACCGGGGAGATCGATGCGCTCGACGCGGTGCGCCGCTATGCGGTGATCCTCGACTGGGACACCGGAGATCTGTTACCCGTCTCCACCGAACAGTTTCGCGACATGTATCGCAAACGCTCAGCGGCTGCCTGGCAGTAAGGACGGACATGCTTGGCCGGTGGGCGGCGCGCCCACCGTGAAACAGGGGAACGGTATGGCAGGTATAACCATCGTTGCGGCCAGCGAGAGCGACAGGTCCGCATGGAATGAACTTCATGCGGGATTTGCCGCCTTCTATGGCGTTGAGCAGACCGACGCGATGCGGGACCGGGTGTGGAGCTGGATCCGCGACGGCGAGCTGGAATGCCGGCTGGCGCTCGATGGCTCCGGCCGCCCGATCGGGTTGACCCATTTCCGCGAGTACATCCGGCCGCTGATGGCAGCGCGGGGCGGTTTTCTCGACGATCTCTTCGTTGCGCCTGAGGCCCGCGGAAGCGGCGCAGCACCCGCCTTGATCCGCGCCGTTGCCGATATCGGGCGCGAACGCGGCTGGTCCGTCATCCGCTGGATCACGCGCGACAACAACTACAGGGCGCGCAGCCTTTACGACCAACTGGCCACCAGAACGGATTGGCTGACCTATGATATTGCCCTGTGATCACGCATCAGAATGATCACGCATCGAAACAGGAGACGCCGATGACCGCACAGCCTAATTCCACCGAAGCGCGGGACATGGCCTACCACCTCCATTCCTACACCAACCCGCGCAAGCTGGAGCGGGAAGGGCCGCTCATAATCGACCGGGGCGAAGGCATCCACGTCTTCGATAACAGCGGCAAGCGCTATATTGAGGGTATGGCCGGGCTCTGGAGCGTGGCGGTCGGCTTCGGCGAGCAGCGGCTGATCGAGGCGGCGCGCCGCCAGATGGAGAGACTGCCCTACTATCATACCTTCTCGCAGAAATCGCACGGACCGGTCGCCGATCTCGCGGAGAAGCTGGTCTCCATGGCGCCGGTGCCGATGTCAAAAGTCTATTTCGCCAACTCCGGATCAGAGGCGAACGATACCGCGATCAAGCTGGTCTGGTATCGCTCCAACGCGCTTGGCAAGCCGGAAAAGAAGAAGATCATTTCGCGTATCAAGGGCTACCACGGGGTAACGGCGCTCAGCGCCAGCCTGACGGGCCTGCCCAACAACCATCGCTCCTTCGATCTGCCATTTCCCAACATCCTGCACACGACTTGCCCGCACTACCGCACCGGTGCTGAACCGGGTCAGGACGAGCTTGCCTTTTCACGCTGCTGCGCGGAGGAACTTGAAGCGCTCATCCTCGAGGAGGGACCGGAGACGATCGCTGCCTTCATCGGCGAGCCGGTCATGGGGGCCGGCGGCGTCATCGTTCCGCCGGAGGGCTACTGGGCGGCCATCCAGGAGGTGCTGCGGAAATACGACATCCTACTGATTGCCGACGAGGTGATCTGCGGCTTCGGGCGCACCGGTACCATGTTCGGGTCCGAGACCTTCGGCATGCGCCCTGATATCATGACGCTCTCCAAACAGCTGTCCTCGTCCTATCAGCCGATCGCCGCCCTTATGATCAATGACAGCGTCTACGAGCCGATCGCCAACGAGGCGGACCGAATCGGAGCGCTCGGCCATGGCTTTACGGCCAGCGGCCATCCGGTCGCCGCAGCCGTGTCGCTCGAAAACCTGGCCATTATCGAGGAGAAGGATCTGGTCGGCAACGTCCGCCGTCTTGCACCGCATTTCCTTGGCCGGCTCAATGCGCTCGAACGGCATCCGCTTGCGGTCGAAGCGCGCGGCATCGGCCTCATCGGCGCGCTCGAACTCGAGCCGGCGGATGGTGCGGCCGCTGGCGCAACGGGCGCGCGGGCGGGGGCGATCCTGCAGAAGAACGGCCTGATCTGCCGCAATATCGGCGACTCGATCGCCTTTTGCCCGCCGATGATCATCACGGCGGCCGAGATCGACGAGATGTTCGACATCGTCGAGGCGAGCCTTGCCGAACTCGGTCGGCAAGCGGCGGCATAGGCAGCCTTGCGTCGAGCCCGCAATCCTGGCGCGATCGGTTTAGCCTTTGCCAAGCTAATCATCTTTTGCGAAATGTTTCCAAACATTGCGGCTCCGCTTGGTCTACTCCTCCAAAGATGCTGCAGCCGGACATATGTTGGTGGCGTTGTTGAGCCGGCTTCCAGACCTTGGCGCTCGTGCAGCGGGCGAGCCTCGAGAATGGCGCCTGTTCCCGGTCGCTTCCTCATCCCTAATCGTAGCCAAAACATGCCAATTGACACGCCTTCAATCCTGGACATACATTAAGTCAAATTACTTGACTTATTAATGCGTCATCGAAACCTGGAGGGGAGTTCGTCATGTCGGCAGTCGAGGAAATGCGGTATCTCGCTGGCCCTGCGGCCGGGCCGCGCGCTGGCACTGATCGGCGAATCCGGCTGCGGCAAGACGACAAGCGCCCGCATTATTGCGCGCAAGGACGCGCGGACGGCGGGGTCGATGCAGTTTCGCGGTCGCGATATCACCGCCATCGGAAGCGCTGCTGCCGAGAAGGCCTATCGCCGCGCCGTGCAGATGGTGTTTCAGGATCCGTTCGCCTCGTTCAACCCGGTGTTCACCGTTTATCATCACCTGGCAAGGCCGCTTGCCCTTCACGGTCACCCCAGGGGCAGGGCGCAGTTGCGTGAGGCCGTCGACAGGCTCTTGAACGATGTCGGGCTCGATCCGGCCGTGACTGCGCACAAGTTCCCGCACGCGGTTTCCGGCGGGCAGCGCCAGCGTGTCAACATCGCCCGTGCGCTCGCCGTTCGGCCCGACGCTCTCGTTGCCGACGAGCCGACATCGATGCTCGACGTCTCGATCCGCCTCGATATCCTTGAGTTGCTCGCCGGTATCAAGCGCGATCGCGATCTCGCCATGCTCTACATCACCCCTGATATCGCCACCCCGCGCATATCGCCGAAGAGGTGGTCGTGATGTTTGCGGGCCAGATGGTCGAGTGGGGCGCGACGGAAGCCGTCATCGGCGATGCGCGCCACCCCTACACACAGCTGCTGCTCTCCGCAGTGCCCGATCCCGACCGTCCCTTCGTACCCGGCGGCAGCGCCCGCTTTTTCGACCATGCCGAGGAAGTTCGCTGCATCAGCCGCCCGGTCTCCAGCGTGGTCGACCAGGTCGGCCCCAAGCACTTCGTGCGCGCGCTCGGCGCCGCCTAACTCCCAGCACAACAGGTTTGCTCATGGATTATCTCGTCAATCTATCGCGGCTTCGCCCAAAGCCCGACCTCGATCAGCGTATGAGTGAGGCCGGAGTGACGATCAGGCGCGCTTTGGCGCCCGAGTTCGAGTTGGTGACCGCGTGGGTGCGGCAGAAGTTCGGTTCGGGTTGGGCCGGCGAGACCGCCGTCGCGCTCGCCCGCCAGCCGCCAACCTGCTTTCTCGCTACGCGCGATGGAAGCCTCATCGGCTTTGCCTGCTACGAGTCGATCGCGCGCGGGTTCTTCGGCCCGACCGGCGTCGACGAAGCGGCGCGTGGCGAAGGTATAGGACACGCCTTGTTGCTTGCTTCTTTGCTCGATTTGAAGACGATGGGCTACGCCTATGCCATCATCGGCGATGTTGGTCCGTCGGAATTCTACGAGAGGACCGTCGGCGCCATGCCGATCCCCAATTCCGCGCCCGGCATTTATGCCGGCATGCTCAAGATCGACGACTAACCCTTCTGGAGATGATGATGACAATCGCTACAAAACCGGAATTCCGGCTGGAAACACTCTGGACGCCGGCAAAGGCGGATACCCAAGCGGTTTATTCGCTGACACTGACGAACGCCTCCGATCGCCCGGTTCGGGATTTTCGACTTTGCGTTTCGGGACCTGCACGCATCGACCCTGCCGCCGTCGTCGAAGGCGGCGTGTTGTTGAGCCGGCTTTCCAACTATTCCGAGTTCGCGCCGCCGGCCGACCTGGTGCTTCAGCCGGGAAGTGTGTGGACCGTGAAAGCTCACGGAATGAGCTTTGAGCCGCAGCACTGGACCGACGGCGCCAACTCCGCCTATCTCGTTCTTGCCGATGGCAGCACCGCGCCGATCTCCGTCGTGCCGTCGCGCGCCCACGGCGACAATGCCGAGCTGAAGCGCGGCGCCGTCATCTATCCGGTGCCGAAGGTCGCACCGGTCGCGGTTTCGGTCGTGCCCTGGCCGCAGGAGGTGTCCGTCTCCGGCCGCCTGACGCCGCCGCTCGGGTTCGATCTTGCGCCGGAAGGGGCGGAAGCAGAGGCAGCAGCGCGCTCCTTTGCGGCGCTGACGGGCAGCTTGTTTCCGATTGAAGGCCTTGTCCGGCCGGTGTCGGAAGGCGGTCTTCCGGCAACGCTATCGCTCTCAGGCGACCTGGCCGAGGAAGCCTATGTTATCCGCTTTTCGCCAGCCGGCGTCGCGGTGACTGGCGGCACCCGCACCGGTCTCCTCTATGGCCTGATCACGCTCGGGCAGATCCTGCGCGGCGCGCGGCTTCATCCCGGCACATTCCTGTTTCCGGCAGGCGGCGAGATCAGGGACGAGCCGGCGCTCGGCTGGCGCGGCACGCATCTCGACGTCGCCCGGCAGTTCTACAGCACCGCCGAGGTTTCGCGGTTCCTACGGCTGATGGCCTGGAACAAGCTCAACCGCTTCCATTGGCACCTCTCCGACGACGAGGCCTGGCGGATCGAGATCGACGCCTATCCGGCGCTGACCGATATCGGCGCGTGGCGCGGCCATGGCCGCAAGATCCCGCCGCTGCTCGGCTCCGGCCCGCAGGTGACCGGCGGCTACTACACCAAGGCTGCCGTTCGCGAGATCGTCGCATTGGCGGCGACCCTGGGTATCGAGGTGATGCCGGAGATCGATGTTCCCGGACATTCCTTTGCGATGCTGCAGGCCATTCCCGAGCTGCGCGATCCTGATGAGGCCGGCAGCTATTATTCCGTGCAGGGTTTCCCGGACAATTGTTTGAACCCGGCGCGCGAGGAAACCTATCGGGTGCTCGAAGTCGTCTTCGACGAACTGATCGAGCTCTTCCCCTCGAAGATCATTCATGTCGGCGCAGACGAGGTGCCGCTCGGCGCCTGGTCGGGTTCGCCGGAGGCGCTTGAGCGCTTGCGCGCGGTGGCCGGCGATGAAATGGCGACGACCCACGCCAAACGGCTGAATGTGGTCACCAATACCCATGGGGCCGACGAGATCGACGGATCGGGTGCCGCCGTGCTGCAGGCGGAGTTCCTCGCCCGTGTCCAGGGGTTCCTTGCCAGCCGCGGCTGCGTCACCGGCGGGTGGCAGGAGGCCGCCCACGGCAACGTCATCGATAAGGAAAAATCGCTGCTGTTCGGCTGGCGAACGGTGGAGGCCAATGCGGAGCTTGCCGGCGAAGGCTATGATATCGTCGTTTGCCCGGGGCAGGTCTATTATCTCGACATGGCCAACAGCCCGGCCTGGTCGGAGCCCGGCGGCAGCTGGGCCGGTTGGTCGGACCCGGAAAAACTGTACCTGTTCGATCCGATCGAAGGCTGGACCGACAGCCAGAAAAAGCATCTGCGCGGATTGCAATGCTGCATCTGGTCCGAGCCGATGACCGATCGCGGTGTGTTCGATCGTCTGGTGTTCCCGCGGCTGTCGGCTCTCGCCGAAACCGGCTGGACCCGCCCTGAGCGCAAGAACTTCAAACGCTTCGAGGCGCTGGTCGGGCTGATGCCGGTTCTCTACGGCTTCTACTCCGAGCAATAGTCCTTGCTGTCGAACGAGACATCAAAGCAATGTGCTGCCTCGTTTCCCGTGCGTTTTTGAGGGGGCAGACGCCGCGAATCAACGTTTGCGGCGCGGCCGTTCCCCGTGACATAAGGGCGCCGCAACGTTTCGGGCCCCTAAGATATGATTCGTATCGAGAATATCAGCAAGCAGCTCAGCCACCGGATTCTCTTCATCGAGGCATCCGCAGCCCTCAACAAGGGTGAGAAGGTCGGCCTTGTCGGCCCCAATGGTGCGGGCAAGACGTCGCTCTTCCGGATGATCACCGGGGAGGAGGTTCCGGACGAAGGCCAGGTCGCCGTCGATAAGGGCGTGACGATCGGTTACTTCAACCAGGACGTCGGTGAGATGTCGGGCGGCAGCGCCGTGGCCGAGGTGATGAACGGCGCCGGCCCGGTGAGTACCGTTGCCGCCGAACTGCATGCGCTTGAAGCGGCCATGGTCGATCCCGATCGCCTCGACGAGATGGACGCGATCATCGAGCGCTACGGCGAGGTGCAGGCACGCTACGAAGAGCTTGACGGCTACGCGCTGGAAGGCCGCGCCCGGGAAGTGCTGGCGGGCCTGAGCTTCTCCCAGGAGATGATGGACGGCGACGTCGGCGCACTTTCGGGCGGCTGGAAGATGCGGGTCGCGCTCGCTCGCATCCTTTTGATGCGTCCTGACGTGATGCTGCTCGACGAACCGAGCAACCACCTGGATCTCGAAAGCCTGATCTGGCTTGAAGCCTTCCTCAAGGGCTACGAAGGCGCGCTCTTGATGACCTCGCACGATCGCGAGTTCATGAACCGGATCATCACCAAGGTGATCGAGATCGATGGCGGCTCACTCAACAGCTATTCCGGCGACTATGCCTTCTACGAGCAGCAGCGGGCACAGAACGAAAAGCACCAACTGGCGCAGTTCGAACGCCAGCAGGCGATGCTCGCCAAGGAGATCAAGTTCATCGAGCGCTTCAAGGCGCGCGCCTCGCACGCCGCCCAGGTGCAGAGCCGGGTCAAGAAGCTTGAAAAGATCGACCGGGTCGAACCGCCCAAGCGCCGCCAGACCGTGACGTTCGAGTTCCGGCCGGCGCCGCGCTCGGGCGAAGACGTGGTCAACCTCAAGAACGTGCACAAGAAATATGGCGAACGCAGTATCTATGAGGGCCTGGATTTCATGGTGCGCCGCCGCGAGCGCTGGTGCATCATGGGCATCAACGGCGCCGGCAAATCCACGCTCCTCAAGCTGGTGACGGGCTCGACTGACCCGGACGTGGGCAGTGTCGCGCTCGGCGCCAGCGTGAAGATGGGCTATTTCGCCCAGCACGCCATGGACCTGCTCGATGGCGAGCGCACGGTGTTCCAGTCGCTCGAGGATGCATTCCCGCAGGCGGGTCAGGGGCCGCTGAGGGCGCTTGCCGGCTGCTTCGGTTTTTCCGGCGACGACGTCGAGAAGCGCTGCCGGGTGCTGTCGGGCGGTGAGAAGGCGCGGCTGGTGATGGCGATGATGCTGTTTGATCCGCCGAACCTGCTGGTGCTCGACGAGCCCACCAACCACCTCGATCTCGACACCAAGGAAATGCTGATCAAGGCTCTTGCGCAGTACGAGGGCACGATGTTGTTCGTTTCGCACGATCGCCACTTCCTGGCGGCGCTGTCCAATCGCGTGCTGGAGCTGACGCCCGACGGCGTGCATCAATATGGCGGCGGCTATACGGAATATGTCGCGCGCACCGGCCAGGAAGCGCCGGGTCTGCGCAGCTGATTTCGATCGGTCGCGGTCTTGCGGCGACAATAGTCCGAAACGACAAGGGCCGAAGCGCGTAATGTGCTTCGGCCCTTTCGTTGTTGATGGCTCTATCTCGAAACCGCTGCGCCCGTTCGGGCGACCGGTATCAGGCGCGCTCTTCCCAGACCTTGGCCAGTTCCACCAATGTCTTGACGGCCCGCTCCATATCCTGGCGGCTCACCCATTCCAGCGGCGAGTGGAAGGCATGGCCGCCGGCGAAGATGTTGGGGCAGGGCAGACCCATGAACGACAGGCGCGAGCCGTCGGTGCCGCCGCGAATGCTGCCGCGCACCGGCGTCATGCCGGCCCGGCGTACCGCCTCGAGTGCATTCTCGGCGATCTCGGGGTTACGGGCGAGGATGGCCTTCATGTTGCGGTACTGCTGCTTGACCTCGAAGGTGTAGGAAGAGCCCGGATAGGCAGCGATCACGTCCTTGACGATGCCCTCGAGCATGGCTTCCTTGGTCGCCAGGCCCTCGTCTTCGAAATCGCGCACGATCAGGCTGAGGCTGGCCTTTTCCATCGTGCCGGTGACGCCGGTCGGATGAATGAACCCTTCGCGCCCTTCTGTGCTTTCAGGGGCGATGTCCTTCGGCAGGCGATCGATGATGGCGCCGGCGATCTTGATGGCGTTCTCCATCTTGCCCTTGGCAAAGCCCGGATGGATGGCGACGCCGGCGATGATGATCTCGACGCCGTCGGCGGAAAAGGTCTCGTCCTCGATATGGCCGGCGGTCTCGCCGTCGATGGTATAGCCGAACTGGGCGCCGAGCTTTTTCAGGTCGACCTTGTCGGCGCCGCGGCCGACTTCTTCGTCGGGCGTGAAGAGGATACGGATGGTGCCGTGCCTGACATCCGGATTGTCCATCAGGAATTGCGCCGCCGACATGATTTCGGCAACGCCGGCCTTGTCGTCGGCACCCAGAAGCGTCGTGCCGTCGGTGGTGATGATGTCGTTGCCGATCTGGTCGAGCAGCACAGGGTGCTCGCTGACGCGAATGACCTGCTGCGGTTCGCCGTTGAGCCTGATGTCGCCGCCCTGGTAATTCCTGACGATCTGCGGCTTGACGTTGGTGCCGGTGAAGTCGGGCGCCGTGTCCATATGCGAGCAGAAGCAGATGACCGGAACCGGCTTGTCGACGTTCGAAGGAATGGTGGCGTAGACATAGCCGAACTCGTCGAGATGCGCGTCCGTTACGCCCATCGCCAGCAGCTCTTCGACCAGCAGTCGGCCGAGCGTCTTCTGTTTTTCGGTGGTTGGCGTGGTCTTCGACTTGGCATCCGATTGGGTGTCGATAACGACGTAGCGAAGGAAGCGATCGATAACAGTGTCGGTCATGGGCAAAGCGTCCAATATATCTGCGTCAACGATGGCCTCGATATAGCCTTCGCCGGCGCGCCCGTGAATGGACTTTTCGCCTCGCCGACGCGTTTTGTCGGCGAGGCGGAGGTCGGGACGGCCGCAAGAACCGCTTCAAGCCAGTTTATTTGGCCCGATACTCTGCTTTGCCCTCAGTCACTGGCCGGCCGTGTGTGTCATGAGGATTTCGCCGTCGAACACTCAAGCGCCGTTTCAGCTTTGGCGCGGAGACCGAAGACGAGCAGGCTTGCCGCCGCCGACAGCCAGACGCCGATTGCGCCATAGAGCATGACCCAGCCAAAACCCTCGCGCAGCGCCGTATGGATGACGGTTTCCGGCAGGCCGTAGTCGGAGTTCAACATGCCGCCTGCCGAAATCTTTTCGGCGAGCATGCGCAGGTCGGCGCCGGCCGTCTGTCCAAAAAGCGAGCTTTGCAGCGAAGACAGCACGCCTTCGACCAAAATCAGCCCCATCAGCGCGATGTTGATCGCCAGCGAAATCATCCGCGCACTGGTGTCGATGCCCGAGGCCATGCCTGCGCGCTCAGAGGCGACCGCACCGGTCGCGGCGTTGGTGACCGTGGTATTGGTGAAGCCGAGGCCGATGCCCGCCACCACGCATCCAGGCAGCATCGTCAGCCAACTGGCGTTCTCAACGCTGCTGCCGATCTTCATCATGAGAAAGCCAAGGCCGATCGTGAACAGGCCGGCCGGGATGACGATCCCTGGGCGAAAGCGAAGCATCAGCCGTTCGGCAAATGGCGGGACGACGAGCGGGGGTAGCGTGTAGGCAAGCAACGCGATACTCGCGGTCACGCCGTCGTAGCCAAGGCCCGCCTGAAACCAGATCGGCAGATAGATCATGAAGGGCCAGAAGCTGATGTTCATGCCCATCGAACCGAACAGCGCGCCGGAGAAGTTACGGATGCGGAAAACCGAAAAATCGAACATAGGCCGCGCGCTGACTTTTTCAGCAATGACGAAGCCGATCAGGCTGACGATGGCAATGCCGAGGATCGACAGTGCGGTCGGGCTGGCAAAGCCGAGTTCGGGCCCTTGCGTGATGAAATAGGCGGTGCAGAAGACCGCGGCCGACAACGTCACGATGCCGGCGACGTCGAGACTCTCGGCACTTGGATCGCGCGATTCCTTGACGCCTGCGAGCGCAAGCGCCATCGTCACGCCCGAAAGCACGACGTGGACGAGGAACACCCACTCCCAACTCAAGAGCGCGACGGTTGTGCCGCCGACGATCGGGCCAAAACCGAGACCGATGCCGAAGATGATGCCCCACCAGCTGAACGCGATCCCGCGCTGGCGGCCGGACTGGAACTGGTGCGACAGGACGGCGATCTGGCAGATGAGCATCACGCCGCCGGCCATGCCCTGGAGAAAGCGGGCGACGATCAAGACCGAGGTGTTGTCGGTCAACCCGCAGATCAGCGAGGCGATGCCGAAGGCGACGATACCGGCGACGAAGACGCGCTTGCGGCCGTAGCGGTCGGCCAATGTGCCGGCCGCCATTAGTACCGCCGTGACGGCGATGGTGTAGGCGTTCATGATCCATTGCAGCTGTTTGAAATCTGCGCCGAGCACCTGCTCCAGCGTCGGCAAAATTGCCGGAATGCTCGAAATCTCCAGGCCGAACATCAGCGAGGAGAGGCAGACGGCTGCCAGTGCCAGCGCACTGCGGCGGGTTATGGGTTCGTTCATGCTCACGGTCTTTCGATGCTGCGGCGGGCTTCAGAAAGATCCGGTACCGGCCGTTCCACACGCTCCGCCCGAATTGATATCGCTTGGGCCGGGGCACCATAGTCGGGCCTTGATCACAACTGAATTGGATGCTTAGGTATTTCAGAGATAACAAATTCGGATGATTGGGATGACGACGCTGGATGTGGACGCGGTTCAGGCATTTGTCGCGATTGCCGATTTTCAGAGCTTTACCCGCGCGGCGGAATTCCTCGGCAGCACGCAAGGGGCGATCAGCGTCAAGTTGAAGCGGCTCGAAGATCGGATCGGAGTCAGGCTGCTTGAGCGGACGCCGCGGCAGGTTCGGCTCTCGGCGCAAGGCGCCGTTTTCATCGAGGGTGCGCGCGAATTCCTCGCCGCGCATGAGCGGGCTCTGGCCGGGCTGTCGTCCACGCGCCGCCGCTTCGGCCTCGGTATCGCTGCCCATGTCGCCGGTCCGGAAGTGCCGACATTGCTGGCGCGCCTTTATGCCCATGACCCGGGACTGTGCATTGAGGTCAGGCTCGAAACATCGCGCAACCTGCTCGGCGCCTTCGACCGTGGCGAGCTCGATGCGGTCATCATCCGGCGCGACGAGGACCGGCGCGACGGCGAGACGCTTGGGCCGGAACATTTCGGCTGGTTCGCTTCACCCGGCTTTGCTCGCGCGCCGGGCGAGCCGCTTCGCCTGGCAGCGCTTGCGCCGCTTTGCGGCGTGCGCGATATCGCCACCCGCGCGCTCGACGCGGCCGGCGTGCCCTGGGTGGAGGTGTTCGTCGGTGTGTCGACTGCGGTCAATGCGGCCGTTTCCGCCGGGCTTGCCGTTGCCCCGTTCTCCTGCCGCCTGGCGCCCTCCGATACGGTCGAAGTCAGCAAGCGGTTCCGCCTGCCGCCGCTTCCGTCCTCGGAAATCGTTCTGCATTCGACCCTCACCGATGCGCGATCCCG
The DNA here is from genome assembly GCF_050434565.1 of Ensifer sp. 4252. Lineage (NCBI taxonomy): Bacteria > Pseudomonadati > Pseudomonadota > Alphaproteobacteria > Hyphomicrobiales > Rhizobiaceae > Ensifer > Ensifer sp. 4252. Next base: position 189,950 of record NZ_JBNDIU010000006.1, read on the forward strand.
CAAGGCCCTGCAAACGCTTGCCGCCGCTTTCAGGGAGCGACACGCAGCATCGATCGAAACTGAGACGCCGACGCAAAGGACGTGGCCGAAGATCGAGCTTTCGGCGTCCTGAGTGCAGCGGGCGTGACACATGGATGTCCTGCCCGCTGCCGTCACTCAGTCTGAGGCGAAGCTCCCGAAATCAAAACGATTTCGGGGACGCCGTGGGCGGAAAATTACCGGGTGGTACCGAACCGCCGCTGGTCCAAACCCACCCTGCGCGCCGGCGCCGCTGGCGCCTTGACCCAGCCTTGGCCGGTCGGCGTCTTTCTGTCGGGTTTGCTGGCGCTCGGTCCCTTCAGCCAACGGATGATGGCCTCGAAGCCGTGCTTGGCGAGGCGTTTCGTGACCCGCAGACTGTCGTCGTCGAGATCGCAGGCGAGGCCGATTTCCTTCCAATCGAGTTTGTTGCCGGTCTGAGGTGGCATTGCGCGCCGGGTAACGAAATCAAGCATGTAGTGACGGAGGTTGTCGTAGTCGTGCTTGGGAAGGGCGCGGGCGAGACGGAGCTCGCAAAACGATGCAATCTTTTGATGAAAACTGTGAACCGGGGCAGTCGATGGGGGCATGTCACTTGCAACTCATACGTGGTTAGCCGGCGAGACGCCGGGGTACGGGCAGCTAAGTGAATCGCGTTAATGAAGCGTTTCGCTAGCCGGGCGGGTTCATCGACGTGCGGAGCCGAAGAACCGAAAAACGATGGAAGCCCAATCACCTTGCGATGATTGGGCTTCGTCCATGCTTCAGTTGGCCGCCCGATATGACGACCTACCGGAGATGGTTCGGCTTATTGCTTCAGGAGAACGTCAACGCGCGGTCGCCGTCTGCATCCCTGATGCGGGTGGGAAGCCCGATTCGGTTGAGAATGTCGAGGAACGGGCGCGGCGGCAGTTCCTCGACGTTGACCATCTGCTTCACATCCCATTCGCCCGATGCGATCAGCATGGCGGCTGCGACCGGCGGCACGCCGGCGGTGTAGGAGATGCCCTGCGATCCGACTTCTTCGAAGGCTTCGCTGTGATCGGCGACGTTGTAGATGAAGACTTCGCGCTCCTCGCCATTCTTGATGCCCTTGACGAAATCGCCGATGCAGGTCTTGCCCTGATAGTTCGGCGCCAGCGAGGACGGATCCGGCAGGACCGCCTTGACCACCTTCAACGGTACGACCTCGAGACCTTCGGCTGTCTTCACCGGCTGTTCCGACAAGAGACCCAGGTTCTTCAAGACGGTGAAGACGTTGATGTAGTGATCACCAAAGCCCATCCAGAAGCGGACGTCGGCGCCGTCCATGTGCTTGGCCAGCGAATGAACCTCGTCGTGACCGGTCATGTAGGCCTTGCACTTGCCGACCACCGGCAGGTCGTATTCCTTGCCGACCTCGAACATCGAATTGGTCTGCCACTGGCCGTTCTGCCAGGAATAGACGACGCCGGTGAATTCGCGGAAGTTGATCTCCGGGTCGAAGTTGGTGGCGAAATATTTGCCGTGGCTGCCGGCATTGATGTCGACGATGTCGACGGCGGTGACCTTGTCGAAATACTCGTCCTTGGCGAGACGCGCATAGGCGTTGACCACGCCCGGGTCGAAGCCGACGCCGAGGATGGCGGTGACGCCTTTCTCCTTGCATTCCTGCGCACGCTTCCATTCGTAGTTTCCGTACCACGGCGGCGTCTCGCAGATCTTCTTGGGATCCTCATGGATTGCGGTGTCCATGTAGGCTGCACCCGTGTCCATGCAGGCGCGCAGGACCGACATGTTGACGAAGGCGGAACCGACATTGATGACGATGCCAGCCTTGGTGTTTTCGATCAGCGCCTTTGTCGCCTCGACATCCATGGCGTCGAGCGCATGCGCCTCCAGCGTCACGTCGGTTTTGAGGCTCTTCTTCTCGCGCACGGAATCGACAATCGCGCGGCACTTTTCGACCGTTCTGGATGCGATATGGATGTCTCCCAGTACATCGCAGTTCTGTGCGCACTTATGCGCCACGACCTGAGCCACGCCACCGGCGCCGATGATGAGAACGTTCTTTTTCATTTCGGGGGATTTCTCCTTTTCCCTTGGGGGTATGAAGAGCCTGGGGCGCCGTACGTTCAGAAGAACACACTGACGACGCTCTAGGCCTTTGATTCCAAAACATCTTATCCGCCTTAAGTGATTCCACTTGAAGGCGGGATGCTCTAGGAGAGGCTCTGTTCGTAGTCGGCGAAGGAAAATTCGCGGACAAGCCTGACGCTGCCGTCAAGATCTTTAATGGCGATCGACGGCATGCCGACGCCGTTGAACCAGTTCTTCTTGACCATGGTGTAGCCGGCCGCGTCCTGGAACGAGACGCGGTCGCCGACCTTCAGCGCTTCGGGAAAGCGGAACTCGCCGAAGATATCGCCGGCAAGGCAGGATTTGCCGCAGATCATGATGCTGTGCGGGCCTGCGTTCGGCTCGACCTTGGCGCTTTCGCGGTAGATCAACAGATCGAGCATGTGCGCCTCGATCGAACTGTCGACGATAGCGAGATCCTTGCCGTTGTTGAGCGTGTCGAGAACGGTGGTTTCGAGCGTCGTGCTCCGGGTGACCGCGGCTTCGCCCGGCTCCAGATAGACCTGAACGCCATGGCGGCCGGAAAAGGCCTTCAGGCGCTCGCAGAACGCATCGACGGGATAGTCTTCGCCGGTAAAGTGAATACCGCCGCCGAGGCTGATCCATTCGGCTCGTGCAAGCAGCGCGCCGAATTTTTCCTCGATCTCGGACAGCATCCGGTGGAACAGGCCGAAGTCTTTGTTCTCGCAGTTGTTGTGGATCATGAAGCCGCTGATGCGGTCCGTGATCGCCTCGATCCTGGTCGCATCCCATTCGCCAAGCCGGCTGAACGGACGGGCGGGATCGGCAAGGTCGAAACTGGACGAGCTCATTCCCGGATTGAGGCGCAGACCGCAGGCAATGCCGGATGCCTTGTCAGTGAAGCGATCGAGTTGGCCGATCGAGTTGAAGATGATCTTGTCGGCATGGCCGATCACCTCGTCGATTTCGTTGTCGCCATAGGCGACGCTGTAGGCGTGGGTTTCTCCGCCGAATTTCTCGCGCCCGAGCCGCACCTCGTAGAGTGATGAAGACGTCGTGCCATCCATGTATCCGCGCATCAGATCGAAGACCGACCACGTGGCGAAACACTTGAGCGCGAGCAGCGCCTTGGCGCCCGATCTTTCGCGCACATAGGCGATCTTCTCCATATTGCGAAGCAGCTTTGCCTTGTCGATCAGGTAATAGGGGGTCTGGATCATGATGTGCCTTGCGTCTTCAAAGTGTTTTCAAATGTTGGGGCTGCCGGTGGAAAGGCGGAGGGCTATCTGACGGTCAGCCCGAGGGCCCGCCGTTTCATGGCGCGGGCGGCAAGCGAGATATTGACCGAGTGCTTCGAGCGATAGCTCGTGGCCAGCGTGGCGACATTGCTGGCCTCGTCGATCATGGGTGTCGAGGGCAGGCGCTCGGGCAGCCAAGAGCTGTTTGCTGCCGGCGTGGGGCAGAACAGCTCGCCTCTGACCGAGCCCAGCCAGATCATTTCGTGCTCGGGTGACCGCCTGACAACGGCCGCAGCCTCAAGAAAATCCGCTTGTGCGGCCGCATCCTGCGGGTCGAGGCGAAGCCGTTCCTGGCTGGCATGGATTGCCGTCGCAATCCTGTGCGGATCGCATTTCGGCCTTCGCCACAGCAGATATCGCCCGTCGATCAGGTCGATATATTCATCGAGCATGGCGACTGGCAGCGGTTCTTCGGCAAACCGGCCGAAGAACTGGAGAGGGTCCGCGGCGGGGGCCGGTTCAAGGCGTGCGCCGATGTCGTTCGATGTGTCAGGCTCGAAGTCGACAATGCGGGCGACCGAAACGGCGATCTGCGGCCAGTTCAAAAGCGCCTGCTCGGCAATGCGAGGCGCCAAGCCGACGTGGCACCGGAGCGAATGGATGATGGCGAGGCTGGTGCGCGCCGTCGCGTTGAGTTCGAAATGCTCGGCCTTGCCTGCGCAGGCCGCCTGCCGTGTGCGCTTCAGCGTGTCGCAATTGAAAAGGCCGGCAAGCGCCGCCGGGCTTTCGCCGAGTGCGGTTGCGATGTCGAACGCGGTGAACAGGCCCGAGCGCCAGCTGTCAGTTTGCGGGAGATTTTTCATTGCATGCTGTCGAGAACTAAGGGCCTGCTCGCTATCAGGAAGTCCGCTTAAGGCGGCGCGAGGCGGCAACCGGTTTCATCGTCTCAGCTGGGAAGAAGATAGCTGGGATGGAGTGACAAACCCCGGTCGCGCACGATGAAAGCCGCGGCCGGGTTACGATCCCGCTTTGAGGCGCACGGGTTCTCGAAGGGCATATGAAGTCACGATCAGCATGCCACTATCGTAAATGCGACGGCGCATATGTCAAGGCGATGCGCCCGGTGTGCGCAACCGCCGCACTCACCCGGACCCTTCGGCCGTTGCCGGCAGCGGCCTTTGTCCGGTTTCAGCCGCGCACGGTCAGCGACCGCCGTGCAGTGGTCGAATTGAACGGAAACCGGCGAACTCTGCCCCGCGAACTCTGCATTGACCGTCGCCCGGATCCGGGGTGGTTTCGAGCCGGAACGTCTTCCTTCGATCCAAAACAGCTGATGCCTTCGCGTGTAGGAAAAAATCCCGGCCGGTGAGCGAATATTGGAAGAGCGATCCCGCTCCGGCTTCACTTCTGGTTTTGCATTGATTGAGAATAGGGTGCCAAACTGTCACATTAGCAGGGTCGCTTGACGTGTAGCCATCCTCCCGGCTGCGATAGCGATGTTCCCTCTGGAGGTTGCACCTCTCATTTTGCAGAGAGGTTAGATCTCTCACTTCGAGTGGAGGTTTTACCTCTCGCTCCGAGGCCGCCGTTCGAACGGTGGCCTTTTTCTTTTCCACGTCTCGAGACTGCCGGCAAAGACGCATCCGTAATGGGCGGACTTGCGGACTCGAAATGCTCGTGGTAACGTTCCCACGAGTTCATGCCATGGGAGGGCGTGTTGATGCAGCGGAGGCGGCCGACGATCATTGACGTCGCGCGCAAGGCAGGGGTGTCCAAGAGCACCGCCGGCCGGGCACTCTCTGGCGCGTCCAATGTTACGGACGAGGCGCGCGCGCGGGTTCTCGATGCGGCTCGTGCGGTGGGCTATGAGCGCAACGATCTCGCCGTCGGCATGCGGTCCGGCCGCACCGGTTTGCTTGGTCTCGTCATCCCCGACATTACCAACCCGTTCTGGGCCGAGGTGGCGCGCGGCGCGCAGGATCGCGCGGCCGAAAACGGCACTTCGCTCCTGGTGTTTTCTTCCGATTGGGATCATGGCCGTGAGGCGAGCCATTTGCGCGCCTTGAGGCAGGCACGGGTCGATGGCGCCATCATCAATCCGGTCGCCGACAGCTTCGACGACCTCGACAGGTTCGGGCTGCCCTTCGTCTTGATCGGTTCGAGCGCCGAGCGTTTTCCGGCAAATTCCAGCGTCGGTTCCGATATCGCCCAGGCGGTCAGGCTGGGCATGGACCACCTGGTTTCCAAAGGGCATCATGCGCCGGCGCTGATCCTAGGGCCGAAGTCGCGTATCGCGCGCGCCCGGTTTCTGCGGACGTTCCATGAACATTGCGTTGATCGCGACATCGACCCGGCAGCGCTGCCGATGGAGGATGGCGAATACACCGTCGAAGGCGGGCGCACGGCGATGATGCGGCTCCTGCAACGCGACCGGGTCGGGCATCTCGCGGTTTTCGCTGCCAACGATCTGATGGCGCTCGGCGCCATGGTGGCCGTGCGCGAGGCCGGGCTTCGCTGTCCCGAAGATGTGTCGATCCTGGGCTTCGACGGTATTCCCGCAGGCGCATTTTCCTGGCCGGGCCTGACGACAGTTGCCAAGCCGGGGCGTGAGATCGGCGTGCGTGCCGTCGACTGCCTATTCGATGAAATCGCCGGCCGCCCCGAGCATGGCCGGGTGTTCATGCCGTGCCGGCTAATCGAGCGCGGTTCGCTGGCCGACCTGTCGCTCGATCAGCCCAGACGCGCAGCAAGCTCCGGGAGGGGGTAAGGAATGACCAATCGTGACGAGGCGGTGATCTCGCCTAAATTTGGGAACGTTCCCAAATTGAGCGCACGCCGCAGGCAGGGGCGCCTTGCCGTCGCCGCCGATGGCTGGCGTCGCTGGTGGCCCTATTACGTCATGATGGCGCCGGGCATCCTGTTCTTCCTCGTCTTCCATTATCTGCCGATCTGGGAAGCGCGCATCGCCTTCGAACAGGTCCGGATCGTGCCGCCCAACATCTGGGTGGGCATCAAGCATTTCCAGGTGCTGTTCTCCTCACCGGTTTTCTGGCAGGTGCTCGCCAATACCCTGATCATCTCGGCCATGAAGATGGTGTTCTTCCTGCCGGTGCCGATCATCGTCGCGCTGCTCTTGAACGAGGTTCGCGGCGGGTCGCTGCGCAAGTTCATCCAGTCGGCGATCTACCTGCCGCATTTCCTGTCCTGGGTGGTGATCGCCGGTATCTTCATCGCGGCGCTGTCGCCGACCGACGGCGCCGTCAACAATCTCCTGGGCATGGCCGGCATGGCGCCACGGTCGTTCATGACCGATACGGGCGCTATCCGCTGGGTGCTCGTCTTCACGGAAATCTGGCGTTCGGCCGGGTGGGACAGCCTGCTCTATCTCGCCGCCATCATCGCCATCGACCAGCAGCTCTATGATGCCGCCGAGATCGACGGCGCCAACCGCTGGCAGAAGATCCGTCACGTCACGCTGCCCGGCATCGTGCCGACGATCGCGACGCTGTTCATCCTCAACGCCGGCATGTTCCTTAACGCCGATCTCAATCAGGTGATCAACCTTTCCAACGACGTGGTGCGCAGCAAGATCGATATCGTCGACACCTATGTCTACCGCATCGGACTGCAGACCGGGGAGTACTCGCTGGCGACGGCAGCTGGCCTGTTCAAGGCCGTGCTCGGCACGATGATGATCGTGATCGCCCATTTCGTTTCCAAGCGTCTGACCGGAAAGGGAGTCTGGTAATGGCCCTGTCGCGCAAGACCCCGATCGAACGCATCGAATATGCGATCATTGTCTCGACGCTGCTGCTGCTGGTCGTCGTCACGGTCCAGCCGATCCTCAACCTGCTCGCCGTCTCGCTGTCCGAGCCGGCAAGGGTGCCGGGCATGAGCGGGCTGACGATCATACCCCGGGGGTTCTCCTTCGAGGTCTGGAGCGTTCTCCTGCAGCACCCCAACGTTCAGCGCGGCATCTTTAACTCGATCTTCATCACCGCCGTCAGCACCGTGATCGGCGTGGTCGGCACCGCGTTGATGGCCTGGGGTCTTTCGCGGCCCGGGCTGCCCGGACGCAAGGCGCTGTTCATCCTGGTTCTCGTCACCATCGTATTCGAGCCGGGCATCATTCCCGATTACTTCGTCAACAAGCGCCTCGGCCTTCTCGACAGCTATTGGTCGGTGATCCTCTTCAAGGCGGTCAATGCCTGGTACCTGATCATCCTCATCCGCTTTTTCGAAGAGATCCCGAAGGAGCTGCTGGAGGCCGCCGAACTCGATGGCGCCAACCCTTTCCAGGTCTTCTGGCATTTGGTTCTGCCGCTCGCCAAGCCGGCACTCGCGACCATCTCGCTGTTCTATCTGGTCTTTCATTGGAACGAGTTCTTCCGCGCCATGATCTATCTGAACGATCAGGACAAATGGCCGTTGCAGGTGGTGCTGCGCCAGTTCGTCATCGACGGCGACAAGGTCGCGATCGTCGGTGCCAACAACGCCAGCAACAATACGGGTGCAAGCCAGATCGATCTCAGGTCGCTGAAAGCCGGCATGATCCTTCTGACCATCGTGCCGATCCTGGCGATCTACCCGCTGATCCTGAAATTCTTCACCAAGGGAACCATGAGCGGCGCGCTCAAGGGCTGACGACGACACGACATCCAACCAAGAAGCCTATCTAAACGGAGGAGATGAAATGCTTAGAAAAATGGTCCTGCTGGCATCGACAGCCCTGGCGCTCAGCCTTGGTGCTGCCGCCCCGACAATGGCCGAACCGATCAAGATCCGGGTGGTGTCCAAGGACTTCACCCCTTCCAACCCTGACGACGTCAAGCATCTGCAGCGCATTGAGGAGGCGCTGCGGGCGCAGGGCACGGATCTTAACATCGAACTCGTCGACCTGCCGTCTTCCGGCTATGCCGACAAGCTGTCGGTCATGCTGCTCTCGGGCGACATCCCCGACCTGATCTATTTTCAGGGCGGCGATGCCAAGATGGTCGAGCAGGGCGTGCTTGAAGACCTCGGCCCGATGCTGGCCGACACGAAGTACCTGAAAGACGCGCTGTGGCCGCACAATGTCGAGCGGCTGAAGAATTATCCCTACCTGCTCTACGTCTATCCGGTGCGTGGTCCGCAGCCGGTGATCCGCAAGGACTGGCTGGAAAAGACCGGCCTCAAGGCGCCTGAAACCGTCGAAGACTATGTGAGGCTGTTCAAGGCCATCAAGGACGGCGATTTCGACGGCAACGGCGTCGCCGACAGCTATGGCGTGACCACGGCCGACAACACCAACGAGCTCGATTCGATCTTCAACCAGGCCTTCGGCATTACCGGCACCTGGATGAAGAACGCAGGCGGCGAGTGGGTCCATTCGCGCACGACAGCCCAGGAGAAGGACAAGATCGCCTTCTACGCATCGCTGCGCGAGCAGGGCCTCTACGATCCCGAGTACATCACCACCAAGTTCGACGTGAAGGAGGACAAGTTCTACACCGGCAAGGCCGGCGTGATCTTCGGTTCTTCCGGTGAGGTCATCGACATCTATGGCGGCAAGATGCGGCAGGTCCATCCGGGTGCCGAGCTCGTGCTATTGCCGCCGCCGAAGGGACCGGGGGGCCAGGGCCTCGCAGCCGTCGACGTGTCCAAGGAATCGCGCGGCTTGGCGATCTCGAGCATCTCCGAGCACAAGGCCGAGGTGATGAAGCTGCTCGACTTCATGGCCAGCCCCGAAGGCCAGATGTTCGATCGCCTCGGCTTCGAGGGCCAGGAATACACCAAGGACGGCGACGCCTATAAGGTCACCGACAAGATTGCGACCTGGTACGCCCGCTTCATGGTCGCGGCCAACTGGACCCCGCCGGTCGTCTGGCAGTCCGAAGCGGCCGAGCAATCGCTGGCGACGATCCAGAAGGACTTCAAGCCGGACAACACCTTCGTCTGGCCGGCGGACTACGCCGCCGATCTCGACGCCACCGAAAACGTCTACCGGTCTTGGGTCTACAAGTTCATTTCCGGCGCCGCCAAGATGGATCAGTGGGACCAGTACGTCGCGGAGTGGGAAGCGGCCGGCGGAAAACGTCTCAACGAGTATGCAAGGACGGTTCTCGATGCAGAAAAGTAGCGTTCAAGGGCTCTCCCTGAGGGGGAGGGTCCGCGCGCTCATCCATGGCGTCGCTCTCGGCGACGCCATGGGGGCGCCGGTCGAAAAACTGCCGGCCGCGGAGATCGCGGCCAGATATGGGCGGGTCACGTCGCTCGACACTGAATGGCACAAGATGTCGCTGGACGCCACGGCGCGCAACGGCCGGGTGCGCGGCAACGGCATCGTCACCGACGACACGCTGATGACGCTTTGCCTGATGGATATCTATGGCGAGGTCGGTAGGCATCTCGATGCCTGGGACATGGCCGACGGCATGGTCAAACAGATCGCCTGGGTGCCGCGCTATGTGCCGGAGTTGCAGCGTGAAGCGATGCTGATCGAGCGGCTGTTCTATCCCGAAAAATGGATCTTCCAGCGCCACCAGCTCACCTCGTGCGACCCGCGCCAGGGTGGCATCGGCAACATGGTCAATTGCGGTGCGGCGATGTACGTGGCGCCGATCGGCGCCGTCAACGCCTGCGATCCGAAGGCTGCCTATGACGAGGCGATCGCGTTCGCCTCCGGTCATCAGGAAAGCTTCGGTCTTGAAGCTGCCGGTGTATTCGCCGCCGCTGTTGCCGCGGCCTTCATTCCCGCCACGGATATCGAAGGTGTGATCGAAGCCGTTCTGGCGCTGGCCAAGGACGGCACCCGCAACGCCATTGCCGACATCGCTGAAGTGGCCCGCAAGCTCAAGGCACAAGGTGCGGACTATCAGACGGTTGTCGCCGCGTTCCACGCGGCCATCGCGCCCTATTCTCCCATGGGCGACGAAGTCAACCATACGCCGGCCAAGGCGGGTCGCCTGACTGCCGCCTATCAGCCAAACCGCCTCGGCTCGATCGAGGAACTGCCCTTGGCACTCGGTTTCTGCCTGTTCAACGACGGCGACTTCCGCCGCTCGATCGAGGACGGCATCAATTCCGGCCGCGATACCGACTCCATCGGCGTCATGGCCGGCGCGATCCTCGGTGCGATGCACGGCGAAGGCGTCATCGACGCCGCTGACGGCGCGCTTCTCGACCAGGTCAACAAGCTCGACCTCATCGCCGCCGCCGATCGGTTCACCGAGACGGCAACAGCGATCCTGGCCGCCGACCAGGCGGCAGCCGAAAGGCGGACCAGCTTCCGCGCCGCCCTCACATTTTGATTGCTAACGAAAGACGCATGATGCCCGAGCTCAGCAAAGAGACGATTTACGAGAAGATCTATGCCGGTTTCATCGGCAAGGCCATTGGCGTTCGCCTTGGCGCACCTGTCGAACCGACGATCTGGAGCTATGAGCGCGTCCAGAAGACCTATGGCGAAGTCACCCAGTACCTGCGCGATTTCAAGAACTTTGCCGCCGACGACGACACCAACGGCCCGGTTTACTTCATCCGGGCGCTGCGCGACTATGGCCTCAAGGCCAGTGCCGCCGATGTCGGCAAGACCTGGGTGAATTACGCCGCCGAGGAGCATGGCATGTACTGGTGGGGCGGTTTCGGCGTGTCGACCGAACACACCGCCTATCGCAACCTGCGTGCCGGCATTCCCGCGCCGCAATCCGGCTCGATCGCCCAGAACGGCGCGACCGTCGCCGAGCAGATCGGCGGGCAGATCTTCATCGACAGCTGGGGCTGGGTGCATCCGGGCGAGCCGCAGAAGGCAGCTGATGCCTCTGCCCGCGCGGCAAGCGTTGCTCACGACGGCGACGGCTTGAATGGCGCCAGGTTCTGCGCCGCTGCCATCGCCAAGGCATTTGAGGCGACCTCGATCGCCGAGGTGATCGCCGCTGCCATGGCAACCATCGACGCGAAATCCACCTACGCCCGCGTGGCGCAGGCGGTGATCGACTTCCACAAGGCCAATCCCGGCAACTGGCGAGCCTGCCGCGACATGCTGACGGCCGATTGGGGCTATGACCGCTATCCCGGTGTCTGCCACATCATCCCGAATGCCGGCGTCACCGTGATGGCGATCCTCTATGGCGAAGGCGACCTGCCGCGCACTGCAGAGATCGCAACCATGGCCGGCTGGGACACCGACTGCAACGCCGGTAATGCCGGCGCCATCGTCGGCACGTTTCAGGGGCTTCAGCCGAACTGGGACAAGTACAGGAAGCCGATCAACGATTTCATCGTTGCCTCCGGCGTCGTCGGCTCGATCAACATCGTCGACATCCCGTCCTTTGCCCGGGAGCTGACGGTGCTGGCACTGCGGCTGCGCGGTGACGAAGTACCCGCCCTCTGGTTGGAAGACTTCACCCGCCGCGGCGTCCGCTTCGATTTCGACTTGCCGGGATCGACCCATGGTTTCCGCACCGAAGGCTTCAACCAGATCAGCCTCAAGGGCTCGGCAGAAAAGCCGGCCGAAGGCTCGCGCGGCTCGCTCGAAATCCAGCTCGACCGGCTCGAGCGCGGCCAGGGCGGACGCATCTTCTGGAAGCCCTTTTATCGCCGCTCCGATTTTGACGATGAGCGCTATCGCCCGATGTTCTCGCCGCTGGTCGACGCCGGGCAGAAGGTGTCGTTCAAGCTGTGGCTCGACCCGTGGAATGGCGACGGCAACCTGCGCGTCGCACCCTATATCCGCCGTGCCATGTCAGGCGCGATCGAGGAGGCCGGCGCGTGGCACGTGCCCAACCACGAGGGCTGGCAAGATTATGCCTTCACGGTGCCGGAAGGTGCCGAAGCGATCGATGAGATCGGCATTCAGGTCGAATATTTCGGTCGTCTGAAATTCCTCGGCCGCCTGTTCCTCGCCGATTTCAAGGTCGAGGGCGCTGGCCACACCGTCATCGATCCCAAGGGCGAAGTGCAGGAGTGGGGGGCGATCTCCCGCTTTACCTGGAACCGCGGCCACTGGACCTTGCAAGATGGCCGCATTCACGCCCATACCGCCAATGATGCCGATCTGTGGACGGGCCATTATTATGTCCGCGACGTCGAGGTGCTGGCCGATATCAAGCCGCTCGCTGGGCCGTCGCAATTGGTGACGGCGCGCGTGCAGGGCACCAGTCGGTTCTATGCCGCGGGCTTCGACGGCGACGATGTGGTCATCCTCAAGGAGGATTTCGGCACCACCGTTCTCGCGCGGGCCCCGTTCAAACGGGAGCTCGGAAAGAGCTACGGTTTCGCGTTTTCCGTTAAGGGCAATGCGCTGTCTTTCGCGATCGACGGCAAGCCGCTGATCGAGGCGAGCGACGACCAGTTTGCCTATGGCATGGCCGGCCTTCGCCTCGGGGCGCTCGGTCGCATGAGCGTCGGAACGATCGAGATTGTCGAAACCGCCTGAGCGACTTTGCTCTTTCTGCCGGTGCGTTACGCGGGCCGGCAGGAGGGGTAAGACAGCATCGGCGTATCAATTGGGAGGAGGAGACCATGTCCGAGATTGAACTTCGGAATGTGGGCAAGAGCTACGGCAGCCTGTCGGTGCTCGACGATATTTCGCTGGACATGGGCAGCGGCGAATTCGTGGTCCTGGTCGGCCCGTCCGGCTGCGGGAAGTCGACGCTGCTGCGGATGATCGCCGGGCTGGAGGACATCAGCGCCGGCGAAATCACCATCGGCGGCCGCATCGTCAACGACATGCCGGCAAAGGAACGCGACCTTGCCATGGTGTTCCAGAGCTATGCGCTCTATCCGCATATGAAGGTTGCCGACAATATGAGCTTCGCGCTGAAGCTTGCCGGCGTGTCGAAGAGCGAAATCAATCGCCGCGTCAACGAAGCCGCCGATATCCTCGGGCTTGAGCATTTGCTCGAACGGCTTCCGCGAGAGCTGTCGGGTGGCCAGCGGCAGCGCGTCGCGATGGGCCGCGCCATCGTGCGCGATCCGCGCGCCTTCCTTTTCGACGAGCCGCTTTCCAACCTCGACGCCAAGCTCCGGGTGAAGATGCGTGGCGAGATCAAGAAGCTCCATCAGCGCCTGGGCAAGACGACCATCTACGTCACCCACGACCAGACCGAGGCCATGACCATGGCCGACAAGATCGTGGTCCTGAACGGTGGTAAGATCGAGCAGATGGGGCCGCCGCTGGAGCTCTACAAAAACCCGCAGAACCTGTTCGTCGCCAGCTTCATCGGTTCGCCCGAGATCAACCTGCTGCGCGGCGAGGTCGACGGCCAGACGCTGCGCCTTGCCGACGGCGCCCGTCTGCCGTTGCCCACAGGCCATGGGCTCGCACAGGGGCGCAAGGTCGTCTACGGCATCCGCCCACAGCACATCCAGCTTGCCGACAGCGGCATCGCCGCCGAGGTTGTGCTGGTCGAGCCGACCGGGGAGGCGCAAGAGGTGACGCTTCGGCTCGAAACCACCGATATCACCGTGGTTCTCGGCGAAAGTGCGCTGTTGCAGCCAGGCGCGAGTGTGACGATCGGCTTCGACACCGCCAATGTCCTCTTGTTCGACGACAAGACCGGCGGGCGCATCCAATGAACGAATTTACCAGGAAGCACTGGGATCCGAACGCCGAAGGCCCGCTTGAAGGGGTCAAGGTTCTCGACCTTTCGCGTCTGGTCGCCGGCAACATGCTGTCGCTGCAGCTTGCCGATTTCGGCGCCGACGTGATCAAGATCGAGCCGCCGGCTGGCGATCCGCTGCGCGAGTGGAAGGACGAAGGCCTGTCGCTGTTCTGGAAGACCTATGGGCGTAACAAACGTTCCGTGGTCCTCAACCTGCGCGAAACCGCCGATCGCGAGGCGCTCTGGGCGTTGGTCGAGAGCGCCGATGTCCTCATCGAGAATTTTCGCCCTGGAACGCTCGAGCAGATGGGTTTTGGCCCGGAAGCGCTGCTCGGGCGCAATCCCGATCTCGTCGTCGTGCGCATTTCCGGCTTCGGCCAGACCGGGCCCTATGCGGCATTTCCGGGCTTCGGCACCATCGTCGAAGGCATGAGCGGCTATGCCTATCGCACAGGGTTTGCGGACCGCGAACCTGTGTTGCCGCCGCTCGCGCTTGCCGACATGATCGCCGGCGTTTACGGCATGTCTGCGACGATGACGGCGCTGTTTGCCCGCGAACAGGGCAGGGCGCGGGGACAGGTTATCGACCTGTCGCTGCTGGAGCCGATCTTCTCGGTGCTCGGTCCCGAGGCCGGCATCTATGCGCTCAACGGAACCATCAAGGAACGCATCGGCAGCGCTTCGAACACCGCATGCCCGCGCAACGTCTACCGCTGCGCTGACGGCAAATATGTCGCGCTCTCCGGTTCGACGCCGGCCGTCGCCCGGCGGATATTCGAGATCATCGGCCGGGCCGACATGAACGAGGATCTGCGCTTCCGCTCCAACAGCGAGCGCCTCAAGCACCGGGACCTCGTCGATGGGGCAATCGGCGCCTGGTTTGCCGTCCGCTCTCATGACGAGGCCCTCGCCATCATGCGCGACAGTGGCGCAACAGTCGGACCGATCTACAACATAGCCGACGCCGCCGAGGACGCGCATTTCGCCGAGCGAGAGGTGATCGTGTCGCTCGACGATGCAGAGCACGGCGCGCTGCCCATGCACAATATCGTGCCGCGCCTGTCCGAAACACCGGGGCGCTTCCGGCGACCGGCGCCGGCGTTAGGCGAGCATACGGCCGAGGTGCTGGCAGAGGTGGGGATTTCTGCATTGACGGTCGCTGTTGCCGCAAATCAATGAGGAGGTTGTCTTCATCATGAATTCCCTGCTGGAATCGCGTGACAAGGGACATTTCGGCCGAGCGACGGGAAGTCTCATCCGAGGCGGTCGCGGAGAACGAAGGTTTGGTGCGGCGAAGACCGCTGCACGACATCTCCAGATCGGATGAATGGAGATGTTTACGATGGGCTTCGGAAGGCATCCGGGCCTCCCTTCGTTGTGGGCAGCATTGCGTGCCCTCAGGCAACATACCCGTCTGGGTGGTTGCCTCCCAAGACCATGCGCCCATCGCTTGTGTTTCGCAATCCTCCAAATTGACCGACATCCCTGCGGGTTTCGCGCATGCAAATGTATTCGTATCCACGCCGTTAGATCATTTATAGTAATGAGTCATAGAATTATTGCATCAATCTCGATTTATGATGTGCGTATGATGAAGCGTGTCGGCTAAAATATTTACTGCGATTGATAGCGTTGTGATGCTTGTCGACCTATGGGAAACATCAATAAATCTCTGAGAGTTCGCATAGCTATTTCGCCGAGGTAGCATTCTACGAACGCATATATTTTTGATGACGGAAAAGTTAATATTTACTTACAATCTTTCAAGGCGCAGAATAAACGATCTGGATTGCCATTGGCTCAAGGTCCGAGCGCGGGCCCGTTACGATCCCGATAATCACCTGATTAGAGGGAATGAAATCATGACATTCGAACAAAGCACGCAAAGGGCGAAGCCTTACATAACAGGGTTTGTTCTTGGGCTTGTCGCGGCGCCGATCGTTGCGTTTAGTGCAGGTTGGATTACTACCACAGGAGCAAGTACTCTTGCGGTGGAAGCCGCTCGCATCGATACGTTGGCCGGCATATGCACAACGACGGCCGGCCGAATGGCAACGGCGAGCAATACCGATCTTGCAACGATCAAGGGCTTCGACAATCGCGCAAAACGCGACGAACTCGTTGCAGCCGCTTTGGCCGAGATCCAGATTCCGGATGGCCTCGTCGGCAAGGTCAGCACGAACTGCAGCCGCACTTTGTCTTGAGGTCTCGCGCTTGAATTTTGACGCCGAACTGCCGTAGTCAGACGAGAAGCAGGACCTTGGAAATGCTCTAGCTGTTTCCGAAGGTCCTGCCATTGATCGGACCGCGGGCGGTTACCAAAGTCGCTGAACGTGCCGTGACGTTATTGCGGAAGCTGATCTGCTTGCGATTTTAGGGCCTCGCCAGTTTGCTTGCACCACTCTTCGGCGCCAAGCGGGCTGGAAGTCAGTTCGACCTCGTTGCCGTCCAGGACCAGCCTGCCAGCCAAGCCCTTGGCTTCGGCTGCGTTACCGCCGCTCTTATCGACATCCGGCGTGTCCGTCATCTTGACGAGCGCGGAAATATGGCCGTCGCTTTCGGTGCCGAGGTACCCGCTTTTGATGCAGAACGTTATCACGCCCTGCATGTTGCGCGAGGCTTCATAAACACTCTTGAGAGCGGCAGCCGAGCTTTCCTCGGCCGATGAGGACAGTGGGGCGGCGAACGGCAAGCACACCATAAGCAGGCAGATTGCAAGACGCTTCACTACATTTTTCCTTTGCTTTTCAGAGTCGTACCGAACCGTCACGTTGATTGCGGATAGGCGCGGCCTGTACGGTTTTCCGGCCGTGCAAGCTGCGACGCGAACTGCTGCGCATTCGCGTTGGTGGTGAACGGATGCGGGTAACGGAGGCTATGCCGGCTCGCTGCGACGTCGGTGCTATGCGGGCAGAAGGTCGTCTCGACAGACGACATGCACCTTGTTGCCGTCGGGGTCGCGCAGATATGCACCGTAGTAGCCGTCTCCATAGTGCGGCCTCGCACCGGGAGCGCCCTCGTCCGTACCGCCGGCCGCAAGGCCTGCAGCATGGGCCCGGTCGACCGCCGCAGGTGTGGGCGCAAGAAATGCGACCATGCTGCCGTTTCCCACACTGGCAGGCTTCTTGTCGAACGGCTCATAGACGTAGAAGCGCGGCAATGCCTGTCCCGGTGTGATCCAACACGCTGCGGCCGGTCCGCCATCCGGAGTGACTGTTCGCCTGACAAGACCAAGAGGCGCGAGAACGGCGTCGTAGAAGAGGGCGGCACGATTGAGGTCGCCGCAACCAACCGTGACGTGGCTGAACATGTTCATGCCCTGCCGACCGTTGGCTCGCCACTCGCCAGTATGGCGCCAGCAAGGTCCAAATCGACGTTCCGGCCGGACAGCGTGACGGCAAACGTACGTCCTTCCAGCGGTATCCGGCGGGCGAGCACGGCCGCCAACGCGACGGCGCTTCCAGGCTCCAGAACGAGGCCGAATTCGCTGAAGGCCACGCGCATGGCCTCCTTTGCCTCGTCATCCGTGACAGCAAACGTACCGGCCAAATCAGGTCTGATGATCTCGAAGGGAATCTCTGCCATGTAGAGCCCGCTGATGGCGTCGCAGATCGAATGGCCGCCCGGTGCAAGATTGATGCGTTTGCCGGCGGCGAGTGATTTTGCCATCTTCTCGAACCCAACGGCCTCGACGCCATAAACCTTGGTGGACGGAGACAGCTTGCTCAACCCCAGCAGGCAACCGGCTGTCAGTCCGCCGCCGGAGCAGCAGGTAAGCAATACATCGATCCGGGCATTCAGCCTCGCGGCCTGTTCTGCCATTTCAAGCGCGACGGTGCCGGCGCCGGCAACCACCCAGAAATCGTCGGCCGGCGGAATAAGCACCCGGTCCTCGCGTTGCGTGATTTCGGCTGCGACGTCGGCGAGGTCCTTCATCGGAACCTTTACGACGCGTGCCCCATAGGCCGCGATCCGTTCGGCCTTTGCCGCCGGTGCGGTCTCGGGTACGACGACCACGGCTGATGTGCCCATCAGTCCGGCGCAATAGGCAATCGCAAGGCCGTGATTGCCGGAAGACCGGGCGACGACGCCACGCCGCCGTTCGTCGTCGGTCAGCGACCCGACCCTGTTGACCGCTCCACGCAGCTTGAACGAACCCGTGACCTGCAGGCTTTCAGCCTTGAGCAGCAACCGGCCGCCATATTTCCCGTTGAGATAGGACGATTCGAGCAGCGGCGTCTCGATGCAGTAGTTGCTGATGCGGTGGGCTGCAGCTTCGACGTCCTGCAGGGTTGGCAGGGAAGCTGTAGGGGCGGTGGAGAAGCTCATGACATTGATCCGGTGCTACAATTTGATTTACAAATGCACCGATGCCATAAGAGTTCAATTGGTTTATTGCCCTCGGAGCAATTGAGATGCTGGATTACCGCGCCGTTGCCGACGTTGTCGCCGGCGAGATCGCCTCTGGAAAGCTGTCGCCCGGTACGCGGCTGCAGCCGCAAAGAACCTTTGCCTATGAGAGGGGAATAGCGGTCTCGACCGCGAGCCGCGTCTATGCCGAACTCGTTCGGCGCGGTCTGGTTGTCGGCGAAGTTGGGCGCGGGACTTTCGTCAGGACGCCGGACCGGCTGCAATCTGCGCGGATCAGCGAGATCGCCGATGCGCCGATCGATTTGCAACTAGCGACGTCGGGTTCTCTGGAGCAGGCGGCCCTGATGGCGCCTGCGTTCAAGAGCATGGCCAACCCGGCAGCACTCTTTGACGCCATGGACGCCCTCGGCCCCTTCGGGACAAAGGGCGCCGGTGAGATCGTCGCGCGCTATCTCGCGCACGATCATTGGTCCCCGAGGCCTGACGGCATTCTTTTTGCCGGTGGTGGACGTCAAGCGATTGCATGCGCCATGGCAGCTGTCTGCAAGCCTGGCGATCGCATCGGCGTCGAGCCGTTGACCTACCCTTCGGTCATCCGCATGGCGGCTCGGCTCGGCTTGCAGCTCGTGCCGCTTGAGATCGATGGTGACGGCGTCGACGTTGCGGCGTTTATCAGGGCGCATCGCGCGAAGCCGCTCGATGCGATCTACATCCAGCCGACCATCCATAACCCGCTCGGTTTTTCGATGTCGCACGCACGACGAACTGCCCTCGCCGAGGTGCTTGAGGAGACCGGGCTGCTCTGCATCGAGGATGCTGCCTTTGCGTTCCTTTCCGACGCGGCGCCCCTTGCCGCCTATGCGCCGAACCGTGTCGTCTACGTCAACAGCATGCAGAAGCGGCTTGGGCCGGGCATCGGTGTTGGCTTTGTCGTCGTACCGCCGCAGGTCAAAGATCGCATTGCCGCGGTGATGCGTGCCGGGGGCTGGATGGCGTCGTCTCTATCAATGCAGTTGGTGCTATCCTGGATCTCTGACGGCACAGCCGCCCATGTTTCGGACCTGAAGCGGAAGGACGGCCGCGATCGGCAGCTGCTGGCGGCGTGCATTCTTGGCCACGCGTCGCCGTCGGCAGAAAGCAACGCATTTCATATCTGGCTCGAACTGCCGGAGACCTGGAGTGCTGAGGCGTTCGTTTCGGCGGCCGCTCTACAAGGCGTGGCCATCACGCCGGCGGGCGTGTTTAGTGCCACCCTGGGGCGTGCACCAAACGCGGTCCGCGTCGCGATCTCCGCTCCGCCGCTCACTGACCTGGAGCGCGGGCTTCGCGTGATCCGATCCCTGCTGGCCTCGGTTCCTGGCGACGCCGAGATCGAGTGACGAAGGCTTGAAGCAAGCGGGCGCATAGCCCCGCGCTTTTTACCCCGCCAACATCTCTACAACAGTGATCTGCCATCTTGCCGACGCCGCATCTCACAACATGGTGAAATGCGGCTCGCGTCAGCCAACGAACAGAGCGCGCAGCCGGGCGAATAAGCCGCTGCGTTCGCCTGTCGAGATCGACCTGACGAGTTCTGCGGCCGTCTGGGCGTTCACCGTTGCACCGAAGTGGCAATAGCAGATCACGCCGTGCAGCTGCCAGTCGCGCAACTCGAAGAACCTGAGGGCCTCGCCGTAGGTGTCGTTTTCCATGCCTGCGGCACGCAGCATGGTATCTTCGAACGCGACCGAGATCGGCGAGCCGTCGCTGCGCAATGCATCGCGCACGGCAGCCGACTGGTGTTCGGTTTCATACAGCGTCGCCAGGTGTCGGGACGGGCTCTGCTCGAGAAGCTCCGCCCAGCGTTCGAGGCGTTCCTTGCGAGACATGCTCGGCGGCCGGTAGTCCGGTTCGATCTGTGCAAAGACCTGCAATTGCTCGCGTGTATGGTGCTTCATTGTCGCCTCCATTTAGACGATAGATGCTCTGCGCCAGCCCATTTCTCCCCGCCGAAGCGTGACTCTTGTTGGGCGCGAAGTCCAATCACGATGATGCTTCGTGACCCGCTGCCAAACCGGCGTCGCGGCAATCCGTCCACAGGCAACACGCCCGGATGGCCGAAGCACCCAGATTTTGACATCTTGTGGGATCACTCAGGCTGCGTTTTGAGGGAGGCTGCCATGAAGACAAAGGCACGCGACCGCGAACTCATCGATGTGATGAGACGATATTTCGCGGCAAAAGCTGAGCTATCCGAGGTACGAGCGCTTCTGGAGCAGGCCAGGCGCGCCGCCGGCGCGGAGATCAGTAGCTTTTACGATCCGCGCACCAATGTCAGCCATGCCGACGACATCATGCGCTCGCATGCTCTTAACAGCGAGATGCGCTCGCTGATGGATCGAGCCGAAGCCTGGGGCAGGCTGGAGGTTGCGACATTGAGGAGAGATCTGGTGGCGCAGGAGCAGGAATCCGAACCGGTGCCAACGGATGAACCGGCCGCACGCGGTACCGAATAAACGCGGCCCAAAGTGGCGTGCCGAAAGCCTGCGCGATTGCCCGGGTCGCGGTGAGGTGCCGTCGGCGCTGCGCCAAGCACCCAAGCTTCGCTGAGGCATTGGGTGCTTTCGATGAAAGCGTAATGAGCGATTACCGCACTCAACTGGCCCTTATCGTCTCCTGCCGGGCGCTATTCTCGACGATCACGCGATGAGCGTCGATCGAATGGTGCGGGCAGCCGTGGCCGCGCTGACCGTAGTTCCGAAGTGACAATAGCAGATGACCTCGTGCAACTGCCCATCGCTCAGCTCGAAGAAGCGTTTTGCTTCACCATAGGTGTCGCTCGCCAATCCAGCGGAGCGCAGCGCCGTATCTGCGAAAGCGACGGAGATCGGCGAATTGTCGCTGCGCAACGTATCGCGGACCTCGACGGGTCTGTACTCGGTTTCGAAGATTGTTGAGAGAAGCTGCTGCGGTATCTGCTCAAGAAGTGCCGCCCAGCGTTCCAGACGATCCTTGCGAGACATGCTTGCTGGCTGCAGGTCCAGTTCGACCTGCGCAAGGGCCAACAGTTGCTCGCGCGTATGGTGCTTCATTTTCGCCTCCATTCAGACGATAGATGCTTTGCGCCAGCCCATTTTCCGTCATCAAACCTGACTCCGCAACACGGCGAAGTCCAATCACGATGACGTTGCGCGGGCGCGAGCGTCTGTCGCTGCCGGAGGCGAAGGGCACACCCAATGCCACGACCGCTTGCCTTCCGGCGTTGGCAAGCCATCGATGATGACCACCTGTTCGCCACGGGGTGTTGAGCTCGCCCGCAAGGTCTGATGTGAGCAAGGCTTTCGCCGCCGGATATCGGCCGCGAGAAAGGAATAGCCTTTCGCTGAGTGGTACGTGCCGGGGCGGATCCAGTAGATCGAGTTGTGATTTCCGATACGCTGCATTCTCTGATTTTTGCAGAAGTGGGTTCCGGTCGTTGCGTCGCAAATTGGAATAAAACCTGGAGTGGAGCGTAGAATAGATGCTCTGCGGTCCACTCGTCGGCATCGGTGAGTTATGTAAACTCCCTTCCCTCACAGTAAATTCCCGGTTGAATTCTGTGAGCTATTAAGACAAACTCCGTCGCGCAATCGTTTGTCCAATCGTTTCCTAGATTAGTGGCCGAAGGGTCTAGATGCTGCTGTTGAAACTTTTTCGACACGCGGATTCTTATAAATATTGGCGGATGGCCTAAAGGTACAAATGGCTTTCTTTCTGCAAACCTTTGGGGGCTTGAGGCTCGTCGATTCAGAGCGAGGGCAAGTTGCCTATCCCGAGAAAGGTTTGTTACTCCTCGCTTATTTGCTCACGACCAAGGAAGGAGCCGAACAACGAACGGTGATGGCCGCATTCTTGTGGGGCAACGATGGCAATGCCGTTCCCCTCGTGAACATGCGCAAGTTGATCTCCAGGATAAAAGTCCGCCAGGACGAACTTGGAGCGCAATTCCTCTCGTTTACCAGTAACATGATCCACATGGATCGCTCGTCGTTGTCATCGGATATGGATTCGGCGACCGATACCGAAATAGCCGATCCCTTGCCCCAGCTCCACAGCCTTGCAACGCTGATGCATCGGTCTTTCCTGGGGCCGGTCGACTGTCAGAGCCGCGCTTTTCATGGCTGGCTCGCGGAACAGAAAGACCGCCAAAATACCCTTCTCAAAGCTCTGTTGAGAAAAGCGTCGCGCGCGCAGCGCTCGGAGGAAGAGGCTGAAGTTCTCAAGGATGCGGGGATATTGCTCATCGAGGCGGAATACGCGGATCCGGATACGTTGCAGTTGCTCGTCGAAATCTTTCAAGCGGAAGAGCAAGTCGACCACCTCAGGAAAATTCTCGACAAGCGATGCAAGGCGCTTACACGAGGTGCCGATCTCGTGAGCGTCTTGGCGAGCCGAGACGCGGGAACTGGGTCGGGCGCACGGCCGTACGCCCGTCCCGCCAGCATGTCCGAACCTGATTTTCAGACTGAATCTGGACAAACGCACCGTCATGCAATCCCTCGTCTGGTGCTGTTGCCTCCGAGCGACCACGTCGGGCGCCCGGACTTTGGTTTCATCGCGAGTGCCCTGATCGAGGATATCACAATCGGGTTTTGCGCCTTCAACAGCCTGCAGGTGATCGCCCACCATTCTGCCGTCCGGATCGGACACCAGCTTGGGAACCAGGCTGATTTCTTCGAGCGTTTTTCTCTGAACTACATCCTCGACAGCCGGATCAGCAGTCAGACAAGCGAAGGAACGTTGTTCGTCCAGCTCATCTTCTTTCCCGATAATGAGGTCGTCTGGGCGGAAAGGTTCAGCCTGAGCCATCCGGAACTCATCGCTACCCGGCGTGTGATCGCACGAAACATCGCGCTTTCGGTTTCAAGCGAGATCGAGCGGCATGAGGCGGCGCGTCTTTATCGCGAGCTGAATCCGGCAGCGTACCACAGCTATCTCGTGGGACGACGGCACCTGAACCGGCTGACGCTGCCGGACTTGCGGCGCGCCCGCAAGGAGATGAAGACCGCACTCCATGCGAGCGCCGATTTTGCGCCGGCGCTGAGTTCGATCGCCAGGACCTACTCAAAGGAATGGCTGCTGACCGCACGAGGCGACCTCGAGCTACTGAAGTCGGCCGAGGTGTTTGCTATGCGTGCCATCGGTGCCCGCCGGAATCTGGCTGACGGCTATCGTGAGTTTGGCGTGGCCAAGCTGTTGCAGGGGGCCTTCGATGAAAGCGCCGAAGCGATGGAACTGGCGGAGACGCTTGGTCCCCATTATGCCGATATCATTGCCGACCACGCCGATACACTCGTCCATTGCTCGCTTCCCGGCAAGGCGTTGGAAAAGATCGAACGTGCGATTGAGCTCAATCCGTTGAGCCCGGACTCCTATCTCTGGACCGCGGCGGGTGCGAACTACGCGCTCAGCGAATTCGAGACATCGCTGGACTACATCGGACGTATGGCCGATCCGAGCCTGGCCGACAGGCTTTCGGCCGCGAACTGGGCGATGTTGGGCCATAAAGACAAAGCGCGTGTCTTTGTTCGTCGGGTGCGTGAAGCCAACCCCAATTTCGACCTGGATACGTGGCTTGCCGCTGTTCCCAGCAAGGAACAATGGCACAAAGACCTCTACCGAGAAGGCTTGAAGAGGGCAGGATTTTAGACCGAGCAGATCATAGTGAGAGGGGAATACGGATGGCCAAAGTTGTTGTGATAGGTATCGAAGGCGAACAGGGCCTTTGGATTGTCGATCTGAATGCTCGTAGCGTAGAGCCGCTGGATTCGCCGAAGGCCGGTGGACTGAAGACGGTTGCCGATCTACGCGCCGCCGGGGTGAGTGTGATCAGGGGGGCCGACGTGGCGCTGGTCGTCAAGTCGGCCGCTGCCGCATCGTCGGGTCACTACGAAGGGTAGGCTCCGGCTTAAAGAAACGGCAGCGCAATCCCCGTTGCAGGCGATAACAACTGCAGCCAGGACTGTCTCGGCCATGCGACTCATACGAACCTGCGCTGATATTGATCTATTGCGTGGGGCCGTGTGCGGTCATCCGGCGAGGAGCGGACCTAGAGCGACGCCTTGGCATCGGTCGAGGTTTTCTCCTTGCCGGAAGCCAAAATCGCTCCGGCGCAAGAGGTCAATATCGACGCAGGTTGGTATTGGGTGCAGTTGAACGCGGATGCCATGCCTCGGCGTGAGTTGGTACGCCCTGAGTTTTTTCGACTGCTGGCGCTACAGCATGCAGCGCGCAGGATGCCTGGCGATCATTCAAGCGAACTCAGCCACGGGCCAGTTGCATCACAAATCATCAGAGCACTGACTGAGGGCTCCACTGAGCGGCTTTGAATAAATCCTGAGCATAGTAGCCTGATTGTAGCCGCTCGCCTTATAGTATTCGGCAGTGGCGCCCTCGTTTTGCGACAAAAGCCACGCGCTCGAAAAGCCGGAACTCAGGGCTTCAGCCTCAAGAAATCCAAGCAACTGCTTGCCGATGCCACGTCGCTGGTGAGAGGGCAGAACCGCGATTTCAGGAATGTACAGGCCCCTGCCGGCAGCCGACGTATGGGGGAGGCCGATCGCAAAGCCACGCAATGTGCCACTTTCCAATGCCCCGACGCCCAGCCAACCGGGAGTGGTCGACAACTCGCCCATCCGTGCCGCCGCTCTCTCCAAGGTCCACGCCTCATTCCAAGGCGGCTCGATATATGCCTTCACGATGATGGCGGCGGCCTGCAACGCGTGGTCTTCATTTATCCGTTGGAAGATGACCGGCATCCAAACTCCGCTTGTCACGTGTTGTTTTGGCAAAAGTCACGGTCATTCACTATTCCAATCGCTGGCCGATAACAACTCTACGGCATTGTTGATGATAGTCGAAACGCGCTGATTGAAGCGTGAATACGACTGGCAATCCGCCAGTCTTGAGTTCGGAATGGACCTGTCTCGATTTGGGGCAGCCGACCTTCGCGGTCCTGCTTCACCGACGGAATCGACCCGAGGCCGAGGACTGCCGACACCGTGGAAGCCGATGCGCCCGCAGGTTTCTCTAACTGCAACATCGTGGCTGTGCGACAAGCGCTGCTCGTTCTCGGGGTAATGCAGGCAGATTGGGTGGCGCGCGCCAAACCGTCTCGGGGGGAGCTGGAACCAGCACTTATACCAATCCGCACTGATATTGACCTATTTGGTCCGGTTCCGGTTCTCTCCTTGCCCGAAACCAAAATCGCTCCGGCGCAAGAGGTCAATATCAGCGCAGGTTGGTAGTATGTGAAAATGAGGCCGCCGCAATGATCCGTGGCACCGAGCGGTTTAGCCGGGCGATAGAATCAAGAAAGCCGGCGAGATGCCGGCTTCCTCTGGACGTGAACCCAATCACGCCGTCTGGAGGGCAGCAGCCGGTTCGGGGTCCTCGATGGACCTGCCGGCATTGTAGACGGTCTCGTCGAGAATGCCTTCGCGCTTGGAAACAATCGTCGGCACCAGCGCCTGACCGGCGACGTTGACGGCGGTGCGACCCATGTCGAGGATCGGGTCGATGGCAAGCAGCAAGCCCACACCCTCGAGCGGAAGGCCAAGCGTCGACAGGGTGAGCGTCAGCATCACGGTTGCACCGGTCAGACCGGCGGTCGCTGCCGAGCCGAGCACGGAGACGAAGACGATCAGCACATATTCCTGCAGTCCAAGCGGCACGCCGAAGAACTGCGCGATGAAAATCGCCGAGATCGCCGGATAGATCGCCGCGCAACCATCCATTTTGGTCGTTGCTCCGAGCGGAACGGCAAAGGCCGCAAACTCGCGCGGCACGCCGAGGCTCTTTTCGGTCACGGTCTCGGTGACAGGCAGGGTGCCGACCGACGAGCGCGACACGAACGCAAGCTGGATTGCCGGCCAAGCACCGGCAAAGAAGCGCGACGGCTTCAGGCCATGCACGATCAGCAGCGCCGGATAGACGACGAAGAGCACGATGGCAAGGCCGATATAGACAGCTGCCGCATACCAGCCGAGCTGCGCCAGCGTTCCCCAGCCATATTGCGCCACGGCGCGGCCGAGCAGACCGATGGTGCCGATGGGCGTCAGGCGAATGACCCACCAGAGGATCTTGCGGACGATGGCCAGTAGCGACTGGTTGAAGGCGAGGAAGGGCTTGGCCGCTTCACCGGCTTTCAGCGCGGCAGCACCAAAGGCGATGGAAACGACCAGGATTTGCAGCACGTTGAAATTCAGCGACGTGCTGGCGCTTCCTTCCGTCAGCTTGGTGCTTGCCTCGAGACCCAGCATGTTGGCGGGGACCAGGCCCTTGAGGAAATCAAGCCACGAGCCCGCATAGGATGGCGCCTTGGCGGCCTCCTGCGACACGGCAGAGCCAACGCCGGGCTGGATGATGAGGCCAAGTGCGATGCCGATGATGACAGCGATGAACGAGGTGATCGCGAACCAGAGCAGGGTTTGCCAGACCAGTTTCGCCGCATTCTGAAGCGTCGCCAGATTGGCGATGGAGGCAACGATCGCCGTAAAGACGAGCGGCGGAACCAGGGCGCGCAAAAGCTGCACGAAGATGGAGCCGATCGTCTGGAGCGTCACGGTCAGCCAGTTGGGGTTGCCGGCTGCGTCGGCGCCTATGTTTCGGGCGATGAGACCGAGCAGCAGTCCGATGACCATGGCTGCCAGAACTTGAAAGCCGAAGGACATGAAAAACGGCTTCGGGGATTTGATAATAGCTTGGGACACGATTCACACTCGATTGATTTGGAGCAGAGCGTTTGGGAGGAAACTTCCGCAACGCGGGCAAATTAGTCAAGGTTGTGGCTGAGGATAAGCAACCGTTTGGCTCGGGACCAATCATAGGTGGAATAATTTTCCCGGCCGAAGGTTTCGCGTCGGTGCATGGCGGAGGGGCGAAACCGGCAATTCGTTATGTTGCGCCCGGTTGCAAGCGTCGCAAGCCGTGTATTCGAGGGCTGGCGGGTCGCAGTGCAAGCTCTACGCATACCAATCTGACATCACTGCCCTATCTGGAGCCTGTGGATTTCACCCTCAGGAGAAGAGCATGCAGATCAATCGCACAGGATCGGCTAAATGGGCCGGCGGTCTCAAGGACGGTAGGGGTCAGATTTCGACGCATAGCGGCGCACTCAAGGACTATCCGTATGGGTTCGCAGCGCGCTTCGAAGGCGTCGCAGGCACCAACCCGGAGGAACTCATCGGGGCGGCTCACGCCGGTTGTTTTACGATGGCGTTGTCGCTGATCCTCGGGGAGGCTGGCCTGACGGCTGACAGCATGGAGACGAGCGCCAAGGTCACGCTTGAATCCGTCGCCGACGGCTTTGCCATCACGGCTATCCATCTGGCACTGAAAGGCCGGGTGCCGGGAGCGGATCTGGCAAAATTCACCGAGCTGGCAAACAAGGCGAAAGCGGGATGCCCGGTGTCAAAGGCACTCGGGGCGGTTCCGATAACACTCGACGTCAGTCTGGCGTGAGAAGCGCGCGTGCGCCGACCTGGTCGGCGCACGCGCATGTTCGTGCCAGTCGAATTCGAACGCCCGCGAACGAACAGGCCTTGCCGCTTAACGCCAGCCGAGTGCAGGCGCCACGTGCTTCAGGATCGCTTCGATGACGTGCGCGTTGTAGTCGACGCCGAGCTGGTTGGGGACGGTTAAAAGCAGCGTATCGGCCTCGGCCACGGCTTCATCCCCGGCGAGTTGCTTGATGAGCACGTCAGGCTCGGCGGCATAGGACCTTCCGAAGATTGCCCGTGTATTCTCGTCGATGAAACCGATCGTGTCCTGTTCCTTGCCGCTTTGGCCGAAATAGGCGCGGTCGCGATCATCGACGATCGCAAAGATGCTGCGGCTGACGGAGACCCTCGGCGTGCGGGTGTGGCCCGCTTCCTTCCACGCCTGGCGGTAGGCGCGGATCTGCGCGGCCTGCTGAACATGGAACGGCTCTCCGGTCTCGTCGTCCTTCAGGGTCGAACTCTGCAGGTTCATGCCGAGCTTTGCCGCCCAGACGGCGGTGGCGTTCGAACTGGAGCCCCACCAGATGCGGTCGCGCAACCCTTCCGAATGGGGTTCGAGCCGCAACAGACCCGGCGGGTTCGGGAACATCGGCCGCGGGTTGGGTTGGGCGAAACCGTTGCCTTTCAGCGCTTCGAGAAACACTTCGGCGTGGCTTCGGCCCATGTCGGCATCCGATGCGCCGTCTTGTGGCTGGTAGCCGAAATACCGCCAGCCATCGATCACCTGCTCGGGCGAGCCGCGGCTGAGGCCGAGCTGAAGACGGGAGCCCGAAATCAGGTCGGCGGCACCGGCGTCTTCGGCCATGTAAAGCGGGTTCTCGTAGCGCATGTCGATCACGGCCGTGCCGATCTCGATGCGCTTCGTCCTTGCGCCGACGGCGGCCAGAAGCGGGAAGGGGGAGGCCAGCTGCCGGGCAAAGTGATGCACACGGAAATAGGCGCCGTCAGCGCCGAGTTCCTCGGCCGCAACCGCGAGGTCGATGGACTGCAGAAGCGCATCACCTGCCGAGCGGGTTTGCGACTGGGAGGAGGGGGTCCAATGACCGAAGGAAAGGAATCCGATTTTCTTCACGATAGTGCCGCCTGGGGATGTGTCATTGCTACTATCTTAGATGGCATAAGATCGTCTCTGGCGACAGCCTTGGAGGGTCGAACGCTGTGTTTCCGATCTGCTCGCGAACCGCCCTGTTGCCGACCTTGCAAAACGTAAGCAGCATTTTGGGATACTTCACAGAACCGCCTGCGCATCTGGTCTCTTCCTGAACTGCCGGCGGTAGCTTGCCGGCGAGATCGAGAAGGCGCGGGTAAAGTGCTGGCGCAGCGATACCGTGGAGCCGAAGCCGGCCATCTCTGCGACCCGGTCGATCGAGCAGGAGCCGGTTTCGAGCAGGCGTTGCGCGGTCGCCAGCCGCTGGTTCAGCAGCCATTGCGTAAACGTGGTTCCGGTCGCCTTTCTGAAATGCCGGGTGAAGCTGCGCAGGCTCACCCCGGCCCGTGCCGCCAGCTTTTCGAGTGACAATGGCTCGCCCAGATGCTCGATTGCCCAATTGATCGTCGCACCGAGCTGCGCCTCGCCGCCGGCGGAGGGCATTGGCTTCTCGATATATTGGGTCTGGCCGCCATGCCGATGCGGCGCCACCACCAGCCGCCGGGCGATGCGGTTGGCAATTTCTGCCCCATGATCGCGACGTACGATATGCAGACAGCAGTCGATGGCCGCGGCCGTCCCGGCCGATGTCAGGATGTCGCCATCGTCGACATAGAGTGCATCCTGATCCAGGGCGACCTGCGGATAGTTTCGTTGGAAATCCTCAGCCCAGGCCCAATGGGTGGATGCCGGTCGCCCGTTCAGCACGCCCGCTTCCGCCAGTACGAAGGTACCAAGGCAAAGCCCGACCAGCCGCGCGCCGCGTGCGTTAGCGGCCCTAACGCTCTGCAGCAAGGCTTCAGGAGGCCGTTCGTCCGGATCCCGCCAGGCCGGCACGATGACTGTGTCGGCCTGCCCCAGGTGGCTCAGATCATGTGTCACCTCAATGCGAAAGCCGGAGCCGGTGGCAATCGACCCGGTGTTCTCGCCGCAGATCAGCAGGCGATATCGGGGCGCTCCGAGTTTCAAAAGCTCATCGCCGAACACGATGCAGGGCACCGACAGGTGGAAGGCGCTGATGCCTTCAAAGGCGATGACGGCAATGGTGTGCATAGGCGCGGTGATCCCATTTTGATGAATTGGCCAGAACTTAGCACATATTGTCATTCTGGCCACTTTCGCGACGCCGCCGCATGCGGGATTTTCAGCTATCAACAACGATGCGAAAGGACGTCTTCCATGATGCAGCACCCAACCATCCGAACTATGGCCGGAGCCACAGCGCCGCGAAGTCTTGACCCCGCCAAGACCGCCCTGTTGGTGATCGACTTTCAGAACGAATACTTCAGCGGCAGGATGCCGATCCCGGACGGCGAAGAGGCGCTCGCCAACGCCAAGCGTCTCATCGAGCGTGCCGATGCGGACGGGATGAAAGTCTATCACGTGCAGCACGTGGCACCGGCGGGAAGCCCGGTCTTTGCCGAGGATAGCGCGACGTCCCGGTTTCACGACGAAATTCAGCCATCCGCCAGCCATTCGGTGGTGCGTAAATCGTCGGTGAGTGTGTTTCCGACCACCGACCTCGATCAGCGCCTGAAGGATGCCGGCGTCGATACACTCATCATTGCCGGCCTGATGACCCATGCCTGCGTTGCCGGCGCTGCACGCGATGCCGTCCCGCTCGGTTACCATGTGATTGTCGCCGACGATGCCTGCGCCACGCGGGATCTCGACATAGCAGATGGCAAGACCGTCTCGCATGTCACTCTGCACCGCGCAGCTCTAGCCTCGATCGACGACACCTTCGGGGACATCGTCACGACCGAACAGCTCTTGGCTCTGCCACTGACGGACAAATGACACCTTACCGCCCTTGAGGCCCAAAGCCTGAGAGATGGGAGGCAACATGGTGCCTCCCAACGTTCCTCAGTAGCGCTGCGCATGTAACGGATCATTCTTCAACCCCGGTGAAATGCGGGATCTCGGCCTCCAACGGATCGGTTTTTGTCTCAACCTGGCTGGAGCGCCACCTTGCGGGAGACCGCGACGAGCGAGGCGCCCAGCAAGGCGGCCAGTGCGGCGAACATGAAGACGCCGGCAGGCCCCTGCAGTTCGACGATAAGGCCGCCGAGGATTGCTCCGGTGGAGATGGCGATCTGGAATGTCGTTAGTGTCGCCGCCCCGGCGCCTTCCGCCTCGTCGCCGGCGGCCCGGCTGATGAAGGACTGGACGCTGACAGGGAGTGCACCGAAGGCGAAACCCCAGGCTGCCGTGGCTGCGGCGGCAATCGCCGGCAGCATGCCGGCGACGGCGAGCAGGAGTGCGGTGGCGGCAATGCCCGCCGCTGCCAGCGTCATCGACAGGCGCGTGTTGCGTTCTGCCATGAAGCCGCCGGCGATATTGCCGAAGAAGCCACCAATACCGAACGCGAGCAGGATCGCGGTGATCATTTCGACGTCGAAACGCGGTACTTGCTCAAGATAGGGGCGAATGTAGGTGAAGCCGGCAAAATGGCCGGTCACGACCAGCAGGATGGTGGCAAGTCCCAGCCGGATAGCCGGGCGCCTGAGAACCCGTGCGATCGTGGCCAGACCAGTGGTCCCGATCGGCGGTAGCGACGGAACGGTCAGTGCCTGGACGATAAAGGTTACAACCCCGACCGCGGCTGCCAGCAGGAAGGCATAGCGCCAGCCGAGCGTCGCACCTATCCAGGCGCCAACGGGTGCGGCGCAGACCGTCGCGATCGAGACGCCTGACATCACGATCGCCATGGCGCGCGGCATCAGTCTGCCGGGAACCAGCCGCATGGCCAGCGCCAGCGACATCGCCCAGAAACCACCAAGCGCGACGCCGAGCAAAACGCGGGCCGCAAGCAGGAAAGGAAGGTTCGGCGCAAAGCCCGCCATCAGGCTCGATACAACCAGCAGGCCCGTCAAGGCCAGAAGCACCGTGCGCCGGTCGAAGCGGCCTGTGTAAACCACGATCGCCGGGCCGGCGACGGCTGCAACGACCGCAGTGGTGGTCACCGACTGCCCGGCGGCTCCGACGCTGACCCCGAGATCCGCCGACATCGGCGTCAGCAGGCTTGCCGGCAGAAACTCCGCCGTTACCAGGCCGAAAACCCCAAGTGAAAGGGAAACGACAGCGCCCCATCGGGCTCTGCTCTGCTCGTCCGTCGGGGCACCTGATTTCGTCACGACGCCATCCATGATTTTTATCTCCGCGATTGTTGATGACGAAGGTAGGCGTGACCATCCGGAGTTTCTATGCTAGAAAATCCAAAAGACTGTGCCGTTTGTCCAAACTTTTGGAGCGCCTTGTGAGCGATGCGTTGACCGAAATCCTGCGTGGGCTGAGGCTCGACGGTGTCGAATATGGGCGTTGCCAACCCTGTGCGCCCTGGGCGACGGCCTATCCGGCGCAGCAGCCGGCACGGTTCCATTTTCTCGCTGCAGGCTCCGCCCATCTTCAGGCACCGGATGGTGAATGGATAGAGCTCGCCCAGGGCGATGCGGTTCTGTTGCCGAGGGGCGACGCGCATGTGCTTGCCAGCAAGCCGGGCATTCCCGCCGTTTCGATAGCCGACTTGCCGCGGCGGCAGCTGTGTGACGGCATCATCGACGTGCAATGCCCCTCGACGGATAGCAAGAACCTCCTCTTCTTTGCGGTGATGCAGTTCAACGTCGATCGTCTGCACCCTCTCCTGCAACTGATGCCCGCTGTCATGCGCACCAGCGATCTTGCCGCGAGCGAACCTTCCATACCGGCACTGCTCGATGCCATGATGCGGGAAGCCGAAATGCAGCGCGTCGGCTCGGGCGGCATTCTCTCACGGCTTGCCGATGTGCTCACGGCAACGCTCATTCGAACCTGGGTGGAGCATGGCTGCGGCACGGCCACGGGCTGGCTGGCGGCCGTGCGCAATCCGGAGCTCGGACGCGTCCTTGCAGCTATCCACCTTGAACCTGCGCGGGATTGGAGCGTACCCGAACTGGCAAAGCTCATGGGGGCATCGCGGTCGGGCTTTGCCCAGCGTTTTGTCGACACCATGGGCGAGACGCCGGCTCGCTACGTCGCGCGCATGCGAATGCACCAGGCGCATCAATGGCTGCAGGAAGGGCAGCGCGTGGCTCTTGTCGCGGGCCGCCTCGGCTACGATTCGGAGGCCTCGTTCAGTCGCGCCTTCCGCAAGATCATCGGGGCACCACCGAGCCATTACCGAAACAAGACCTCGGCCAGGGGGCAACTGGCTTCCTGAGACGATCCGATAGTCCCTCGATTCAATCGGCCATACCTGCAGCAGGAGTGCTTCGCGCGCGGCCGCTCGGGCGGGTGCATGCCGGTCACCCGCCTGAACGCGTGGTCGAAGCTGGATTTTGTCAGGAAGCCGATGTCGCAGACGAGAGTGGCACGGCGATATCGGTTCCTTTCAGGAACCGGCAGGCCTCCGGGATCCGGAAATCGTTGACATATTGCGAGCGTTGTTGTCGCAAAGGCTGTTGACGGCGCGTCAGGTGTCGCGCAAGCGACGCACCTTGACTTGCAAGCACTTAGCAATAGACTCCAAGCTACGAAGTATCGGGAAAGGGAGGCCATCTATGAACATAGACCTCTCGCGGCGCAGCTTCCTGAAGCTGGCCGGAGCGGGTGTTGTGGCAACTTCCGTCGGAGCACTGGGCTTCGGCGAATCCGAGGCGGCAGAAATCGCGCATGTGCGTGCTTTCAAGCTGAAGACCACGACCGAGACCCGCAACACCTGTCCGTACTGTTCCGTTGCCTGCGGCGTCATCATCTATTCGAAGGGGGACCCTCGAAAAGGCGAGACGGCGGACATCGTCCATATCGAGGGTGACGCCGATCACCCGACGAACCGCGGGACGCTCTGTCCCAAGGGGGCGGCGCTCAAGGACTTCGTCAAGTCGCCGACCCGGCTTCAATATCCGATGCTGCGCAAGCCCGGCTCCGACAGCTTCGAGCGGATCTCCTGGGACGATGCTCTCGACCGCATTGCCCGTCTGATGAAGGACGATCGCGATGCGAACCTGCTTGCGGCAAACGCCAAGGGCGTTCCGGTCAATCGCTGGACGACCGTCGGCATGCTGGCGGCGTCTGCAACAACCAATGAAACGGCCTGGGCGACCTTCAAATTCGCCAAGAGCCTGGGAATAGTCGGTTTCGATAATCAGGCACGCGTCTGACACGGCCCTACGGTGGCGAGTCTCGCCCCAACATTTGGCCGTGGAGCAATGACCAACTCCTGGACCGACATCAAGAACACCGACCTCGTCGTCGTCATGGGCGGCAATGCGGCGGAAGCCCATCCTTGTGGCTTCAAATGGGTTACGGAAGCCAAGGCCCATCGCGGCGCGAAGCTAATCGTCGTCGATCCGCGTTACACCCGCACCGCATCGGTCTCGGACTATTACGCGCCCATCCGCCAGGGAACCGATATCGCGTTCCTGAACGGCGTCATGAAGTATTGCATCGACAACGACCGGGTGCAGTGGGAATACACCAAGGCTTTCACCAACGCAGCCTATCTGGTGAAGGACGGCTTCGCCTATAAGGACGGTCTCTTTACCGGTTACGATGAGGAGAAGCGCGACTACGACCGTTCGACCTGGGACTATGTGATTGGCGACGACGGCTTCGTCGTCACCGATCCGACACTGCAGAACCCCCGCTGTGTCTGGAACCTGCTTAGGGAGCATCTGGCGCCCTATACGCCCGAAATGGTCGAGCGTATCTGCGGAACGCCGAAGGAGAAATTCCTCAAGGTCGCCGAGATGATCTCGGAATGTTCGACGCCGACAAAGACGATGACGTCGATGTATGCCCTGGGCTGGACCCAGCATTCGCACGGCTCGCAGAATATCCGCGCCATGGCCATGCTGCAGCTGATCCTCGGCAATATCGGCGTGCGCGGCGGCGGCATGAACGCTCTTCGCGGCCACTCCAACATCCAGGGCCTGACCGATCTCGGCCTCATGTCGCACCTGCTCACCGGCTATCTGACGGCGCCGACCGAGGCGGACGAGAATTTCGAGACCTACATGTCGACCCGGCAGTTCAAGCCGCTTCGACCGGGCCAGACCAGCTACTGGCAGAACTACCGCAAGTTCATGGTCTCGTTCCAGAAAGCCATGTGGGGCAATGCCGCACGGGCCGACAACGACTGGGCCTTCAACTACCTCGCCAAGCTCGACGTGCCATCCTACGACGTCTTGCGCATGTTCGAGCTGATGCATGCAGGCAAGGTCAACGGCTACCTCTGCCAGGGCTTCAATCCGCTGCTCGCCTTCCCCAACCGTGCCAAGAACACCAGGGCTCTCTCGAACCTGAAGTGGCTCGTCACCATGGATCCGCTGGAAACGGAGACGGCGCGGTTCTGGGAAAACCATGGCGATTTCAACCCGGTCGATACGGCGTCGATCCAGACGGAAGTCATCCAGCTGCCGACGACCTGTTTTGCCGAGGAGGACGGCTCGCTGACGAACTCCGGCCGCTGGCTGCAGTGGCACTGGGCCGGCGGGACGCCGCCGGGCGAAGCCAAGCACGATACCTACATCGTCGCCCAGATCTTCCTGAGAATGCGTGAACTCTACCGGACGGAAGGGGGCGCCTTCCCCGATCCGATCCTGAACCTGTCGTGGGACTATGCCGACGAGAACGAACCGACGGCCGAGGAGCTTGCCAGGGAAATCAACGGTCGGGCCCTGACGGATGTCATGGACACGACCGATCCGACCAAGGTTCTCGTGCCGGCCGGAAAGCAGGTGGTGAACTTCTCGCAGCTTCGCGACGACGGCTCGACCATGTCCGGCTGCTGGATCTATTCCGGCTGTTTTAACGAGCAGGGCAACAACATGGCTCGGCGGGACAATCAGGATCCCGACGACACTGGAACCTATCTCGGCTGGACCTTTGCCTGGCCGCTCAATCGCCGCACACTCTACAATCGCGCCTCGGCGGACCTCGAGGGCAAGCCCTGGGATCCGAGCCGCAAGCTGTTGGAATGGGACGGTGCCAAGTGGACCGGCTATGACATCCCCGACATTGCCCCGACGGCCAAGCCCGGAGATGTCGGCCCGTTCATCATGAACCAGGAGGGCACGGCGCGCCTGTTCACCCGCGGAATGATGCGCGATGGCCCGTTCCCCGCGCATATGGAGCCGTTCGAATCGCCTGTTGCCAACGTCTTCAATCCGAAGATGCGCGGCAATCCGGTCAGCCGCATCTTCGAGGATGACGCCAAACAGCTGGGGCTTTCGGACGAGTTCCCCTATGCGGCCACTTCCTATCGGTTGACCGAGCATTTCCACTTCTGGACCAAGCACAACCGCGTCAATTCGGCGCTGCAGCCGGAGTTCTTCGTGGAGATTTCCGAGGAGCTGGCGCAGGAAAAGGGCATAACCAATGGTGGCTGGGTCCGGGTCTGGTCGAAGCGCGGGGAGGTCAAGGCCAAGGCAGTGGTGACCAAGCGCATCCGGCCGCTCATCTGCGACGGCAAGCCGGTTCACGTGGTCGGCATCCCCTTGCATTGGGGCTTCACAGGTTCTGCGAAAAAGGGTTTCGGCCCCAACTCGCTGGTTCCCTTCGTCGGCGACGCCAACATCGAGACGCCTGAGTCCAAGGCTTTCCTCGTCAACATCGAGCCTTCGACGCCGCCAAAGGACAAGGAGGCCGTAGTGTGATGGATAGCCCGCGCACAGCCGTCAGCAATCCGCCGGTCCAGCCGATGGAGAGCAACCTCACGCAGCGCGATCTCGTTCGCCGCTCCGCCACGAGCGAGTTGCCGCCGCCGGAGCGGCAGCTGACGCCGGTCGCCAAGCTGATCGACGTTTCCAAATGCATCGGCTGCAAAGCCTGCCAGTCGGCCTGCATCGAGTGGAACGACACATTTCCGGATATCGAGGAGAATGTCGGGGTCTACACGAACCCGCATGACCTGACCGAAAACATGTTCACCCTGATGCGTTTCACCGAATGGGTGAACCCCGAGACGGACAATCTGGAATGGCTGATCCGCAAGGACGGCTGCATGCACTGCGCCGATCCGGGTTGTCTCAAGGCCTGCCCTTCACCGGGCGCGATCGTTCAATATTCCAACGGCATCGTCGACTTCATCCATGAGAACTGCATCGGCTGCGGCTACTGCGTGAAGGGCTGTCCGTTCAACATTCCCCGCATTTCGAAGGTCGATCACCGCGCCTACAAATGCACGCTCTGTTCCGATCGCGTCGCGATGGGGCAGGGACCGGCCTGCGCCAAGGCCTGCCCGACCCAAGCGATCGTGTTCGGCACGAAGGAGGACATGAAGAAGCATGCGGACGAGCGCATCGCCGATCTCAAATCGCGCGGTTACGCCAATGCCGGCCTCTACGATCCGCCCGGCGTCGGCGGGACGCATGTCATGTATGTCCTGCATCACAACGACAAACCGCATATCTATGCCGACCTGCCTGATGACCCGAAGATCTCCGCCGTCATCGAGGCCTGGAAGGGCGTGACCAAATATACCGGCCTTGCGGTGATGGGGCTGGCGGCAGCGGGTGCGATCCTGCACGGTCTGTTTGGCAAGGCCAACCGGGTCGAGCCTGAGGATGAGGCCAGTGCCGAGAAGCTTGTCGAGGAAGCCGAGGATCTCAGGGAGGGTGCCTGATGGCCAGGTCGAACGATCTACAGCCCGAAGACGCGATCCATCGCGGGCCGCCGGTGACCGTCGGTCGTTACGGACCCGGCAAACGCCTCAACCACTGGATTACCGCTTCCTGCCTGATCCTGCTTCTGTTGTCCGGCCTATCGATGTTCCATCCGTCGCTGTTCTTCCTGACAGATCTGTTCGGCGGCGGCCAGAACACGCGCATGCTGCATCCCTGGATCGGCGTCGTTCTGTTCGCGAGCTTCTTCATTTTCTTCGCCCAGCTCTGGCGGGCCAACCTGCCGAACCGGACCGATGCGCAGTGGGTGTCGCAGATCGGCGACGTGGTCAAAGGCCATGAGGAGCGGCTGCCCGAGATCGGCAAGTACAATGCCGGGCAGAAGTTCATCTTCTGGGGCATGGCGTTCTTCATCATCGTGCTGATCGTCAGCGGCATCATCATTTGGGATCAGTATTTCGGCGAGGCCACGCCCATCGACGTGAGGCGCATTGCCGTGCTGACCCATTCCGTTTCTGCGGTGCTGATCATTCTGATCTTCATCCTGCACGTCTATGCCGCAATCTGGACCCGCGGCACGTTGCGGGCGATGACGCGGGGTTCGGTCACCGGCGGCTGGGCCTGGCGCCACCATCGCAAGTGGCTGAAGGAACTTGCTGGACGGGGCCGGATCGATCCTGCAGAATAACGACGAAACAGCGGTGGCCGGTCGGCCCGCGAGGTGCAATGTCGATATCGTCCGTGCAGCCCGATCCCGCGATGATCGGTGGAATTCCCAAGACCACCTTCGTCTTGATGCACAACCCGACGCGTCTTTTCGGGGATCGCGCCCAGCGTTTCGAGCTGCTGGCGGAAGGAAGCCGGCTTGCTCCCTACTTACGCTTCCTTGCAGGCATCGCAGCGATCCAGAGCGACCTCCTGTCCAGTCTGCCGCCGTTGCAGCCGATTTCCGCTGATCAGCGCGAGCGGGCGCGCGACCACGCGATGCCGCCGATCGATCGCTCGGCCATGGGCGCTTCCGCCGATTGCCGGGATACGGTCCGGCAATTCCTTGCGCGTGCGGAGCAACTGGAAATGCCCGAGGTCGCGGCCGAAGCGCTTGCCCAGATCATTGCTGCCGACGAGGAGACGCTGGCGTGGATGATCGACAATATCGCCGTCGACAATCTGCCTGTCGATAGCCTTGCGCACCATCTCTTCGTTGCGGCGGCAGTGCAGATCCATGCGGCACGCCTTGCTTCAGGGCTTGATCCAAGCCGCCTCGTGCCGGTCAGCATCGGCGTCTGTCCCGCCTGCGGCGGCAAGCCCGTCGCTTCGCTCGTGGTCGGTTTCCACGGCGCGGAAGGAACCCGCTATGCCGTGTGCGCCTGCTGCTCCACCAAATGGAACGAAGTCCGGGTAAAATGTCTCTCTTGCGGCTCGACCAAGGGCATCGGGTACCGCGCCGTCGAAACCGGTGACGAGGAGGCCACGGTCAAGGCAGAGGTTTGCGACAGCTGCCACGGTTGGACGAAGATCATGTACCAGAACAGGAACCCGGCGCTCGATGCCGTCGCCGACGATGTCGGCAGTCTCGGCCTCGACGCGCTGATGAAGGATACCGGATACAAACGCGCGGGCTTCAACCCGTTCCTGGTGGGGTACTGACGGGATGGGCGGGCTTGCAGACCTTCGCACGCTGCCGTCCGTCGACCAGATGTTGAAGGCGCCCGCCGTCGCGCCGCTCATGGAGCGGCATGGCCGGGTCGTCGTGACCGAAGAGCTGCGCCTCGCGCTCGGCGAAATCCGCGAGATGGTTCGCGGCGGCGGCTTGACCCCGGATGCGGATGGCGTCGTGGCCTCGCTTATGAGCCGGCTTGAATATCGGGATCACTCCAACCTGCGTCCGCTCTTCAATCTCACGGGCACCGTGCTGCACACCAATCTCGGCCGTGCCCTCCTTGCCGAGGAGGCGATTGCTGCTGCCGTCGATGCCATGCGCGAGGCGGCGGCGCTGGAGTTCGATCTCGACACGGGCCGGCGCGGCGAGCGCGACAGCCACCTGCGCGACTTGCTTTGCGAGCTGACGGGCGCCGAGGACGCAACGATCGTCAACAACAATGCTGCCGCAGTGTTGATCGCACTGGGCACGGTTGGCGGCGGACGGCAGGCGATCGTCTCGCGCGGCGAACTGATCGAGATTGGCGGCGCGTTCCGCATGCCCGATATCATGGAGCGCGCTGGCGTTGCGCTCATCGAAGTCGGCACCACGAACCGCACCCATGCCAGGGATTATCGCCGGGCGATCGGGCCTGAAACGGCGCTGATCCTCAAGGTGCACACGTCGAATTACCGGATCGAAGGTTTCACGGCCGAAGTCTCCGGCGCCGAACTGGCGGTGATCGCGCATGAAGCCGGGCTGGTTCTCCTCAACGACCTCGGCTCCGGGACGCTCGTCGATCTCCGGCGCTACGGCCTTGGCAAGGAGCCGACCGTTCGCGAAGCCGTGGCCGAGGGCGCAGATCTCATTACATTCTCGGGCGACAAATTGCTGGGCGGGCCGCAGGCCGGCTTTATCGTCGGCCGCCGCGATCTGATCGCCGAGATCAACCGAAGCCCGCTCAAGCGGGCCTTGCGGGTCGACAAGATCCGCATCGCGGCGACAGCGGCGACGTTGAAGCTATACCGCGACCCCGATCGGCTCGCCTCACGGCTGCCCACGTTGCGCATGCTGGCGCGCCCGCAACACGAGATTCGCGCACAGGCGGAACGGCTCGCGCCCGAGGTGGCCAGGCTTCTTGTCTCGAGAGGGTATCGGGTGGAGATCTGCCACTGTTCGAGCCAGATCGGCTCGGGCGCGCTGCCGGTCGACACGATCCAAAGCGCCGGTCTCAGGATCGAGGCTGCAAGCGGCAGCGCGCTCGAAGCGCTCGCGGCACTCTTCCGCTCGCTTTCGCGCCCGATATTGGGGCGTCTGCAGGAAGGGGCGCTCATCCTCGATCTTCGGTGTCTTTCCGACGAAACCGAGTTCCTGAAAAGCCTCTCCGAGGGCGTTGGACATGCACTGGCTTGATCGTCTGACAGGGCGTATGCCCGCGGCGGCGTTAGAAGCCGACGAGATGACGCAAGCCCTGACTGCCGCCCGGAACGGCGACTACGAGACCGCCCTGCGCCTATGGGGGCCCTTGGCGCAATCCGGCGTCGCGCGGGCACAGAACAATATCGGCGCCTGTTTTGCCGAGGGGTTCGGCGTGCCGCAGGATCGGGAGCTGGCGGCCAAATGGCTGCGGCTGGCGGCCGAAGCGGGCGATCCCGTCGGCGAGCGCAACTATGCGGCCTTCCACATGCAGGGCGTCGATGGCGCGAATGGCGATTATGGTATTGCCGCCGACTATTATCGCCGCGCCGCCGAGAAGGGCGACGCGCCGGCACAGGACATGCTGAGCTGGATGCTGCTCGAAGGCGAAATCATGCCGCCCGATCCGGCCGAAGCGCGCCACTGGGCGGAACGTGCCGCCGAGGCCGGTATCGCTTCGTCAATGACCCGGCTCGGCATGCTCTATCACAACGCTTCGGGTGTCGAGCGCGACCCGGAGAAGGCCGTCCACTGGTGGCGCCGCGGCGCCATGGCGGGCGATGCCGATGCGCAAGCGATGCTCGGCGCCGCATGCCATATGGGAGCCGGCACGGCCCGCGACAGTGTCGCGGCACTCGTCTGGCTGATCCGCGCGATCAACGGCGGTAGTGCCCTGGCGCAACCTTTCATCGGGCCGGTGCGCGAAAGCCTGTCGGCCGAAGAGACAAGCATCGCCGAGAAGCGCGCCCTTCAGCCTCCTGCGGAGGAGCGGCGATGATCGTCGGAACGGCCGGCCATATCGACCACGGCAAGACCAGTCTGGTGAAGGCCTTGACCGGCGTCGATACCGATCGCCTCAAGGAGGAGAAGGCGCGGGGCATCACCATCGATCTCGGCTTTGCCTATGCGCGATTTGCCGAAACGGTCACCGGCTTTGTCGATGTGCCGGGCCATGAGCGCTTCATCCACACGATGCTCGCCGGTGCCGGCGGCATCGACTTCGCCCTTCTTGTCGTTGCGGCGGATGACGGCATCAAACCGCAGACGCTCGAGCACCTGGCCATTCTCGACCTGCTCGGCATCGAAAGGGGATTGATCGCGATCACCAAGGCCGATCTTGCCGATGCGGACCGGTTGCGAAGGCTCAGGGTCGAGATCGGCGATATGGTTTCCGCAACGGGCCTTCGCACTGCCGAGATCCTTCCCGTGTCTGCTGTCACAGGCCACGGCATCGCCGATCTGAGGGACCGCCTGGCCGAGGCCGAACGCGCTACGGTAAAAGCAACTGCAGCGGGCCGGTTCCGCCTTTCGGTCGATCGCAGCTTCATTCTTTCGGGCGCCGGAACGGTGGTGACGGGAACAGTCCTTTCCGGTTCGGTTGCGGTCGGCGACAACGTGATGATTTCGCCATCCGGGCAAGGGGCCCGCGTGCGCTCGATCCATGCCCAGGACCAACAGGCGGAGCGCGGCGTCGCGGGTCAACGTTGCGCACTCAATCTCGTGGGGGACGGTATCTCGAAGGACAAGGTCGGCCGCGGCGACATGGTGCTCGATCCCTATCTGCATGCGCCGACCACGCGCATCGATGCGGACCTGTTCGTACTCAAGGGCGAGCCGAAGCCGGTCGGAGAGTGGTTTTCCGCGCGCCTGCATCATGGCAGTGCCGAAGTCGGGGCCCGTATCGTGCCGCTGGAAAACCCCGTCGGGCCCGGCGAGCGGGCGAAGGTCCAGCTCGTCCTCGATCGGCCGATCGCGGCCGCGGTCGGTGATCGCTACATCCTGCGCGACGTTTCTGCCCGGCGCACCATCGGCGGCGGTCGACTTCTCGATCTGCGTGCGCCGCTGCGCAAACGCCGGGCACCCGAGCGGATTGCCTATCTCCATGCGGCAGGCGTCGCGCAAACGGGTCCGGCGCTTTCTGCGCATCTGCAAACGCCGCCCTATGTCGTCGATCTTGATGCCTTCGCGCGCGACCGGGCCGTATCGGCGGAAGAACTGTGCGAGGCTGTCGACCTTTGCCGCGCCATCCTGATCGAGGGCGGGCATGTGCGCCATGCCCTGTCGAAGGAGCGATGGGACGACCTGGCCAAGGACGTCGGGCGAATTCTCGCCGACTTCCATAGCGAAAATCCGGATCTGCAGGGGATTGGACGAGAGCGCCTGCGCCTGCAGGTGACGCCGCGATTGCCGATGCCCGCTTTTGTCTTCCTGCTCAGGCAGGAACAGGCCGCCGGGCGCCTCGTGCTCGAGGGAGCCTTCGTTCGCCTGCCGGGCCATGAGGTTCGCTTGAGCGAGAGCGAGGAGGCGTTGTTTGCCCGCATCTTGCCGCATCTGGAAGGCGAGGAGCGCTTTCGCCCGCCGCGTGTACGCGATCTTGCCGACTTGCTCGGCGTCGACGAACAGCAGATTCGGCGCGCGCTGAAACTATGCGCAAGGCTCGGGCGTGTCGATGAGATCAGGCACGATCATTTCTTCATCCGTTCCGCCACCGCAGAAATGGTTGAAATCATAAGGGATATCACAGGGAAGGCCGAACGGGGCGAATTTGCCGCCGGTCTCTTTCGGGATTGCGTGAACAGCGGTAGAAAGGTGGCGATCGAGATCCTGGAGTTCTTCGATCGTCAGGGAGTGACGCTTCGGCGCGGCGACATCCGGCGCGTCAATCCCCATAGACTCGACCTTTACGGTGGAGCCACGCCCGAGGCGAAGCAAGGAAGAGATTCGTCCCCGGTGGGGCGTCCGGACTTCAAATCCGGGTGGGGCAGCGAGGCTGTCTTGGGTGGGTTCGACTCCCATTCTCTTCCGCCATCGGGAGATCGCTGATGACCGATGCGCCCTGCAAGACCGACTTCGATGACTGGATCGTTTCCACCTTTGGTGAGGCTGGCGCATTCACCATGTTGTTCGTGCTGTTGGCGATCAGCGAGGCCCGGGTCGATCTCCTGCGCTCGGCCTATCTTCACGTCGTCGGCGACGATACCCGGTGGCAGGATATGATCACGCTTCTCGCCGGCGCTGGCGTCAACTGGTCCGGCGTCGTGTTTTACCGCGCCGGCCCGGAGGGTCTTGTCGAAGACCATGTCGCCAGGGGAC
The DNA here is from genome assembly GCF_050434565.1 of Ensifer sp. 4252. Taxonomy (NCBI): domain Bacteria; kingdom Pseudomonadati; phylum Pseudomonadota; class Alphaproteobacteria; order Hyphomicrobiales; family Rhizobiaceae; genus Ensifer; species Ensifer sp. 4252. The sequence goes on from NZ_JBNDIU010000006.1 coordinate 233,652, forward strand.
GACTGGCCTCTCTGGTTCGCAATCTCAACAAGGACCGGTCGTTGATCCGCGAGGGTGAGTTCTTCAATGTCGACGGATTGCGGCTTTCGATCCAGGAGATCAAACCTCATTGACATAGAGCGTTTCAGGTTTGAGCGGAGAGCATCCCGCTCTCAGGTGGAACCGCTTGAAGCGGAAAGATGCTCGACAATGAAAGTGCTGGAGCGTCCTTTGTGCGTTCATCTGAACGCACAGCGCTCTAGCAATCATTCTTCTGCGCGTCCTCGGGCGCCATGGCGAGATCGAGGCCGCGCGCGGTCGGCGGCTGCCATGTCGGGGAGTCCTCACACGCACCTTGTGGACTTGTGCCGATATGGGCGCCGCCTGTTCCGCCGGTCCAGCCGGTCGAGCCGGCATTGCCGGGTGCGGTGCCATCCGCGCTCAAGCGGTCGGGCTCCGTCGCCGGATCCGCCTTTCCGGCGCTCGCAGCGCATCCGGTGTTGGCATCGTTCTCCTGTGAATGTGCAGGGATAGTCATGCCCAGGCAGGCGAGGAGGACGGCGGTGGCAAGGGCAAGCCGGGGATCGCGCATGGCATTCTCCTTCAGAGTTGCTCTACCAACGGTCGGTCCGGCCCGTTGTTCCATACCTCGGCTTTTCGCTCAGGCGCGAACCTCCACTTGCACGGGGCCGGATTGGGTTTGGCCGACGGTGCTGGCGAGCGGATAGCCCGCGCCCCGGATGGTCTTGACCAGACTGTCTGCGCTGGCGGCATCGCAGGCTACCAGAAGTCCGCCTGATGTTTGCGGGTCGGCGAGCAGAAGACGTTGCCAGTCCGGCGTACCGTCGGGCAACGTGACCTCGCCGCCATAGCTCGCCCAGTTGCGCTCCGACGCGCCGGTGACGAAGCCGTCTCGGGCAAGCGTCTCGGCGCGCGACAGGAATGGAATGTTCGCGAGTGAGAGCGACAGCGTCAAGCCGGATGCGCGGGCCATTTCGAGCCCATGACCGAGAATGCCGAAGCCGGTGACATCCGTCAGCGCATGCACATGCGGATCGGCGGCAAGTTCGGATCCGATCCGGTTGAGGAGCGTCGTCGAGGCAATCATCTCCTCATAGCAAGCCTGCGGCAGGGCCTTCTTCTTGAAGGCGGAGGAATAGATGCCGACGCCAAGACCCTTTGTGAGGATCAAGGTATCTCCCGGTTTCGCACCGCTGTTGCGCCGCACCTGTTCCGGGCGACAGACGCCGATGACAGCAAGGCCGTAGATGGGTTCGACCGAATCGATCGAATGCCCGCCCGCCACCGGGATGCCGGCCTCAGCACAGATCGAGGCGCCCCCTTCGAGGATCTTGCCGATCGTCTCAGAGGAAAGCTTGTTGATCGGCATGCCGAGGATCGCAAGCGCCAGGATCGGCTTGCCGCCCATGGCGTAGATGTCGGAGATCGCGTTCGTGGCGGCGATGCGCCCGAAATCATGCGGGTCATCCACCACGGGCATGAAAAAATCGGTGGTGGCGATGATGCAGGTGTTGTCGTCGATCTGCCAGACGGCCGCATCGTCGGCCATGTCGTTGCCGACGAGAAGCTGGGAGAAGGGTTGCATGGCCGGCTGGCTGGCAAGAAGCCGCTGCAAAACCGAGGGAGCAAGCTTGCAGCCGCAGCCACCGCCATGGGCAAGCTCGGTCAGACGGGGTTCAAGAGATGTCATGTGTGCTCCCGCGTAAAAGACTTTGCTCGTTCGACCGAATGGTCTTACCGGCAACCGATAGTTGGCAAGTTAGGACGATGTCGTGCGGGAGCAAGGCCACTTCACTGGTTCTGTGGGATATCACCGTCCGGCGAGCGGACTTGTAGCCTCATCGGCAAGGCGTGGTTGCGGCCCGATCAGGATGACCAGACGCCGGGCGCTGCAATTCGGGACATTGCCGCAGATCCTGTTCTCTGCAGATCGGGCGAGAGCCGCCGCAAGTGCTTCCGGCGACGGCAACCTTTGCCACCTTGTGGCTCGTTGCGATTGCGGCGTGCGGATAGTCGTGATCTGCGATGGCAAGATGTTGCATCCCTTCCGGCGTTGCGCCATGTGTACAACTGTCGATCGGCCGTCAGCCGAGCGGGGAAGTAACCTGTTCGCGGGCAATTGGAGTAATGATTTTGTTTTCAAGAGTTTTTCTACCTGCCCTTGCCGTCCTCTCCGTTTCAAGCGCACCTGCAGCCTTTGCATCCGACGACGTAGCGGCCTTTTATGACGGCGCCCTCTGCAACCCGCCCTATACGATGCAATCGGCAACCGAGCTCTATGACGTCGCCGAGAAGCTTGTGAAACCCGACACGTCGCTGCTGACGGCCTATGTCTACAAGCTGCCGTCCGACATCGGGCGAGATGGCTTTAGGACGAATGAGGTTGTCTTTGCCGGGAGTTCCGTCGGCGTCCTGATCGAAGGCGCCCGCGCGGACGAACTGGCGGCCCGCTACCAGCTGGAGCGCGAAGAAAGCAGCATTCTCGGCACGTCCACCAAGGGCTATGCGCGGGTTCTGCCCGATACCGAACAGCCGACAGCGGAAATGGGCGTCGTGTCGATCGTTGCGCGTGAAAGCGAAGCCATTCCGGGCAAGACATTGCTCGCATGCGAGTTCGTTTCGCATGCGGATCTGGAGGCGCTCAAAAATCTCGAAGGTGGTAACTAGCACCAGGCGATACGGCCGGCTGGCGGGCCGCCCGAGCCTAACCCGGGATGCAGGTGAAGCCGCGAAGATCGCCTGCGTCCCGTCTGCCGTGTGCGACAAGAGCATGTTAGGCTGATCGCAATATCAACAGCGCGAGGCGCGACGCGCCCGAAGGGAGATCATGTCCGGTTCGGATGGCAGTATTTTCGACTATCTCGGAATATTGGCCGTATTTCTGCTTGTTGCCGCCAACGGCTTTTTTGTTGCGGCCGAATTCTCCCTGGTTTCCGTCCGCCGCAGCCGCGTGACGGAGCTGGTGGCGCAGCGGCGAATGAACGCCAGTGCGCTTCAGCATGCTGTCGATAATCTCGACGCCAACCTGGCCGCCACTCAGCTCGGCATTACCATATCGTCGCTGGCGCTCGGCTGGGTGGGGGAGCCGGCCCTGGCGCATCTGATCGAGCCGCTCCTGAGCGGCCTGCCGATGGCATGGGCATCGTTCGGCTCGCACGCAATTGCGGTCGCGATTTCCTTCATCATCATCACCGCCCTTCATATCGTGCTCGGAGAACTGGCGCCGAAGAGCCTGGCGCTCCAGCGCAGCGAAGGCACGGCCCTTGCTGTCGTGCGCCCGCTCGGCTTTTTTCTGTTTCTGTTACGCCCGGCCATTCTGGCGCTCAACGGCCTCGGCAATCTTGTGCTTCGACTGGTCGGTCTGCGCCCCGGCACCGGCGAGACGTCGATGCATTCGCCGACCGAACTGAAGCTGCTTGTCGCCCAAAGCCAGGAGGCAGGTCTTCTCGATGTCGCCCAGCAGGAACTGGTCGAACGGATCTTCAGCATCGGCGACCGCCGGATTTCCGATTTCATGACCCCGCGCATGGAAATCGACTGGATCGATGCCGACGACACGCCGGAAGAGATCCTGCGTACCATCAGGGAATGCCACCACGAACAGCTGTTGATCGGCCGGGGCGGCATCGACTATCCCCTGGGCATGGTGCTGAAAAAGGATCTGCTCGATCAGCTGCTCGACGGCCAGACACTCGATCCGATGAAGGCGCTGAGCGAGCCCCTGGTTCTGCACGAATCGGCGCGCGTCTTCCGCGTTCTCGAAACATTCAAGACCGCGCCAGTTCGCTTGGCGATCATTGTCGACGAGTATGGCAGCCTCGAAGGCATCATCACCCAGACGGACCTCCTGGAAGCGATCGCCGGCGACCTGCCGGATACCGAGGCGAGCGATCCGGATATCGTCACCCGGTCGGACGGATCGCTGCTGATCGAAGGTTTGATGTCGGCGCACGACGCTTTCGAGCGGCTCGGCATTCATGACCGGCCAGAGGGCGATTTCCATACCATTGCTGGCTTCGCCCTGCAGATCCTCGGCCATCTTCCGCATGTCGGCGAGACCTTCGATTTCGAGGACTGGCGCTTTGAAATCATAGACATGGACGGCATGCGCATCGACAAGCTCCTGGCATCGCGCAAGGAGTGATGCCGGGTATACAGCGCCGCGCGTCTTATTAGACGCGCAAAGGTCGCTGTAGCACTTTGAATTGCTGCATGTTTTTATCCTTAAATCGAATACGATTTGAGGAAACATGCAGTAACGCCCTGCAGCTGTGGAACACGCCTGGCCCGGTCGGCCAGGCGATGAAGGGGATATCAGAGGGTCGCCAACGCGCGGTTGGACAGGGCACCGCCATAGGCCTCGCGAATGGCTACCTTGTTTTCCAGGGCAATCACGATCTCTTCGGCGAAATCGATCGCATGCAGGGCCCGAATGGATTGCAGGCCGCCGGGCGTAAAGACATTGATCTCCAGGATCTTGTCGCCGACGATATCCAGGCCCACCAGGAACATGCCGTCGTCGATGAGTTTGGGCCGGAGCTTCTCGGCAATCGCCAGTATGGCCGGGGTAATGGTTGCCGCCTGGGCGGTGCCGCTCGCGTGGATATTGGACCGCACCTCGCCCTTGGCAGGAACACGCCGAAACGCGGCATAGACGTCGTCGCGAACAAGCGGGCGACCATTCATCACGAAAAGCCGGATGTCGCCTGCCGTGGCTTCTGGCAGGTAGCTCTGGGCAATGAGATAGCCGACCTCGCTGACGGCCTCGAAGATCTGGTTGAGGTTGGCTTCCTCGCTCGATTTTATCTTGAAGACATTCTTGCCGCCTGAGCCCTGCAAAGGCTTGAGGATGACGCCGTCGCGATGATCGTCGATAAAGGCGCGAATCTCCTCAATGTTCTTCGAGATCAGCGTCGTCGGGCGCACGGCCTGGGGAAAGTCCTGAAAGTAGAGCTTGTTCTGCGCAAGCGACAGGCCGGAGGGATCGTTGACGACGATCGCGCCGCGCTCCGAGGCGAGGCGCCCGAAGTTCGCGCCGACATTGGCGGCCCACGGCCGGCCTTCCGCATCTTCGGACGGGTCGTTGCGCAGAAACAGGACATCGATCTCGCTGATGTCGACGACGCTCGTCTTCGCATCGTCGGCTTTCAGAGCTGCAATGAACGTTTCCGGCTTTTTCGGCTTCGTACCATTGAGGCTGCGCGCCCGGATCATCAGCTTGTCGTCGGGCCGCAGGATGAAATCCGCCGGGGTGACGTAGCAGACCTCATGCCCGCGGGAGAGGGCGGCGAGCGCCAGCGACGTCGTCGTGTAGGACGCCGTTTCTGAATCTATGGAGTTGACGAAGAAGGCTATGCGCATCGGGTCTCCTACTCTGCGACCATGTCGAGCGGGGTTATTCCGCCACGTGCCCGGTCCAGCCGGGCGCGTGCATGGGCGTCATCCAGAAAGATAGGGCGCACCGCCGGCGCACCCAGCAAGCCGCGCAAGCTCAATTCTTGCATGGCGGCAAAATGCGAGGCGGCGATCTTGCCCATCCAGAAGGGTTCAAGGCTGCCGCCTGCCCCCAGATGGGCAAGCAGCTGAAGAAGCCCGCGCAGATAGATCGCGTCCTTCGCCAACCCGCCGCCGCGATAGATCCGCAGCACGATGTTGAAGGCGTCGTTCGGCTGAAACCGGTGCTGATCGACGAGCAGCCGATAGGTCTCCGGGAAAAGCGCACCGTTCAGCATCGCCGCGCAGGCAACCACACGGGCCGCGATCAGGCGCAGGCGCGCCAGCGTCATGCCGCCGCTCAAATATTCGGCAAATACGGCAAGCCCCTCCTGCATGCCTTCATAGCCCGCCAGGCCCGAGCGGAAGAGCCGAAGCCCTTGTGCCGACCCGTTGAAATAAGTCAGCAGGTGCACGCCGATTTCGTGATTGAGCAAGGCCTCGACACGGTGCCGGCTCATGGTTGTGCTGCGCGCAATCAAGAGCTGGCTCCTCGAGACCAGCAATCCGGCGGGAATGTCGTCGCGCACCTCTACCGAGGCGGTGAAATCGGCATATTGCCGCTTGTAGGCCGAAACCATCGTTTGCGCCCGGTTGCGAACATAGGCGCAATCCACTTCGTCAACCGCTGGCTTCCGCCCGGGCTCGCCGACCCGCTTTTGCGTTTGCCTCAGGATGTCCGTGGCGACATCAAGGAGTTTGGCCTCGACCGGACCGTAGAGTGCGCGACCGAATTCGACGAAGGTGCGGCCTTCGCGGGCCGAGATCATAGAAAGTTGCAGGTCGAGTTCCTGCTGCTTCTGGCGATAGAGCGCGTAGAGCAACGGATCTTCGAGGTGCTCGAAGCTGATGGAAAAAAGCTTCTTCTTCGCGGCCTCGACTTCAAGCGTCAGCGGCCGATAGAGCAGCCGTGGGCCAACCTCGTATCGGCTTGAAGAAAATTCCGCCGAGGCGGCATCGGCATTGATCGGTGTTACCGCCAGCAGGAAATCGAAGCTCGAAGCAATCTCGTCTATGGCGCGGTCGGTGCGTGCCACCGTTTCGACGAAGGTTTTTCGCCCAAAGGCGCGGTGCGTCGAAACGCTCGTGTCAGTCGCGCTTTGCGTTGCTGCCGCCAGTGCCTTGAGACCGGCATCGAATATGTTGGCAATCAGGCGTTCTCGCAGTTCCGGATAGATCCGCCGGGTTCCCGGCTCGCGATAGATCGGCGCAAATCGCACGTTGATGTGGGGGAACAGCGTCAGCGGCGGGACATCTGCATCGGCAGTCGGCTGCGGCGCCAACAGGTCCATATGGGCAGTGCGAAACTTGCCTTCGATCGTGCTGACGGAGCCGAGGAAGGCTTTCGCGGCCGCCTGCGCCGCCGGGTCTTCGCCGGCGGTGACTTCGATGGTGAAAGGCGGCAGATAGGGCGCATCCTTGGCAGGCGCGTCGTCATGTTCGAATTCGCCGTATTCGAGCACGAAGAAAGCGCCGAGCCGCTGTCGAAGCACCCTTCCGACCGTCTCGATCACAGGGGCGGCCGCTTTGGCGTCGGGTGCGATAAGGTAGGATGCATTGGACTGGGTGATCTCGCGTGCCACGACTGCGTGCTTCGCCTCTGCGATATGCACGCAAAGAAACGGCAGCGGTCGGTCGATGTGCAGACGCCCATCCCCGGCAAACTCTCGCCGTACCGCCTTGCCGGCCTCAAGGCAAACGATGACCTCACCGAGCCACTGGTCATCGGGTCCCTGGCTGTCGCGTTCCTGATGATCGGTAAGGTCGCGGTTTCCCGGGGTAGCAGCACTCTTCATCGGCGCGCATCCAGTGCCCTGACGAGGTCGGGCACGGTTGACGCCATCAGTGCACGCAACACATCGAGCATCTCGAAATCCGGCTCGCCGGTCCATTCGTCCATGAAGAATTTCTTGAACTCGATGGCGATCGCGCAGCCGGTCTGCGGAAAGTGCTCATGGATAAAACGCGTTTGTTCGCCGCGCCCTTGAAACGCGACGTTCTCACGAACGTCGAACCGCCTGCCCCGAAACTCGAAGCGACGAAAAGTGTCGAGCAGCGTCTCGAGCACATCGGCCCATCGGCTGCGATCCATTGAATGGGTGCCGATGTTGATTTCGGGCGCGGCAGCAGGGGCGGAAGGGGCGGCGTCGGGTCCGTCGCGTCGGTGGTTGTAGCTGTGCACATCCAGGACGACGAAGCTGCCATGCCGCCGCTCGATTGACAGCAGCATCGACCTCAGCATGCGATAGTACTCGTCGTGCAGCACGAGCGAGCGCTCGTGAAGCTCGCGCGGAAGCGCGTCTTGCCAGACGGAAAGTCCCCAGGCCTGCGATGGATCGACATAGACCGCGCCATCGCGGGCACGGTTGAGATCGACCTCGAAGCGCGAGCGATGCACGATCACCCGATTTGCCAGATCCTGGATGATGCAAGCCGTGTAAGGGTCTTCTTCCCGCAGGCGCTTGTCATCGGACAATGCCACCAGCGAGCGGAGATCGGCGCGCAGGCCATGCCCGTCATGTATCGCCGTGCCGACAATGGGGATGTCGCCACGATGCACGGTCCACCAACCGTGTTCATCGACCTGTTGTCGTTTCTCACCTGCTCGATCAAGCATATTTGGGTCCTGTTCCTCCCTCGTCGATGCCCTTGCGGTCTGGCTACAATTCGCGAGCGAGCGGTTCGGTTCCAAACGCGACGCAATTCGAGTCGCAAGTTGAAGTGGGAAAGCGAGCCCAGGGCGGTAACACCACGGCTGTCGCGGCTGGCCGCAAGTTTGCCGCTGGACGGGGTGCGGAACCAATGCGCTTCCGCCGCATTTTCCCAACACGTTACAACGCATTAGGGAAGGTGAATGCCATGCTTGGAACTATTCTGCTTATCGTTTTGATACTGCTGCTGATCGGGGCGTTTCCGAGCTGGCCGCATTCGACCAACTGGGGCTATGGCCCATCGGGTATCCTCGGCGTTCTGGTCGTCGTTCTCCTGATCCTCGTGCTCCTCGGACGGATTTGATTTTGATATAACTCTTGTCATCCGCGTCGATGGAACCCGACCTCATTTACGTGACTGATGCCGATCCGGGCATAAGGCGCCACCGGAAGGGAAAGCGTTTCAGCTATCGCCTTCCGGACGGTTCCGTCCTCAAGGATCCCGACACTCGGGCGCGTATTGCAGCGCTCGGCCTCCCGCCCGCCTATGAGCGTGTCTGGATCTGTCCCAAGCAGAACGGCCACCTGCAGGCGACCGGCTTCGACGCACGCGGGCGAAAGCAGTATCGCTACCATGATGCCTGGCAGGAAATGCGCAGCCACGCCAAGTTCGACCAGTTGATTGAATTTGCCAAGGTTCTGCCAAAGCTTCGCCGAACCCTTCGCCGCCATATGGAAGGGCCGCTTGATGATGCTCGTACGGTGCTGGCGGCGCTTGTGACGCTGCTCGATCAAGCGTGCCTGCGGGTCGGAAATGCTGCCTATGTCGAGGACAATGGTACCTATGGCGCAACGACCCTCCTGAAACGGCACCTCAAGCTGCGCGACGACGGCATCGAGCTTCGCTTCATGGGAAAGGGTGGCAAGAGGGTGGTTCGCAGGCTGCGCAGTCCGCGGCTGCAGCGTCTGTTGGAGGATATTGCCGACCTGCCCGGGCGCCAGCTTTTCGTCAGCAGGGATGCCAACGGCGACCTGCATCCGATCGATTCCGGCCGGCTCAATCGCTACCTCGCCGACATCTCGGGCGGGCCGATCTCGGCCAAGACCTTTCGCACCTGGGCGGGAAGCGTCGCCGCCTTTGCCGAAGCCCGGCTGGCGCTTGCGGAGGGTCGGCGTCCCTCGGTCAAGCGGATGTGCGAGGCGGCGGCCGACGTGCTGCACAACACCCCGGCCGTCTGCCGCAAGAGCTACGTTCACCCTGACGTCATCGCCCTTGCCGACAAGGATACCAAGATCAACCTGCGGCGGCTCGCAGCGCGACCAGGGCAAAACAACCCGTTGCGCGCCGAGGAGGATCGACTGCTGCGTTTTCTCAAATACGCTGCGCGCGCGAAGAAGCGTGCGACCTGAGCGGCACCATAATCATCTGCCGGCCAACAGGCCCTCGACGGTGCGGATGAGGTCTCGACTGTTGAACGGCTTGGCGAGGCGGGGAAGGCTGCGATACTGTTCGGGAAGGTCGGATGCAGCGTAGCCCGTCAGCAACAGCACCGGAACGCCGCGGGCGAGGAACTCGTCTGCCACGGGATAGACGAACTCGCCGTTGAGATTGACATCGAGGGTCGCCGCCTGCGGCGTCTCCCGTTTTGCCGCGGCGATCGAACTGCGCAGGCTGGTGAATGGCCCGATGACCGCGAAGCCGGCGGCCAACAGATCGTCCTGGATCTGGATCGCCAACAGATACTCGTCTTCGACAACAAAGACGCTACGTTGTCCGTCATTCATCGTTCAACACCTGCGGAGTAGGGCATGGTGATCGTGTATCTCAAACCGGTCTTCGCAAAATCCAGTTCGACGTCGCCGCCGAGATCCGAGCCGACGACGCGCTCCAGCAGCAGCCGGCCGAAACCGTTTCGCGAAGGCGGGGCAACCGCGGGTCCACCGGTTTCGCACCAATCGATATGAAGGGACTTGTTGGCCGGGTCCAGGCTCCAGCTGACGTCGACATGCCCGCCTTCTGCGGAGAGCGCCCCATGTTTGGCCGCGTTGGTCGCCAACTCGTGGGCAGCCATGCCAAGGGCCAGCGCGTGCCTTGGCGCCAGTATGAGGGCCGGCCCACGCAAGGAGACGTTGCCGGCATTGTCGTTCCGGTAGGGCGCCAGTTCGTCGCAAAAGATCGTTTCGAGCGAAACACCCGCCCAGGTCGCTTCCGCAAGCCGCGTATGCGTCTGCGCCAGAGCCCGGATGCGGGCATGGAACGATTGTTCGGCGTCCTTGCGGTCGGGGGCCATGGCGAAGGATTGCCGGGCAATCGATGCAACCGTCGCCAGTGTATTCTTGACGCGATGGCTGAGTTCGGCGACCAGCAGATTGCGCTGTGCCTCGGCATCCTTGCGTTCGGTAATGTCCATGCAAACGCCGGCGAGGCGCAGCGAGGACGACCCTGCTCCTTGCAGAAAACGTCCGAAGGCTTCCAGCCAGCGAGTGGAACCGTCGGGTCGGCGGATGCGATATGAGCTGTGATAGTCCTGGCGTTTGTCTATGGCGCACTGGATCTCAAGCTCGACCATGGCGAGGTCATCCGGGTGGATGTCCGTCTTGAAGTCGTCGAGCGTGCCGCCGAAGCACCCCGGCTCTAGCCCGTGAAGGGCTTCGAGCCCAGGCGACCAGATTACCTTTCCGGTGTCGAAGTTCCATTCCCACGCCCCCATCCGCCCGGCTTCGAGCGCCATCTGCAGCCGCCGCTCGCCGTCGCGCATCGCCTGTTCGGTCTCCTTGCGCTCGGTGATATCGACGAATGCGGCAACTGCACCTTGCGGTATGCCCAACGCATCGATTAGCGGCGTAGCATTCCCGAGAAGATGTCGGGACGTGCCGTCGTCAAAACGGATTTCCTGCTCGAAGCTGCGCACCTCTTCGCCGCGCGCTGCGCGCTGGACCGGCAATTCGTCTGGCGAGAGTAACTTGTCCTGCGAATAGACCTTGAAATGCATGGGCCTTTCGCTTGCCGGTGCCGAGAGCGAAGGATTGCTGTCGGGTGGCAGTCGCAGCAGTTCGAACGAACTTCTGTTGCCGCTGATGACCCGGCAATCCGGCGACCTGGCAATCCATATCGGCGCCGGAACCGCTTCCATGAGCGCCAGCACCTCCGTCGCCCTGGCGCGTTCCTTCGCCTCGTTGTGCCGCAGCAGATCTTCGGCTCGTCGTCTTGCCTCTTCGGATCGGATGCGCTGCACGCTGAAACTCAGCTGGCGCGCAATGGTAAGAGCAAGATCGACCTCGGGACCGGCGAAGTGGTGCGGCGTGTCGTAGTACGTCATGAACTTGCCGATCAGTCGGCCTGCCGAAACGAGCGGAATGAAACCGAGGGCACCGATGCCTTCGGTTTGAACGGCCTTGCGCAGGTCGTCCGGGATGTCGACCGGCTCGATATCTTCGATGAAGATCGGGTTGGGGTCCTGCGCCTCCGCGGTCCATGGCGTGTGACCGTCGACCGCGAGGCGATAGCTTTCCGAAAGTCCGCGGGACGCGACAAAACGCATGGTGCCGGTTTCGTCGAGGAGCAGGATCGATGCACGGCTGCAGCGCAACGCCGACTGAATGGCATCGAGCGCAGCCTCATAGACGATTGTGATCGAACGTGCGCGATGCACCCGCTCGGTGAATTGATAAAGCGAGGCCTGCTCTCGCACGCGCTCGGCGAGCGCCAGTTCGGAAGCCTTGCGCTCGCTGATATCGCGGGCAATCTTCGAAGCACCAACGATGCGCCCATCGTCATCCAGGATCGGCGATATCGTCAGCGATATGTCGATGAGGGTGCCATCCTTGCGTTGCCGTCTTGTTTCATAATGATCGACGCGCTCTCCTCTGCGAATGCGCTCAAGGATATGCAACTCCTCGTCCTCGTGGCCCTTCGGAATGAGCCGCATGATCGGCGTTCCCACCATCTCCTGAACGCTATAGCCGAACAGAACCTCGGCGCCCCTGTTCCAGCTGGTGACGATGCCGTTCAGATCCTTGCTGACGATGGCATCGTCAGAGGATTCGACGATCGATGCGAGGTGGCGGGCTGACAGCTCGGCGATCCGACGGCTCTCGGATTGTTGTTGGCTGTCGGCCAGCAGATTGGCGTTGTCGATGGCAATGGCCGCATGGGCGGCGATCGCCACGACGGTGTCCTCGGATTCACGGGTAAAGACGCCCGGCGCGTCATGACCGAAGAACAATCCGCCGAGCACTGCCCCCGAGCGGGCGATCACCGGAACGGCGAGATAGCTGACAACGGCCAGGTGTCCTTGCGGCATGCCGAAATATGGTTCGCTCAGCCCATAGCGCGGGTCCTTGCGGATATCGTCGCTGCGCACCACCCGTTCGCCGTTGAAGGTTGGTGCGAACACCGCCGTGTTGCGGGGCAGGCCGAGTTTTTCGAAGGCTTCCCGCGGAGCGCCGGACAGAGTGAAGAGCTTAAAATGCTCACCGGTCTCGTCGGCGACGTTGTAGAAAAATGCGCCGAATTTCGCGCCAGTAAGTTCGGTGGCACTGTCGGTCACCGTCTGGACGATATGCTCGACATTCAGGTCGCTGGACAAGAGCCTGGAGATGCGATCGAGCGCCTGAATGCGGTCGGTCTTGGCGCGCAGTTCCTGTTCCGCGGCCTTGCGTTTGCCGATGTCGATGAGGACGTTGACCGCGCCGATCATCTCGCCTTCGGCATCAAAGATCGGCGTTGGGTATGGAAGCACCGGCACCATGGCCCCATCGGGCCGCGCGACGATCAGTTCCTCGCCGCGAATGGCGCGTTTGCTGCGCAGCGCCTCGGCCATCGGGCATTGATCTGTCGGCAGCGCAGTTCCGTCAGGGCGATGCAGCCGCCAACAGACGCACCAGCGGTCGGCATTGAGGCGCGGCTCGCGTCCGGCCAATTCAGCCGCGGCGCGATTGAAATAGGTAACGACCCCGCCTGCATCCGTGGTGTAGATAGCGATGGGAAGGCTGTCGAGAATCGCCCTGGACTCAATCGTCTGCGACGCCAGCGCTGCCGCCAATGCTTCTGCGCCGCTCATAATTCCCTCCGCAAGCGCTTGCTAACGCAGGGCAACGCGGCACTGTGGGGTTTTGTTCCGCTCGCGTCGTGGCCAACGCGGTTCGGTTTTCGTGCCGCAGCCTCAATCCGGATGTCTAGTCACGCTCGACGTGGCCGCTCCGAGGATCAGCCGGTTGATGAAATCCAGCTTATCGATGACCGGTTGCGACAGGACAAAGGGATAGCTGTCGGGCTGGCCCATCGACCGCTGAAGAGCGTTGAGAGCGAGGCTGAGCGGCACCCACGCCTCGACAAGCGCTTCTGCGCTCGATGCCCGATAGGGATCGAAGTCGATCTCGGCTTCGAGCGCATCATGCCCGATCGGATCGAGATTCATGCCGAAGGCGCGCCCGGTCTCCAAGGTATCGACGATGTGGAAGAGGTGGGCCCAGCACTCGGCGAAATCCTCCGAAGGGTGAGCGCTTGCATAGGGGCTGATGAACCGTTCCTGCCAGTCGTCGGGAGGGCCCTGCTGGTAGTGACGCTCCAGTGCCGCCGCATAGTCCTGCGTTTCATCGCCGAAGAGCGCGCGCGCCTCGGTCCTCGTCGCCTCGTCCGCAACGAGCCTTTGCCAATAGAAGTGTCCGATCTCGTGGCGAAAATGCCCGAGCAAAGAGCGGTAGGGTTCGTTCATCGAAACCCGCACGCTTTCGCGCACCACGTCCTCTGCCTCGGAGGCGCGCAGGCTGATCAAGCCATTCTCGTGGCCCGTTCGGGCGGGCACGATGTTGCCGTAGCTATCGACGGCGTCGGCGAGAAATTCGAAGGCCAGCCCGCCCTGCGGGTCCTGCTCCCGGGTAGGGTGCGGTAGCCGCCAGCGCAAGAGCGAATAGAACAGGTGGCGCTGTGCCAGGCCTATTCTGCGCCAGCGCTCAAGGCCGACGCCATCTGCCATCGGGACGATGGTGTTGTGACGGCAGGCGACGCAGTAGCGATCGGGCTGATCGGCCGGCACCAGCCAGTGGCAGACATCGATGGCGGCGTTGTCGCAGAAACGAAAGGTCCGCGATCCCTCGCCGTGGATCTGCCAGAGCCCGTTGTCGAGCGGCACCAACGCCTGCATCGCCACATGGCCGGGGTCGAACCCCACGATGGATCCGCAACGCATGCAGCTGCGATTTTCAAAGTGAATCGTCTGGCCGCATGTGCCGCACTGGAAGAGCCGCATTCTGTCTCCTTGCAAGGATTTGCCGGGCTTTGAAAGACGGCCTCAAATACAACCCTTGCGTGCTTTCATGGCTGCGTCCAGCGCCTGCCGCGACGGGCCATGTTGCTGAAACAAGGCCGCGCCTCGAGCGGCGACAGTTTGTGGGCGCGGATGAATTCGGTCAGATCATAGATATTGCTCCAGCCGTATACCACGTCTCTTTTAGCTGTCGGCCTCTTATCTTGCGCGGGTCTTCCCATCGTTGTCGATTTCTCCCTCGGGTTATGACACGGCCGCTGTTGCGGCCATGCCAACAACTCGGCTGGCGGGACAAAGTTCCCTTTCAGTCATGCCTTCAAACAAAAGAAACCCCGCGGGAGGCGGGGTTTCTGAGGTCATGACCGTCGTCAGGGCTGGCGACCATACCAGTCTTCGATGTCGCGGCGCGCGCGGTCTTTTTCGATGCCGTAGCGCTCCTGGATCTTGCCTTCGAGCTGATCCCGCTTGCCGGCAATCTGGTCGAGGTCATCGTCGGTGAGCTTACCCCACTGTTCCTTCACCTTGCCCTTGAACTGCTTCCAGTTGCCTTCAACACGATTCCAATCCATCTGCGGATCTCCTGACGTTGTGGTTGCACTGATAGTCAAACGCCTCGTGCCGGCTTTGGTTCATTCTTTGGGGCAAAAAGTTCGGGACGGCGATAGTGCTGCGGTCGCCCGGACTGCTCTTCGCCCTCGTCTTTCTCATCCAGCGCTACAGATAAACGAAGAGCGACCGTCCGCGCCTGACGGCGCCTTGTGGAGGAGTGTTTCCCATGAATGAGCCCTTCGTGGCGTTTGATCTCGGCAGGATGTTGTTTGGAGATGAGCCGCCGCTTTTCCTGCTTGAAATCGCGCTCAGGACGCTGATCATCTATGCCTACACCCTGTTCCTGATCCGATGGATCGGCAGCCGGTCTATCGGCCAACTCTCGCTGGTGGAGTTCCTGCTGGTGATCGCGCTTGGCTCGGCCGTCGGTGATGCGATGTTCTATCCTGACGTTCCGCTCATCCATTGCATGGTCGTCATCACCGTGGTCGTGCTGCTGGACAAGTCGTTGAGCTACATTGTTGCTCGCAACCGAAAGCTCGAGGACGTGATCGAGGGCATCAGCGTCGAGGTGGTGCGCGATGGCGGCATCCTGTGGAAGGCGCTAAAGCGACTGAATGTTGGCCACGACGAGCTGTTCGAGCAACTCCGCTTGAAGCAGGTGCGGCACCTCGGGCAGGTCCGCGCCGCCTATTTCGAAACCAACGGGCTGCTGTCGGTTTTCACCTTCGATGAGCCGTCGACCAGGCAGGGGCTGTTGATCGAGCCGCCCTGGGACGTCAGCAAGCCGACGCAGTTTCGCTCGGGGTCTGTCGCTCGGGAGAAGCGCCGTCTCGCCTGCGTGCAGTGCGCCGAAGTCCTCAAGCTTTCACCTGGCGAGGCGGTGCCGCCATGCCCCCGCTGCGGGGAGGAAGTCTGGCACGAGATCCGTTAGCCTGTTGCCTGTACCTCGGCGGATGTGGCAGAAATTCGGGATCATTGGGCTTGAGGGTTGCTCGCAATCGGAAGGACAAGTGCATTGAAGGTCATGGGACTTATCGGCGGCATGAGCTGGGAAAGCTCTGCCCAATACTATCGCATCGTCAATCAGGAAGTCCGGGTCCGCCTGGGTGGCGTGCACTCGGCCAAGAGCCTGATGTGGTCGATGGACTTCGGTGAGATCGAGCGGCTGCAGCATATTGGCGACTGGTCGGCCCTGACAGGCGAAATGACCGATGCGGCCCGGCGACTTGAAGCCGGTGGTGCAGATTTCCTGGTGATCTGCACCAACACCATGCATCGGATGGCCGACGCCGTATCAGCGGCAGTCTCCATTCCGCTCTTGCATATTGCCGACCCGACGGCGGAGAAGATCAAGGCGCTCGGCCTCAGCCGCGTCGGCCTGTTGGGCACGGCCTTCACCATGGAACAGGATTTCTACAAGGGGCGGCTGATCGAACGGCACGGGCTGGACGTTCTGGTGCCCGGCGACGAGGACCGGAAAACCGTTCACGACATCATCTACAAGGAACTCGTGATCGGCCGTGTCGAGGACGCGTCGCGCGACGCCTACAGGCAGGTCATTCAGCGGCTGGTGGAGCGCGGCGCCCAGGCGATCATCATGGGCTGCACCGAGATCATGCTGCTGATCTCCCAGGCCGACAGCCCGGTGCCGGTTTTCGACACCACCGAGCTCCATGCACTTGCCGCGGTCGATCGGGCTCTTAGCTGAGGTGATGTCCTCCAGTGCCACGGCCGGACAGTTCTGCCCGGCCGTGGTCCCTCGAAGCGTTCGGTGGCCGGCGATGTCAGCCGTTGCGGAAGGTGTAGCCGTAGCCGTTGAGCGCAGGCGCGCCGCCGAGATGGGCGTAGAGTACCCTTGATCCCTCGGGGAAATAGCCCTTGCGAACGAGATCGATCATGCCCTGCATCGACTTGCCCTCATAGACGGGGTCGGTGATCATGCCCTCGAGGCGGGCGCAAAGCCGGATCGCCGCCTTGGTCTCGTCGGAGGGGACGCCGTAGACGGGATAGGCGTAATCCTCAAGCAGCACCACGTCCTCATCGGTAAGGTCGGTGCCGAGTTCGACCAGCTCAGCGGTCCTGCGGGCGATGTCGAGAACCTGTGCTTTTGTTTGCGCGGGGGTGAACGAGGCGTCGATGCCGATGACCCGGCGCTGGCGACCGTCCTTGGCAAAGCCGACCAGCATGCCGGCATGGGTCGAGCCGGTGACCGTGCAGACGACGATGTAGTCGAACTTGAAGCCGAGTTCTTCCTCCTGCGCCCGCACCTCCTCGGCAAAACCGACATAGCCGAGCCCGCCATATTTGTGCACGGAGGCGCCGGCGGGGATGGCGTAGGGTTTGCCGCCCCGCGCTTTCACGTCCTCGATCGCAGCCTCCCAGCTTTGACGGATGCCGATGTCGAAACCTTCGTCGACCATCTGGACGTCGGCGCCCATGATGCGGCTGAGCATGATGTTGCCGACACGGTCGTAGACGGCGTCCTCGTGCGGCACCCAGCTCTCCTGCACGAGCCGGCATTTGAACCCGATCTTGGCGGCAACTGCGGCAATCATGCGCGTGTGGTTCGATTGAACGCCGCCGATCGACACTAGCGTATCGGCGCCGGAGCGCAGCGCATCGGGAATGATGTATTCCAGCTTGCGCAGTTTGTTGCCGCCGAAGGCGAGGCCGGAATTGCAGTCGTCCCTCTTGGCGTAGATCTCGACCTTGCCGCCTAGATGTCCCGAGAGCCGGTCGAGTTTCTCGATATGCGTCGGCCCGAAGGTCAGCGGGTAGCGTTCGAATTTTTCCAGCATGTTGTTCCCATCCTTCCGTTTGAAAGCCAGGAAACGCTACCACCCGTGATGTGAAAGGTGCTCTCTAATGTCGTGTACGGATTTTGCATTTCTCCGGGAAATCTGCAGGTGATATTAGTTTGCATCCGCACACTGCGCTAAAAGAGGAAGATTCTTTCATGCAAGATGAACTCGATCGTATCGATCTCAAGATGCTGCGCCTCTTGCAGAAGAACGGCCGGCTAACCAATGCGGAATTGGCGCACATGGTCGATGTCAGTGCCGCGACCTGCCACCGTCGGACTCAGCGGCTGTTCGAGGAAGGCTATATCACCAACGTCCGCGCGCTGGTGGCGCCGCAGAAGGTCGATCGCGGCGCGCTGGTCATGGTCGGCGTGGTGCTCGATCGCTCGACGCCGGAGAGTTTTCGCGACTTCGAAAAGGCGGTCGAAAAGCTGAAGTTCATCCTCGATTGCCATCTCGTCGCCGGCGACTTCGACTACTTCCTGAAGATTCGCGTCGGCGATATGGCCGATTTCAACCGCATCCACGGGACGCAGCTGATCGCCCTGCCGGGCGTCCGCCAGACCAGGACGTTCTTCGTGATGAAGGAAGTGGTCGACAACGCCGCTCTCGATTTCTGAATGGTCGACGCGATCGGCGCCGACTAGGGCTGCTTGCACGGCTTGTGTGCGCCAGCGCCACTCGTTGTTGTCATGCTGCGTCTATGTCTGCGCGCGAGAAATCATCACCTTTGAAGAGCAATGGCTCGTTGCGCGACTTGGCCAGAGCATTAGGAGAAACAGTCCCCAAAATTCAGGCTCGCCGGGTGCCGACCTTTGCCAAAGTTGCGCCAGGCACGTCTTGCTGTCGGGCGAAATGAGAAACTGACCCCCTAACGAAGCGAAGAACTGACCCCTCGTGTCAAAACGAGGAGAGTTGGATGACGAGCGAGATTTCATT
>NZ_JBNDIU010000007.1:0-241982 GCF_050434565.1 Ensifer sp. 4252
CTCTACGCTCATCCAGTCCGCCAAGATGAACGAAGTTGATCCGCTGGCCTGGCTGACGCAGACGCTTGAGCGTATCGCCGCAGGTTGGCCATCAAGCGATCTCGACGCTCTGATGCCCTGGAACTTCAAGAAGTAACGGCCTCACGTCACCGCTTACGTTCAAGTCCTGAAGGAAAAGGACAAGGAAGCCACCAGCACATCGTATATGTGGGCTTATCGCAGCGGCGAGGACAGTGACCAACCAATCGTGCTGCTCGATTATCAGCCGGGCCGCGGCCAGATACACCCGCAGGCTTTCCTCGGTAACTACCGCGGCATACTGATGAGTGATGGCTACACCGCCTGGCGCACATTGGATGGCGCGACCCATGTTGGATGCATGGCCCACTCAAGGCGACGCTTCGTCGAAGCCCTTAAAACCAGAAAGAAAGGTGGCGGACCGCCGGAACAGGCGCTCAGGTTCTTCGAACAGCTCTACCGGATCGAAAGGCAGGCGCGAGACAAGAAGCCTGACGCCGGTGAAACGCAGGCCGACTGCATTCGCCGCTTCCGCCAACATCACAGTTTGCCTGTCCTGAATGCCCTAAAGTCGTGGCTCGACGACATCGCGCCGAAAGTCGCGCCGGATACCAAACTCGGCGACGCCGTGTCCTACACCCTGAACCAATGGGATCATCTGACGCGCTACACCAGCGATGGCAGAATGCCGATCGACAACAACATTCTCGAACGTGATATCAGAGTTTTTGCCACCGGAAGAAAATCGTGGTTGTTCAGCGATAGCGTCGACGGAGCCAAGGCCAGCGCCGTTATCTATAGCCTGATGCTGACTTGCCGGGCCTGTGGCATCGACCCATTAGCCTGGTTGCGCAACGCTCTTACGGAATTACCTCAACGCGCTGTCGATGCTGAACTCGACGACCTGTTTCCGTTCAACTTCCCCAAAACGTCCAACGCATAACCAAGCCGGATACCGTTACCAATCCGAAGGCGATCCATGGGTGTCGCAGGCGTCAACGTGCGGGGAAAATCGCGCTTACCTTCGATCAATCCAGTCTATATGAGGTCGGACACAGCCAGCCGAGAAAGCAGGCCACCGACATTCCTAGCATCAAATAGTTAACTCTTTTCTTTATCGGATTATGACCTGACGTAATTATCGGGAGTCAATCGTCGCGATATCCGGCATGGGTGAACGGGAAGAAGCGAACGCTTCTTTCCTGTTTGCGACGCAATCAGTGCTGCTCAGTCCAGTTTGTTCCGGATCATCATCAGGCTCCCGCAGGTGACACCGCAGGCTGCAAGGCACGTAAGAAGACTGAGAAACAGAGAAAGCCCGATATTTGGGTATTTATTGCTATCCGACATCGTTGGCTCGACGAAATTGTCCACATAGGTCAATTGCAGCGAACTGACCAATTTGACTTTTTCAAGATCTTTGATTGCTGCAGTCAGTCGGTTTTCAGCGAGCGACAAGTCGAGCTTCAATCTGTCAAATAATGATGAGTATCCAGCCAGGTTTGAATCGCCCTGTCCGGTTGTACCGGTGATTTGAGCCCTTAGGTTTTGGGCTTCCACCTCCGCCGCAGCAATGCGCCTTTCCAGATCGGCCACTTGCGGAGCATTGCTTACCAAGGCCTCACCCAGAGCCTGCCGTCGCGCCCTCAGATCGGCGATGTTGGATTCTACTGTTGTCAGAACAGCATCAATCCGTTGGGCTGACAACTCGACATCGAAAACGCCGGTCTGGTTTTGCGTCTCCCGAAACTTGCCTCTGAGGTCTGCAACTTCTCGTGTCGCCTCGTCAACATCTCTCTGTGTCGATGCACGCAGGTCCTCCCACATGCCCGCGCTCAGCTTGTTGACCTGTTCCTCGGAAAGTCGCAGCACGAGTTGTACGAGATCATGTGCTTGCTGCGGCGAGTACGCCGTTATCTCAAGTTCGACGATTCCGCTCTTGGGATTCACATTGGTGTAAGCATGCTTTTTCCAATATTTCAGCATGTCATCTTGGGTGGCGTCATTTGGCAGGCGCGACAGAAAGTCGATATCTGGCCCACCGAATAGATAGTGAAGATCGACATGCTTCTGCATGTCCTGGATAATGGCTGGACTTTCCAGATAGTTGAGAAGGATCGCTGTATCCTGAACGATCTTCTCCTTGGGCTCGACAGTATTGCTGGAATACCTGTCGCGCGACAGAAACGGAGTGGATGACCGGACGATAAAACGCACCTGCGAGACATAGCCGGGGCTGGCCAGGAGCGTATAATAACCGATACTGCCTATCATCGGCAGGACGAAAGTGATGCCGATAGTGACCATCATCATGATCGAGAACACACGATCACGCGTGCGCGGCGCCAAGCCAGCAAGACGATAAAGATTACGCCGGCTTCGGTTCTCGAAGGTCAACGCACGTGCGTACGAACTCAGCGCTGCCGCCATTTTGTGACTGCGTTCCACCGGGGTTAGCGGTTTGGTCTGCATCAAACGGCTGTCGTCTTTTACCATAATGTCCGACAAAATTTCCCGCCCTGCTGCTAGCGATTGAGACGCATATAGGTGGCAATACCATCTTCAACGTTATCGAATTGTACCATATGTCCGTCGATCAGCACTATGGCGACATCGCAATAGTCTTTGATCGTTTCCATATCATGGGAGATGATGATGACATCCGATTTTTGGCGCCGCGCCCGGAACGCCTCACGACAGCGCCGCTGGAAGTTCGAATCGCCAACCGCGGTAATCTCGTCCACCAGATAACAATCGAACTCGATTGCCATTGATAAGCCGAAGGCAAATCGGGCGCCCATCCCGGACGAATAGGTTCTCAGCGGCTCGTTCAGGTAGCTGCCGATCTCCGCAAACTCGGCGACGAAACGCAGTACGCGGTGGAAGTCTTCGCCATAAGCGCGCGCAACGAACTTGAGGTTTTCCTTGCCGCTCAACATGGGGTTCAAACCATTGGCGAACCCCAGCGGCCAGGATACGCGAACTGCCCGCCGGACACGTCCGCTATTGGGAAGTTCCGCTCCGGCGATGAGCCGCATCGTCGTCGATTTTCCCGCGCCGTTCACCCCAAGTAGGCCGTATGATCGTCCGGAGGCAAAGTGCATGGACTGGTTGCGCAGGATGTAGCGCCGGTGAGCCGTCGTCTTGTAATACTTGGTGACATTGTCTAACGTGATCATTTCTAAACCCGATGGTCCTCGACGGACATCCAGATAAGCGTTGCCGTCATCCAAAGTGTGAGCAACCCTATTGTCAGGATAATCCAGCTCGATAAGCGATTTGGATATTCGGATTCTTCCGGCAGGTTCGAGCTCGAAAAGATCGACATGAATGTCGTCCGCTTAAGCGCGGTGGATTTTGCTGTGTCGAGGTTTCGGACATTGGCTTCGTAGATTGCCTGAGCCACGATCCGTCTTGTTTCGAGACGAGAAAACTCGGTCAGACTGCCGGACAACTGCGTGTTGTCATCAGTGTTCGTGCCGGCCATGCTGTTCTGACGGAGAGCTATCTGCTCATCAATCGCGTCAATTGAACGCCGAAGTTCTCGTCCGCGAGCCGTGTTATCTGCATTCGCGGCCTCCAGTGACTTCAGGCTCACCATCAACTGCAGCTTTTGCGCGGTCAGTTTTCCAATGATCTCGCTCAACATTTTGGCGGACGACAAGGGATCAAGAATGCCCGTCTTGTTCTGGTAATCGCGCAAATCATCAAGCGCCACGCGATAACTCTCTAGGCTTGCATTCACATCGCCATCAACACGGGCGACCAGATCCCTCTTTGCTTTCTCCGAGATCTTGTCGATCATTCCATTCGCAGCAGCCAATCCGGCGTGCGCGATGCGAACGGAATCCTCGGGAGCAAATGCCCGGACGGTGAAGATGATGATCCCGGAAGGCCCATCTACGTACGTGTCAACCTGTCGGACCCAATATCGAAAAAACGCTTCGAAGGTGGCATCCTTAGGCAGTCGCGAAAGCCAATCGATGTCATTCCGGGAAAAGAACTCCCGCAAGCCCAACTCTGCATCCAGCTTTTTCACAATTTCCGGCGATTTCAGATAATTAGCCACAATGTAGGAGTCTTGCGTCAGCGAATCACCGCCGATCATAGACCGCCCTTCGCGCTTTTCCGACGCATCGAACCGTTCGCTAACGCCGATGGTCCGCACGATCATACGCATTTCGGCGACATATTGACCGCTTGCAATCAGCGAATAATACACTGCGGCCACAATGCTGGGAATCAGAACGAAGACGAGAAATGAATTTCGCTTTGTGAAAAACAATCCAAAGAGACGCGCCAGCATCCCCTTTTCGGAAAGCCTGACAGCCTTGCCGACGTCGATGGCTCGACCGGGACGATCTGAAGAATCATGACCTATTTCAAGGCTCATCGTTCATTCTCACTCAAACTAGCTAGCCAATGACACCACGGGGCCAAATGCCTCTGGTTTCGGCACCTTGCCAACGCTGCTGCTGATCCGACCAGCTTTCACCCAGCGACATGCTATGCCGCGTCTACGCAACTCTACATTCCCCCGGTATGAACATCCATATGGCGCAATGATGGCTCGGCGAACAGCAGTTTAACGAAACGGCGCTGCCAAACAGATATGGGTGTAGCACGAAATTGACGTGTCAAACGAGATGTACGGGGCCGCAGCGTGCGATTAGCAAAACAGCTCTCGCACTCAAGATTTGAAAAGCCTCTGATCCAGCGAAAGCCGGGACGAGACGAAGTACGGCAATCGCTTATGGTTTGTGCCGAGGCAATGGCCTGCAACAAGCGCGGCACGCTGTCCCGCCCTCTTAAGGCGGTGTGCCAACGTCACTCTGCCATAGCGCCCGTCAAGTTCCTGCCGGAAGGCCTGAATCGCAAACTCGACGGCATTCTTGACGGATTTAAGTGGACTGGGCGACAGCTTGTACCCGAAATATTCCGTAAAGTTTCGTGACTCATCGAACGCACGCCTTAGTTGCTCAGCAAAACCATAATCGTGGGAATGAAACACAACGGCATCTGGAGCATAGGCCTTGCGATAGCCCAGTTCTATGATGTTTCTCGCCCATATTTGGTCTTCGGCAAACTCTACGTCAGGATAAGGGAGCGTCTCCCAGACAGACTTCCGCATCAGCGAATTATTGTCGGAGTAAAAATGCAGAAACTGCCGCCACCCCTCATCGGACTCATATCTGACGCGATCCAGATCTCGAGAGACGATCAGAGGATGGGCGAGGAAACCTTCGAAATGACGATCCATATCGTTTTTGGTAAATGGTGACGCTGTCGGGTAAGCGATATGACGGCCGAAAACTCCGGCGATTGCGGGATCCTGTTCAGCGACCATCACCAGATTTGCCAGCCAGTTCTCGTCGAAAGGCTCTGCGTCATGCGTAAGAAACGCAACGAACTCTGCGTCGGCCAGTTGAACACCAAGATTGCGGGTCCGGCCATGACCAAATTCGTTTGACGCGATTTCGACCAGCCGAATTCCCTTCAGTTTGCGAAGATATTCGATCGTTCCGTCCTTGGATCCGGAATCAATGACGATGACCTCGAAAGGCCAGGGAGTACGCTGACCAAGTACCTTATCGAGCACCTTTGGCAAAAAGCGCATGGCGTTTTTCGCTGGGATAACTACGGCGCAACGATACGTCGCCTTCAATGAATGCTCCCCTCAACGGCTAATTTGACGCGTTCCCTGATGGCGGCCTCCACCATGCGAGCAGTTTTTTCCCAGTCAAAATCCTGGACGTAAGACAATGCGCATTTTCGCAGCCGCTCGCATTCCTGCGGGTTCAACAGGAGTTGCTCCATCGAGTCGGCGATGCCTTCGGGAGTCGGTTTGGCAAAAGCCATAACCTCTCTCGGGAAGATCGAGCGCACAGTATCGAGATCGAGATCGATCACAGGAAGGCCGCAAGCCATCATTTCCTTGTTGACCAGCGAATGATTGGTTGCCGAGAAAACGACGCCAATCGTCGCTTCACGATAAAGCTCGGCAAGTTCGCCGCCCGTCAAAATGCCGCGATCACGGTAAGCGAAAGGCACATCAAGTTCGCCGAGCTTCCATCCAAAGAAATCCACTTCGAAGTGGACACCGCGCCGATGAAGGATCTCCAACGCCATGAAGGCAAGCTCGACCGCACGACGGGGGGTAACATAACGCGCGTAAAGAGCGATGCGCGCCGGCTGTCTCGCTATTGGAGCAGAGGCCAAGCTGTAGATTGTTGTATCAGGGGCCAATGGCCACGACATCGACCAGCGCCCAAAGTCTTCCGACATCTTTTTGTGAAGCCAGTCTCCGGCGCAAAGGCAATCGAAATTGAAATTGTAGGTTTCTTCGGTCAAAAGCGCTTCAGTGCCTGCTGGATAGAAAGCCGGCTCAAAGTCTTGAACGAAATAGAACTTCCTGGTGAAACGCCCCATTGCGTTGACGGGATAACAAGTGAAGCGATCTGTAGCAATCAAAGCATCACCGGTCGCGTCAGGAGTAAATCCTCTGAAGAGCCTGACATTCCCTGCAAAAGGCTGAAAATGCGTGTTGATCATCTCCCGCGTTTCCGCCTCGGTCTTGTTGACCTCCGGGTTCTGGACGAGAAACTCTACGTTATGCCCGAATCGTTCGAGATAACTAGCTATCCGGAATATCGTCATATGCCCACCCGCGCCCGGCACGAAATCCGGAATTACCCACGTAATGCGCAGGCGTTTTGGATCCATGCTGTCGATAGGCGGGCGCCCTCCCGACGGCTCGTAGAATGTGTAGGTTTTCAGGTGATCGACCCGGTTCTCGAACGGAGTCTTCCTTGGCCGGCTGGGAGTTAGCCAACGCCAAAACTTCCGTGCAATGCGAGGTACTTTCAACTGATGTGGCCTTCTGTTTTCCGATGCGTGTAAAGGAAACCTTTTTTGTCCTCTAAATACACGAGCTGCACCCCTACCAAAACCGCGGTGATTCTAGAATGTCTCCGCCAATACCTTTTCCCTGAGATATTTTCCGTACGCGCTTTTGCCATAGGCGTCTGCCAGGCTGATGAGGCCGTCTCGGTCGATGAAGCCCATGTGGAATGCGATTTCCTCGGGGCAGGAGATCTTGAAGCCCTGACGTCGTTCGAGCGTCGCGACGAACTCGGAAGCTTCTAAAAGGCTGTCGGGCGTCCCCGTGTCGAACCAGGCGTAACCGCGGCCCATCTGTTCGACCTGCAATTCACCGCGTTCCAGATAGGCGCGATTGACGTCGGTGATCTCAAGCTCGCCGCGCGGCGAAGGTTTGAGCTTGGCGGCGATCTCGACGACGTCCTTGTCGTAGAAATAAAGCCCCGTGACGGCCCAACGGGAGCGTGGCTTTGTCGGCTTTTCGTCGATGGAGATTGCCCGATTACCTTTGTCGAATTCGACGACGCCGTAACGCTCGGGATCGTTGACGTGGTAGGCAAAGACGGTCGCCCCCTTGGGCCGGCTGATGGCATTCGTCAGCAGATCAGTAATGCCGTGGCCGTAGAAGATGTTGTCGCCAAGGACCAAGCATGATGGGCTGTCGCCAATGAAATGCGCGCCGATAATGTAGGCCTGAGCCAGACCGTCCGGCGATTGCTGGACCGCGTAGCTGACGCTGATGCCCCATTGCGAACCGTCACCGAGCAGGCGCTCGAATTGCGGAATGTCAGTGGGCGTCGAGATAATCAGAATCTCACGGATGCCGGCGAGCATCAGTGTCGACAGAGGATAAAAGATCATTGGCTTGTCATAGATCGGCATCAATTGCTTCGAAACGACCTTAGTCATAGGATGAAGCCGGGTGCCGCTGCCGCCGGCAAGAATAATGCCCTTCATGAGTATTGCCCCTAGTACTTAACTCGAGCAAGTCGCTCGACGATGTTTGCAGTAGACTGTCTCCAGTCGGGAAGTTTTGCGCCGTGCCGGGCTTCAAGAAGGCTGCAGTCGAGGCGCGAATTGGCCGGACGTTTTGCCGGTGTCGGATAGGCGCTCGACAGAATGCGACCGATCTCAGCCGTGACACCGTTGACCTGGGCGGACCGAGCGAAGATCTCAACGGCAAAATCGGCCCAGCTCGCCTCACCTGCTCCTGTCATGTGGAAAGTGCCACGCAGAGCCCGATCGTTACTCGCGAGGAGATTGGCGGCAACGGTGAGAACGGCGTCGGCGATATCGAGTGACGAAGTCGGGTTGCCGATCTGGTCATCGACCACATTTAAGTGGTCGCGGGTTTCGGCGAGCGTCAACATCGTCTTCAGGAAATTCTTGCCGAAGGGGCTGTAGACCCAAGCGGTGCGCAGGATCGCATGATTGGTGGCCGCGGCAGCGACCGCTTGTTCGCCCGCTAGCTTCGAGCGTCCGTAAGCGCCGATCGGCGCAACCGGATCGCTTTCCAGATAGGGTGAGGATTTACTGCCGTCGAAAACATAGTCGGTCGAAAGATGAATGACCGGAACACCAAGTGCAGCCGCAACCTCAGCAATTTTACCTGGAGCAATCCCGTTGATGACCGTCGCGGCCTCTTCGTCGCTTTCAGCCTTATCGACGGCCGTGTAGGCAGCCGCCGAGACGATCACATTCGGTTTGGTCTGACGCAATGCCGCCTCGACCGTCTCCGGCATGGAAAGGTCGAGCTCCGGCCGCCCCAGAGCAACAATCTCGAAGCGCCCGTCCGTTTCACCACGTTCGAGCAGAGACCGAACGACCTGTCCTTCCCGCCCGGTCACCACCATGCGCTGGCGGTCGGTACTCGTGTGCACAGCGGTCATGCGCTTGCTTTCTTGTCGGCATCAAGCAGCCCAAGGCGATCGCCGTCATACCCCCTTCGGAGCGGAGCCCACCACCATTCGTTCTCCAAATACCAGCGCACAGTCTTCTCGATGCCGGTGTCGAAGTTCTCCCGCGCCGTCCAGCCCAGCTCTTTCTCGAGCTTGCTCGCGTCGATCGCATAGCGGGCGTCGTGTCCCGGGCGGTCCGTGACATAGGTGATCAGACTGGAATGGGATTCAGGCTTAGGGCGCAAGCTGTCCATCAATTCGCAGATGCGAGTCACCACGTCGATGTTGCGACGTTCATTGCGTCCACCGACGTTGTAGGTCTCACCGATCCGGCCTCGCTCGGCAATGATGTCGAGCGCCCGGGCGTGATCCTCGACGTAAAGCCAGTCGCGTATGTTTGCGCCATTGCCATAGACCGGCAACGGCTTTCCGTCGAGTGCGTTGAGAATCATCAACGGGATTAGTTTCTCGGGGAAATGATGCGGTCCGTAATTGTTGGAGCAGTTCGATACCACCACCGGCAGCCCGTAGGTGCGTGCCCAGGCCTTGGCCAAGTGATCGGATGCGGCCTTCGAAGCCGAATAGGGCGAACTCGGGTCATAAGGCGTCACTTCGGTAAACAGTCCTTCGTCGCCAAGCGAACCATAAACCTCATCGGTCGAGACATGCAGGAACCGAAACGCCTCTTTCTCCTGGGCGTCCAGCGTCAACCAATACTGGCGGGCGCATTCCAGCATAGTGAAGGCGCCTATCACATTTGTGTCGACGAAATCTTTGGCGCCGGTGATCGACCGATCTACGTGGCTTTCGGCCGCCAGATGCATGATACGGTCGGGCTTAAAGCTCGCCAACGCGTTCGAGATCGCCTTGCGATCACAGATATCGGCTTTCAGGAACCGATATCCGGGGTGGTTGCCGACCACCTTTACCGACGTCTCCGTGCCGGCATAGGTCAGTTTGTCGATATTGAGAACCTCATAGCCCTTATCCAGGACGAGATGCCTCACGACAGCCGACCCAATAAACCCTGCACCACCCGTAACAACGACTCGCATTACGTCCCAATCTCCGTTCAATTCATTAATCTTGGCGGCAACTGCGGCCGCTCACGCAAAAACGAAATTCGCCTGTAAATCAGCGAGTTTCGGCTGGTTCTCGTCCTTGGCGGAAAGGTGCGCCTTGTCGGCTGTGACCGGCCAGTCGATCCCGATCGCCGGATCGTTCCACAGCAGACCGCGATCATGCTCGGCGCTGTAATAGTTAGTCACCTTGTAACTGATCGTAGTATCCGGCAGCAGAGTACAGAAACCATGTGCAAAGCCCGGTGGCACCCAGAGCTGCTTGCCGTTATCGGGCGTGAGTTCCACGGCTACATGTTTACCATAGGTCGGCGAGCCCGTTCGGATATCGACCGCCACATCCAGCAATGCGCCGGTTGCGCAAGAAACCAACTTGCCCTGGGCAAACGGATTGAGCTGGAAATGCAATCCGCGCACCGTGCCGACCTCGGCAGAAACCGACCGATTGTCCTGAACAAACCTAAAATCACCCACCTCAGCCTCGAAGAGGCTCGCGCGGAATGTCTCCATGAAGTAGCCACGAGAATCACCAAACTTCTTCGGCTCAATCAAAAGCACGTCAGAGATAGACAATCTCTTAAATAGCATTGTGCCCTCCTCCAATAGGAAGGCCTCTGCCTAGCGACTAAGTCATCAACTGTAAAGTGTTCCATCAGTGTGACTCGGATTTGCTGAATAAACGACGCCGATGGCGCTTTTGATACGCAAAGCGCCACGAACAAACTTTCTGGGCCGGTAGCAGTCGCAGCATCGAACGCCGTCCCGATCGCGAGCCCGGCCAGCATTTCGGCAATCGTCACCAAGGCTCTGCTCAAGCAGGAATTCTCGCTGCCGCGCAAACACGGACAGTACCTCGACCGGCGTTGGCAGCAGATAGCGCCGAAGACGATCCGCATCGATTAGGGGACGGAGTTCGTGTCCACGCCGAGACAAGCCGACTGATAGGGCCTTCATTGAAGCGTCCAACGGCCGCTTCCTCGCCGAACTTGCTTGGAACCTAGGTCCTTTCGTTCACCGCTGACCCACCCCGAATACATCTGTTCGATACAAAGCGAAAGTTGATTGAAAGACGTCATTTCGAGCGACGCAGTCGCTCATTTCCGCGACTGCACGATGCGTCGCCGCCGCAGCTGCAACGCGCAAGTGCTTTTGCTCAATCAAATGCAATAAAGCGCATAGCCAGTCATCCCTCATATTCCGAACCTTAACCTCACCGCCGGTAATCGGGGATCCAAATACTTGCCCCTCCGAAAACAGTCCTGCCGCGCCATATCTGGATACGTCGATGCGCTTCGTCGGGGCTCGGCTGTCATTGACACGAGACGGCGCCAACGGAACAAGCAAAATATCTATACTACGGTTCTCGGCGTCTTCGACATACTCCTGCCATGGCAGCGGCCTCCGGATTGTGACTCTTTGAAGATTTCTCCAAAGGGGTTCTGCGCGCTCGTCAGCGAAAACTTCAAAGTCTACCTGCGGCCGTTTCTCTAAGATTTCCTCAATGATCGGACGCAGAAAACGATGTTCTTCGAGGTGAACGCCTGTCGCGTGATAAGCGATTACGACTCGGTCTGATATCGGCTCCAAAGAACCATACTTGTTCGATCGCGGCCTCCACAATCTCTCGGGAGGCGCTGGAGGCAACACCTGAACGTCCTCCAACTGCAATGTCGAAGCCAAATGCGGTGTCGAGGCCCAGACAATATCGAGATGGCGACTGAGGCGGCGCAGCGGCCACAGTGCTCGAAAACACAGAACCAGGCGATAGCGCAGACTCGCATCTCGGCCCGTTACTACCGCCGGTATGTCATCGTCGAGAAAGAGCCCCACACCGGACAATCGGTCGGCATTGGCATCCAGCCAAGTCAGCACGTCGGGTGACGCATAGCGACAGATGATGATGAAGGCGCCCTCTGCATCAAGGTCTGCAAGATTGCCATGCCTGATGTCGACGGCCTCAGACGGGGGCATGCCGGGCGCCTCGAGCCGTGCCGCGAAGTAATAGTCGAAGGTCGGGTTCGGCATGCGCCCAAAGACAATGATTCGTTTGACAGGCCCACGTGGGCGACCGGTCGCTCCGGGCCTCAGTTGCGGTCGCGGCAGCTTGCGCTCGATCCATAGGGCAACTCGTTCTCTGAGATCCGTCAACCTGATGACCTCGGAGATAGATCGCGCGGGCGAGCCTCGAGAACAAAATCCTCCGCGATCAGGGAGAGATTGGGGTTGTGATACGGATCATTCCGCAAGATATCGCCCCACCGCTGATACACAGTCTGTTCCTCGCGCGCGAAGCGGCGCAGCTTTTCAGGTGTATTGTCCGCACCTCGAGAGACCGATTCCCTGTGCAGCATGGCGCTATCAGGTGTCCAGACAATCGTGCATCCCGCCTTCCGCACCTTGACGCAGTAGTCGACATCGTTGAACGCAACGGTCAAATTGCTCTCATCCATGCCACCAATTTGCATCCAAAGGCTCTTGCGTGTCAGCAGGCAAGCCGCGGTGACCGCAGAGATCTCCCGCCGTTCACGCAGGAGGCCATTGTCCTCACCGGAT
The DNA here is from genome assembly GCF_050434565.1 of Ensifer sp. 4252. Taxonomy (NCBI): domain Bacteria; kingdom Pseudomonadati; phylum Pseudomonadota; class Alphaproteobacteria; order Hyphomicrobiales; family Rhizobiaceae; genus Ensifer; species Ensifer sp. 4252. The sequence continues at coordinate 12,428 of NZ_JBNDIU010000007.1, forward strand.
CGCGGGTGCAGGAAATGAAAGCTGTGCCGAGCAACCGTCCCCGCCCCGAGCGTTACACCGCCGTGTTGCACGTAACCATCCGGGAAAAACAGTAGGCTGCCCGTAGCGCCAACATCCGGATCATCCAACTCGCGAGCAAGATTCGAAAGCCATCCGGGCTGCAATGGTTCGACGTCATTGTTGAGTAATAGGATGAGTTCATGGCGCGAGGCTTCGACACCAAGATTGCAGGCGCTTGAAAAATTGAACCCACCTGGCAGCGGCAGACGACGGATACGCCCAGCCTTTTCATAGCGGTCCATAAGGGCCAGAGCTGCGGGATCGCTGCTGTCATTGTCGATGACAATAACATCCAGATCAACGCCATCGGTGCTTTCAAAAAGCCCCTTCAGGCACGCCTCAAGCAGATCCGCCCGATCGCGCGTCGGGATGATGACGCTCACCTTGGGCACCTCAGCTGCATCCGCTTTATGTCGCACAGGTCTCATCGTTCGTTGGTATGGAGCGTCTCTATGCAAGAGCACCCGCGGCACATGAAGGACCGCACCGCGGCGGCCCTTTGCAGCTTTGGCGATCACCTCGCCCAACGGCATATTCTCGAGGTCCAAGCCCTCCGGCAGGTCGGCCAAGCGGACAAGGGCGCCGTCCAATGGGAGCCAACCGGAGTAAGCAAGTGGCGGATTCCAAGCCGGCTTGAAGAACGGATCGATCCGGCGACCAAGCTTGCTGACACGATCCTCGTCGCTATAAACCGCGGCCACCGAAGACGAGAAAGCGAAGGGTTGCGCAAGCCTCTCCAAAGCACGCGGCGCCAGACGCACACCTGCGGGAAGCCGCATCCATAGTTGCGGTCGGGTCTCCTGCTCGTCCTCATTCTTGAACCTTGCTGCCTCACTGGCCGGCATCTCGGCATAGTCGCACCAGGTCTGCGCGCTAAGTGAGGCACGTGTTTCGGCGAGAGCCTTTTCCGTGCCGTCCTCAATGGAAACAAACACGAAAGGTTTTGTTGGCCAGTCTTCCGGGGGAACTGGCATCTCCGCACACTCTGCAGCCTGCTGGGCGTCGATCCATTCGTCATAGCTCGGCGCCGACAAAGCGTCGACCTGCCTGGCAAAGCGAAACGTGGCGCCTTTCACATTGCGCGCCATAAGGAGACGAAGAATACGAAGAATGAACAAGGGCCGTCGCAGAACCAGGATAATCCCGATCTCGAGCAGCGAAAGCCGCCGCACGTTTATTTTCGGGGTAACGTCCGCGGATATTTCCGCTGTTGCCTCATCGGCGACAAGCGTTGCGCCTTCGAATTGCACCGGCAGCCATCCATAAAACCGTCCACGGCCTTTGCTGTTCACCAGGAAAGAGCGGAAAACCGTAGCTGGTACTCGGCCCTTACGATGCAACGCCAAGCGCGGGCGCAGACCCAGACGGTGCCCTGGATCCTTAACCGTTAGAACGACAGGACGGTCGGCATAAGCTCCCGGCGCAGCCTTGAGCGGCACCTTGAATTCGACCTGTGAAGCGTTAGCCATCATTCTCTATCTTGCAATTCAGCGAAACCGGAGTCGGTATGCCGCTTATGCCAGAGCTTTGAATGAAATTTAACTCATAATTCCGGTTATCTGCGCAAACCGGATATCCATGCCTCCAATATTGTTTCAGGCAGGTGCCAACTTGATCGTCAGCCTTCCAACCTCGGCGCGCGGCAGACTTCTGTGGGCGTACCACAATCCGGCTTTGGTCGAGGAGCACCCGGTTGGCGAGGTCCGGCGCTTCCTTCTGATCGTGAAATGCAAATAGGGTGGTCATGCCCAACTCGTCGTGGATCTCGAGAAAGCAGCGCCGAAGATCTTGCCGGATATAGGCACCAAGCGGCCCGAAAGGTTCTCGAAAAGCAGTCAACAAGACGTGGGGGACCGCCACGAAGCGCAGGTGGCGCGGTTCCTGGTTTTCGTTTCGGCTGGCCGTCTGCGAAGCCGCCGGTAAGCGGCTGGTGCGCTGGTCGGACAATGACGAAGCCGTGCTACGCTCCGGCCCTGACAGCCGCACATGTGCGTAGGACTTTTCTGCGTACTCAGCTCGATCCAATTCACGAAGTTATTGAGTTTGCGCTTGCATAATCTGCAAGCGTCACCTTGCGAGCTTCCATCGACCTCATCCGGACAAGGAAGCAAAGCGTTATCAGGTGCGCGATGCTCGCGAGTTCCTGATGCAGATTGGAGTAACGCCATGAACGCCATGACTTACAACGGGTATCACGCTCGCATCGAATTCGACGCTGAGGACGAAATGTTTTTCGGCAGGATTGCAGGTATCTCCGATGTAATCGGCTTTCACGGTGACAGCGTCGCTGAACTGAAGAAGGCCTTCCATGAGGCCGTCGATGATTACCTCGAGACCTGCAGGAAAGAAAGCAGAGAGCCGCAGAGACCCTATTCTGGGAAGATGATGTTTCGTGTCGCTCCCGCAGTCCATCGCCGAGCAGCTCTTGCTGCCGAGCTTTCGGGAAAGAGTCTCAACCAGTGGGCAGAAGAGGTGCTGGAAGAAGCCGCCGACCGCTTTGCTGAGGCACGCCTGTCGGCGTCGTGATCGTTGCGTGGTCGATAAATTGGCCTTCCGCACCAATTAAATTAGGCGATCTTTCCAAGCACACAATGTAGACGCCCGTAAGATCTGCGCGTGCACGAAGGCTCGCGACGAACGGCTGGCCTCGCCCCCTGCGAACTTCATTCGATGACGCGCTTGAAGAAATGAAAGTGGCGCCAACGACGGAGCTTCTGAAATTGTTCGAGCATGAAATTGCTTCTTGTGCTCACCGTTGGGGGCGTCGCCCGGGGGGCATTACTGGCATCTTCGGCATAGGCCCTTCTATGATACTCCTGCCGGTACACAGGGAAGACAGCGATCTATTATAGAACAACGCAGCGTTGGCTAGATTGACAACAGCGGCGATTGTTGGCATACTAGCCAACATGGATGCGCAAAAAATCACCGAGCACAAAAACGTTGAAGCAGACGGCAGCATTATCCAGTTTGTCGTCTGGAAGGTGCCGGAACCCGTTCCCCCGACCACGCACGGTTTCAAGTATCGCATGGTCTATATTCGAAACCACGAGCGCGTCGTCGGTTTCGATAACGAGCGCGGCAAGGGTGATCATATGCATCTGGACGGCAAGGAGTATCCTTACCAGTTCACGTCGCTTGAGCAACTCATTGAGGACTTCATGTCCGAGATCGAAAAACGGAGGCAGTCATGAGGACATTGACCATCACGACGAACACCGATTGGAAATCGGCCCTGCGCGCCGCCGGAGAGAAGGCCAAGGTGGGTCTTGCCACCGGGACCTATCAGGGCGAGACGCTGAATTTTGCTACTCCCGGAGCGTTTTTCTCCCACCTTACCGAACGTCGATGGGAGATGCTGAACGAGCTTCTCAGGAGTGGAACGATCGGAGTCCGTGAACTTGCGCGCCGGCTAGGACGAGATGTCAAGCGTGTGCATGAAGACGCTGCGGTGCTCGTCAATCTAGGACTAATCGAGCGTAATGAACGTGGCGCACTTACATGCCCCTTCGGAAACATTCACGTTGACATGGTAATGACGTCCGCAAAATCGGCGGCGTAGGTGTCCTCCCTAGAAAGGGAGGCTGTGAAGACCTAAGGCCGTTGTCCTAATCTTACCGCGCAGGCGCTTGGGTAAGGACAAACGGCCGGAATTCCGCTCACCGCCGCGCGCCGATTATCGTTGCGCTACGCCGCCGGCTCCGCTGATCGCCAAAACTCGGTGATCTTCTCTTCTCGATCTCACTGCGATGTTCTGTAGGAGACATGTCTCTCCCCACTTTTGTGAAGATCGGTTCAGCATGATACTTGCGCCGGGTCTCCGACGCCGGTTAATTCGCCGCTTTTTAAGGTCTTGCACGCGCACCCGATTTAAACACCTCTCGGGAAAACCTGCGGGTTCCTAAGGATAATCCCAGCCCCCTGAGACAGATCTGGTTCAACTTGCTCAGGGATTTCAAACTCCACTCGGATAGCGTCTTTGGTCGTGGCAACGACGGTCAATCCATCGGGCCGATGGAGGAAACGTTCGATCTCCACCGGAATTCCTCCCCCATCCTTCTGCCAAACCACATCCCGTGGCCTTACGAATACCTCAACAGGACCAACTTCGCTGGACGCAATCCCGGTGGCCGTCTCGCCGATAAAAACGAAACCGTCTCGTGCGACGCCTGGAAACTTGTTCACGTCTCCTAGAAACTGCATGACAAAAGCCGACCCCGGATGTCGGCACACTTCAGCCGGCGTTCCCTCCTGCACAATCCTGCCTTGATCGAGGATGACGACGCGGTCGGCGAGGTCGAGCGCCTCCTCCTGATCGTGCGTCACGAACAGGGTGGTAATGCCGAGCTCATTGTGGATCTCGCGAAGCCAGCGCCGCAGGTCTCGGCGAACGTTGGCATCAAGTGCACCGAAGGGTTCGTCAAGAAGTAGCACTTTCGGATCAACTGCCAGAGCGCGGGCAAGTGCCACGCGCTGACGCTGGCCGCCGGAAATCTGGCCGGGAAAGCGGTCGCCAAGGCCCTCGAGCCTGACCAGCCGCAGCAGTTCCAGAACACGCGTGGCGATTTCGGGCTTGCTGCGCCTGGTCTTGGAGACCTTCATGCCGAAGGCGATGTTCTCGGCGACCGTCATGTGCGGAAAGAGCGCATAGTGCTGAAAGACGAAGCCGACGCCGCGGTCGCGGACCGGGATGTCGGTCGCGTCCTGATCGCCGAAGTAGATGTGGCCGCCATCGGCATATTCGAGCCCGGCCACCATGCGCAGGATTGTCGTCTTGCCAGAGCCCGAAGGACCAAGGAGTGCCACCAGTTGTCCGCTCTCGATGTCGAGCGAGACTCCGTGCACGGCGCGGAACGTGTCGAACGTCTTTACGACCTGGTCGAGACGGATCTTCATGGGCGGGTTCCTGCGTTTTGTTCTTTGGCCACGGAGCCAAGCGCCGGCCGACGGCCGGCACCGCGGCGCTCGAGCGCGACCTTGGCAATGATGGTGACGACGGCAAGCGTCGCCAGGATCGAGGCGGCAGCAAAAGCGCCGGCCGCCTGGTAGTCGTGATAGAGCAGCTCGATATGGAGCGGCAGCGTGTTGGTCTGACCGCGGATATTGCCGGAGACAACCGACACTGCGCCAAACTCACCCATGACACGGGCGTTGCAGAGAACGACGCCGTAAAGCAGTGCCCATTTCACATTGGGAAGCGTGACGGAAAAGAACGTGCGCCAGCCTGACGCCCCGAGGGAAGTTGCCGCCTCTTCGAGGTCCCTGCCCTGCGCCTGCATCAACGGGATAAGCTCGCGCGCGACGAAGGGTGCTGTCACGAACATTGAGGCAAGGACGATCCCCGGCAACGCGAAGAGGATCTTGATATCAGCCGCTTCCAGCATCGGACCGAACAGCCCTTGCAGACCGTAAACGAAGAGGTAGGCGACGCCGGCAACGATCGGCGAGATCGAGAACGGGATCTCGATCACAACAAGAAGAGCGCGCCTTCCCCAGAAATCAAACTTGGTGATCGCCCAGGCGGCGGCGAGACCAAAGGCGGTGTTGACGGGCACGGCGATCAAGGCGGTTGCAACCGTCATGAACATGGCGTGACGCGTATCGGGATGAGCGATGGTCGCCGCATAGGCCTTCAAACCTTGCCCGAAGGCTTCGACGGCAATCACGATCAGCGGTGCGAGCACCAGAATGGCGCCGAAGAACAGCGTCGTACCAATCAGCACGCGGCGAACGATCGGCCCGTCGCCGACGCGCGGCGGTCTGCGTCTGGTCGGTGTCATCGTCAAGACCTCGCGGTGTAGCGCAAGGCACGCGCCTGCAGGAGATTGGTGGCAGCCAGCATCAGGAAGGCGGTGATCAACAGCACCGAGGCGATGGCAGCTGCCGCCTGGTAGTCGTATTCCTCAAGCCGGATGAAGGCGAGCAATGCGGTGATTTCAGTTTCCATCGGCTGATTGCCGGCGATGAAGATGATCGCCCCGAACTCGCCGAGCGACCGGGCAAAGGATAGTGAAAGGCCGGCAAGCAGTGCCGGCATCAGCAGGGGCAGGATGACGCGCAGGAAGATGGCGCGATCCGATCCACCGAGCGATTGCGCGGCTTCTTCCAGTGCGGGGTCGAGGTCTTCAAGCACTGGCTGCACCGTGCGGACGATGAAGGGCAGACTGGTGAAGCACATGGCCACCATGATGCCGAGCGGTGTGTAGGCCACCTTGATGCCGAGGGGCGCCAGAAGTGAACCGAACCAGCCGTTCGATGCAAAGAGCGTCGTCAAGGCGACACCGGCAACGGCCGTCGGCAAAGCGAAAGGCAGATCGACGATCGCGTCGATGATCCGACGTCCGGGAAAGCGGTAGCGAACGAGAACCCAGGCAAGCGCCAGGCCGAAGACGAGGTTGAAGGCGGTGGCGACAAGTGCTGAAAGTACGGTGACGCGGTAACTGGCGACGGCGCGCGGGGAAGAGATGATCGCCCAGTATTCAGCCGGCCCAAGACTCGCCGCCTTGAAGACAAGAGCCGCCAAGGGCAACACGACGATTAGTCCGACATAAAAGAGGGTGATGCCCAGCGACAAAGGCAGACCGGGCAGGACATTGCGTTTCAAGGGATCGCCTCCACGGCGGCACGGCTTTCATTCATGGCAGAACCCGGCGAGCAGAACTCGCCGGGCAAAGGTTCGGTTTGTTATCGCTCGTTAGCGATTGCCGTAGATCTGGTCGAGCGCAGCACCGGCAGCGAAGTGTTCGTCCTTGATCTTGCCCCAGCCCCCAAAGGCGTCCTCGACCGTTACCAGGCGGATCTCCGGAAACTGACCCTTGAATTCGGCCGTCACTTTTTCGTTGTGGACGCGGTGGCCATATTCAGCGGCGATCTTCTGGCCCTCTTCGGTATAGAGGAAATCGAGATAGGACTTTGCCAATTCACGCGAGCCGCGCTTGTCGGCGACCTTGTCGACAACGGCGACCGGGAATTCCGCAAGCAGGCTGACGGAAGGAACAACGCTTTCGAACTTGTCGGTACCGTACTGCTTGGCAATCGAACGCGTTTCAGCCTCGAAAGTGATGATCACGTCGCCGATTTCGCGCTCGACGAAGGTCGTGGTTGCAGCACGCCCACCGGTATCGAAAACCGGAACGTTGTCGAAGATCTTCTTGACGAATTCGGTCACCTTGGCCGGATCGTCCTTGAAGGCTTCCTTGGCATAGGCCGTTGCCGCCAGATAGGTGTAGCGCGCATTGCCCGATGTCTTCGGGTTCGGGAAGACCACCTTCACGTCGTCACGCGCCAGATCACCCCAATCCTTGATGCCTTTCGGGTTGCCTGCGCGTACCAGGAAGGACGGGAAGGAATAGAAGGGCGAAGCGTTGTTCGGAAACTCCTTCTGCCAACCCTCGGCGACGAAGCCGTTCTTTGCCAGGAAGTCGATATCGGTGACCTGATTGAAGGTCACGACATCAGCCTCCAGGCCTTCGACGATCGCGCGCGCCTGCTTCGAGGTGCCGGCATGCGATTGGTCGACGGTGATGCCCGGGTGCGCCTTGATGAAAGCCTCATTCTCAGCCGCAAAGACTTCCCGCGCAACATCGTAGGAGGCATTGAGAAGGGTGGTCGGCGCTTCGGCGAGGGCCGGGCCACTCAGGAGCGCGACAAAGGCAGCGCCTGCGATCAGCAGTTTCTTCATGGGTATCTCCGGTGGAATAGAGGCGGCAGGTTGGATGAACCCTAATGGCCGATATCGGAGACGACGAGGCACGGTGATCTTAGGTTGTTTGCGGAACGAGAAAAATCACCTAACGAACTCGGATATCAAAGAAAATGGCGTTGCGGCCCTGGCCGTAAACTACCGATCAGGGGTTGCCGTCGCCTCTTGTGCAGGAGACGACTGCGACGGCCGCTTGAGGCTGATGGCCGGCGCTTCGCCCTCGAACGTCTCCACCCGCCGGTCATAGACCGGTGAGATCGTGCCGAGCACGCGGTCCCAGAAGGAGAAATAGTTCGCGTAGTTGTATTTGAACTCGGCGTGATGCTGATCGTGATAGGTGGTGCAGAGCAGCGGCCAAGGGTAGCGCGCCGTCGGCGAGGCAAAATATTCGAAACCCGCATGGCCGAATGTGCCGTTGATCTGGTCGAACAGCCTGTGCGCCAGCAGGATCAGCGGCGGAAACGGCACCACAAAGGCGATGACAGCGTAAAAGCCTTGCGACAGGGCCGTATCCACGAGGCCGATGGAATCGTTGCTCCACACGGTCGGGGCGACGCTTCGATGATGCAGCAGGTGATATTTGTAGAACAGCTTGGTGTGCAGCAGCCGGTGCGCGAAATAAAACCAGGCGTCGAACAGCACCATGCAGAGCAGGAAGAGCGGCACCGCCGTCCACCAGTTGAAGGCCCAGGGTGCGAATAATGTCCAGCCCTGATACTGGGCAAAGAGACCTATCGCAACGGACGTGCAGGTCACGAGGATGGACGCCATGCTCTGGCGGATCTCGACGCCTTTGCGTTTTTCCCCACGCCGCCCCTTCTGGATGCGCCGCTCCGGGTTGCGATCGTTGAGCCAGGTGATGCCGTAGCCGAGCGCAAAATAAACGAGCACCGTCGCGGCGTAGACGACCGCAAGAATGGCGAGAAAAGTCAGGGTACCCTGGACGAACGCGTTCAAGTGGAGATCCGGTGCTGCATCGTGGGAAATAATCAGACACGCTGAATACACCAACCCGATCGAGCAAGGCAAGGCAACTCCCCAGCCTAGACCCGTTCCAGATCCGATAGAAACGCGCTCAGTTCCGCTTTGTCGATCCCGACAAGATGGCCTTTGTCGGGATAGGCGCCGGAACGGACGTCTTCGGCAAACTCCGTGAAGGCGGCGATGCGCTCGCGCTGCAGGCGCTCATACTCGGCGGTGAAGTTGCGGTAGATTTTTGCGTGACGGGGAACGTGGCCACGATTGGCGCCGAGCACGTCATCGCTGAAGAGGTACTGTGCGTCGCAGCCCGTGCCGGCTCCCATCGACAGCATGAGCATCGACGTTTTCACGCTGATCGCGGCGGCGACCTCGCCCGGCACCACTTCGATCTCCGCGGCAAAGGCGCCTGCCCCTTCCAGCGCCTTTACCTGGCGCCAGATCTCGATGGCGCTTGCCGCCGTTTTGCCGACGGCGCGAAACCCGCCTGTCCAGGTAGCTTTGGAGGGGATGAGGCCGACATGACCGCAGACCGGGATGCCCTCTTCGCGCATGCGGCGAACGGTAGAGAGGCTTGCCGCGCAGTAAACCGCGTCGCCTCCCGCCTTGAGCGCCTTGAACGCGGCGCGGATATATTCATCCGCCGTGACGAGATCGCCATATTCGAGGCCTGGAAAGGCAAAACAAGTCGGGGCAACTTCGCGGAACTCGGGCCCGAGCAGCGCCGGCGGCACGGAGACCAGGTCGATGCCGGCGGCTTCGGCTGCCTCCGCCTCATCAAGTGTTTCGACCCGCAGCATCGTCAACTGCCTCTTGCCTTTCATCGAAAGAAGGTCGGCAACGGTCGGGCGACGGTTTCGCATCAGGATCTCCGGATATCGGTCGTTGTTATGATGGACGGAAAAAGCATCATGCCTCAGGCGGCGAGCAGCGCCTTCAGCTTGGTGTCGATTGAGCCGAGCGCCTGCGGATCCGGCGTTTTCCCGGCAGCAATGAGCATCTCGGCAAGGCGGATGTCGCGAGCGATCGCGTTTCCTGTGCCGATGCCGCTCGCGCTGATCAGTCGACCGTTGGCGTCAAGATGAAAGAGAATGAAGGCGCCATCGCCAAGGTCCCGCTGCACCGTCATCACAGCACCATCGGCAAGGCCGGCGATCTGCAGCGTCAGGTCATATTGATCCGACCAGAACCACGGCACGCTCGCAATCGTCTCGGCAGCCCCCATCAGGTTGGCCGCGGCAAGCGTTCCTTGATCCTGCGCGTTTCGCCAGGCTTCAAGCCTTATCCGCCTGTTATCATAGTGCCTGAGAGGATAGGAGCAGCAATCGCCGGCCGCAAAGATGTCAGGGTCTAAGGTGCAAAGCCTCTCATCGACGGCGATGCCATTGTCGATGGCAAGACCGGCAGCCTCGGCCAAGGCCGTGTTCGGCACGGCTCCAATGCCGATCACGACCAGGTCGGCGACAAGGATGCCTCCGTCGGCAAGCTTGATTTCGACCTTGTCCTCGCGTTCTTCGATGCCGGCGATACTGGCATTGCAGCGGATATCTACGCCTTCCAGTCGATGGCGTTCGGCAACAACGGCGGCGATTTCTTCCGGCACGCCACGAGAAAGCACCCGTGGCAGGCCCTCGAGGAGGACGACATCTGCGCCGAGCTTGCGGGCGGTCGCGGCGAGTTCCAGGCCGATAAACCCGCCACCGATAATGGCAAGCACCTTGCCCGGTGCGATCTTTGAGCGGATGGCGGCAGCATCCGCGTGCGTCCGGAGCATCCGGATAAGCGGTGCTGTCTGTGGCAAGCCCGACAATGGCCTGGGTCTTGCACCGGTCGCCAGCAGCAATTTGTCGTAGGAGAGTTGCCGCCCGTCAACGATCCGCACCGTCTTGGCACCACGATCGATGGCCTCAACGGTCGCGTCTGTAAGCACCTTGATCCCGGCTGACTGGTAGCGTTCAGCGTCGGCGACGTATTTGGGGCCGAACTGCCCGGCTAGGCCGTCCTTCGAGAGCGGCGGTCGCTCGTAAGGCAGATGCGGCTCCGCACCAATGAGCGCGATGTCACCTTCATAACCCTTCTCCCTAAGCGCGAATGCTGCCCTCGCACCACACTCGCCGGCGCCGACGATGACAATTTTGTTCGTGGGCCTGTTCATGTATCTCTCCCAATGTCGCTATTGGACGCCTTGAGCGCCGGCTTAGGCGACCGCGATGAAAACACTGCCGGCCTCGACCTTGACTGGATAGGACTTCAGGTTGACGCAGACGGGTGCGCCCTTGGCCTGGCCGGTCTTGTAGTTGAAGCGGCCATTGTGTTTCGGACATTCGATGATGTCGTCCATCACCAGCCCGTCTGCGAGATGAATGTGCTCGTGGGTGCAGAGACCATCGGTCGCAAAATATTCGTCGTCAGGGCTGCGGTAGACGGCAAAGGTACGGCCCTCATGGTCGAAGCGGATCACGTCCTCCTCGTCGATCTCATCGGCCGCACAGACCTCGATCCAGTTTCCGCTCATGGTCTTCCTCCAAATGTTGGTTGTTTGCTGGCCCGCCTACTCGGCGGCATGCACCAGGGCATCGCTGTGGAATTCTTCGCGATAAGGTTTTGCCGTTGGCGGCAATTCGCGTTTGAGGAAATGGTCCTCGTTCCTCAACTGGCGCAGGAAGGCCGGGATCATCTCGCGATAGCCATGAAGCATCGATGGGTTGGGCTCGGGCAGATCGTGCTTGATCATCGCGTGAAGCCGCGGCAGCGCGTGATAGGGCACCATCGGGAACATGTGATGTTCGACGTGGTAGTTCATGTTCCAATAGATGAAACGGCTGACCGGGTTCATGTGGACCGTGCGGCTGTTCAGCCTATGGTCCGTGACGTTGTCGGCAAGCCCCCCATGCTGCAACAGACCGGTAAGCACATGGTGCCAGGCACCATAGAGGCGCGGCAGGCCGATCAGCATCAACGGCAGGATCGAGCCGAGATAGAGCGACAGGCCGATCGTTGCGAGATAGATGGCAAACCAGATCCGCGCGATCCGGATTGCCTTCGGCTGTTCCATTTCCGGGACGAAGGTTTTCTCGGCTGCGCTAATGACGCCAAAAGCATTGCGCACCATGTCGATGACCGCGTGCCAAACATCCAAGATGCCGAAGAAGTTTAAGACGAGCCGAAGCAGATCCGGCGGGCGCATGACTGCAATTTCAGGATCCCGACCGACAATGACCGTGTCTGTGTGGTGACGCGTGTGGCTCCAGCGCCAGGTCACCGGATTGCGCATGATCAAGAAACAGGCGACCTGATAGACGATGTCGTTCATCCACATCGTCTTGAACGCCGTTCCGTGACCGCATTCGTGCCAACGACTATCGGAAGCCGAGCCATAAAGGACGCCATAAGCGAGAAAGAAGGGGACCGCCCACCCGGTTCCCCAGAAGTAGACGCCGAGGCCGCCGAAGAAAATGAGGCTGCCGAACCAGATGGCTGTGTCGCGGATCGCCGGACCATCCTCGCGCTTCATCAGTTCCTTCATCTGCTTGCGCGGTATCTCGGTGTGGTACCACTCGGCGGCAGACAGCCCGTTGGCGACCGCCGCCTGGGCGTCCCTCCCAAGCAAGCTGTAATCACGCTTCGTTGGAACCATCGCCATCGTTCTCTCCTCCGCAATCAACCGCACGTCGGCGGCCGTTCCTCGTCTCTTGGAGCTGACGATAGGTTGACTTTTGCAAGTGCTCAATGCAGTGATGATATATTCTCTCAAATACCATCAAATCCTGCATTTCATGAATGATGGAATCATTTCAGGGGCAGCCAATGAGCAACAGACCGACGATTGCCGATCTTGCCCGCGCCGCGGGCGTCAGTGTTGCCACAGTGGACCGCGTGCTCAACGGCAGACATCCGGTGCGCGAGGAGACGGCGCGTCGGGTCTATGATGCCGCCAAATCCATCGGTTACCATGCAGTCGGCTTGCTTCGTCAGCGGGTCTTCGAGGACCTGCCGCAATACCGCCTCGGCTTTCTCCTGCAAAAGCCACAGCAGTCCTTCTACCAGGCCGTGGCCAAGGAGATCGAGAACGCAGCACTCGCGCTGTCGAACGTACGCGCCCTGCCCCAGGTCGAATTCGTCGCCAACTCCACACCGACGGGCATCACCGAAAAACTGAAGGCAATGGCTGCACGCAATCAGGCGATTGCCCTTGTCGCGCCGGACTATCCGGCGGTGACGGCGGTGGTCGAAGATCTGAAGGAACGCGGGATCCCGGTTTTCTCGCTGCTTTCCGACTTTGCAGCGGGGGTTCGGGAAGGCTACATCGGCTTGAACAACCATAAGGTCGGCAGAACGGCTGCCTGGATGATTGCAAAGGCCGCAAAGAGACCGGGCAAGGTCGCAGCGTTCGTCGGCAGCCATCGATTTCTCGGTCATGAACTACGTGAAATCGGCTTTCGCTCCTATTTTCGCGAGCACGCGCCTGATTTCGAGGTGCTCGACACGATGGTCAATCTCGACACCGCCGAGATCACCCACGAAGCGACGCTCAACCTCTTGCAACGCCACCCGGATCTGACCGGCTTTTATGTCTGCGGCGGCGGCATGGAAGGAGCGATCTCGGCGATCCGCGAGGAAAAACTCGAAGGCAAACTGATCGCAGTCGTCAATGAATTGACCCCGGAATCGCGCTCAGCACTCGCCGACGACGTCGTGACCCTGGCGATATCAACGCCGACGGGAGCCCTTGCACGGGAGACAATCAATCTTATGGTGCAGGCAATCGGCAAAGGGCCGACGGGCGCGCCGGGGCAGACTTTCCTGCCCTTTGATCTCTTCACGCCGGAAAACATCTAACGGCGCAATGCGCGACCTGGAAAAAAAGTCAGCTATCCCGCCTCGTTGCGGTAATTTCCTCAACCAGATAATCAATTGCCTGGAGCGGCTCCAACACTGCCCACGTCTTTGGATGGCGATAGATGGGGTAGAGGCTGAACGCTGCGAAAGTGAGTTGATCGACGGTCGGTCGCCCGGTTGCCCGCCTCGCATGGGCCACTTGGGCACGATCTTCCACATGGTCTTCTGTCAGCCCCCAACCCGCATAAAATGGGGTCGCATAACAACGAACGGGAAGGCCACGCAAAAGCGCGTCGAAGCCCATTTGGCTGGAGACGGTCCAGACCTCATCGACGACGGCTAGAATTGCTGCGGCAGACACCTTGTCGGCCATCAGCGTTACGCCTAGTAACTTCGATGCCCGCTCGGTCATATAGCCCTTGCGATGACCGGCAATTACGTCTGGATGCGTGCGAACGACGATCTGCGCGCCGCTTGCAAGTGCATCATCCAGCATTCGATCAAAGGCAGAGGGCGAGCCGAGTGCTTTTTCAACGGAAACATCTCCAAACACTTGATCGACCAGCAGTATCCTGCGCCGTGTCGACGGGGCGAGACAAGGTTCGCGGTGAGGGAGGTTGTTGTATTTCGACAGCTTGTGCTCGACCAGGGCTTCGCGGATCGGAGCACCGACATCATGCGCTAAGCCACTGGCCGCCTCGCCGATCAGCAATTCCAATCGAGACATGCGGCCAGCATCGACCGGCAGCGCCTTATCATCAACGACAATCGAGATCGGAATACTTCCATCCTTGCCGAGACCGACCGAGCGCAGGAAACCATCCTCGAGATGCCAATGCGGAAGCTGACGCAATCGCGCAATTCGCATTGCTGTCTTTGCTGGCAGCCGGCCGCCCCAGGAAACGATACCATCGAGTCCAGGCGCAAGCGTCGAGCGAAGCGGTGCATCGCCAAAATATTGCCCCAACCAAGGAAACGCCTTGTGCACGAAATATGTCGCCCCGAGCCGTGCCCCCCATTTCGGGTGCCAGGGGCGGACTTGCGTCGTCGTGGGTGCGGGATTGTCGAGCACGTCCATATTCTCACTCTGCCAGCCATCACGGCGCGCTCCGCCAGAAACCACCTTGCAAAGGTAAATGCAAACCGAACTTGCGATAGGTCGGCCGGTTGACGACAGCTTTCTCGATCGAGGCTAACTGAACAAGAGCTCAAAAGCAGTCGTACTACCGACAGTAGATCTGCAACGAGATCACCTGGAATCTGATCGGATTCCATCATCTGAAAAAGACAATCTTGCAACAATGCAAGTGCTTTGACCGCACACATTTGAGCTGCCTCCTAGCCATGGGCGATTTGTCCGGATAGCTATAAATGGAATGAACGTTCCATTTATTGCTAGTGACAAACCAGACCTAGAGGAGACATTCCCATGACCACCCTGCCCTTCGCGCTTAACCACATGACGACGCCCGGCTTGTCGGTCGCTGCTTTCTTCGCACTTGCGCGCGCCCTCGGCATGAGGTCCGTCGAGATCCGCAATGACCTGACCGACAACGCCATTCTGGACGGCACGCCTGCCGCAGACGTGGCAGCACTTGCCGCGGAACATGGACTGACGATCATCTCCATCAACGCCCTTCAGCGCTTTAATGAATGGAATGAAACCCGCGCGGACGAAGCCGAGCACCTGATCTCCTACGCCCGGGACTGCGGCGCCAAGGCGCTTGTCCTTGTTCCTGTTAATGACGGCAGCGGCCAGGCTGATGGCGAGCGTCAGGCCAATCTGAAGCAAGCCCTTTCGGCGCTGAAGCCGACGCTCGACGCGGCCGGCATCATTGGCCTTGTCGAGCCCCTCGGCTTCGAGATCTGCTCGCTTCGCTCGAAGATGGAAGCTGTTGATGGCATAAAGGCAGTCCGTGGCGAGGCCACTTTCCGTATTGTGCATGACACCTTCCATCACCATCTCGCTGGCGAGCCGGCAATCTACCCGGAGATGACCGGCCTCGTTCATATATCGGGCGTCACAGACAGCGGGGTCGCGATCGCCGATCTGCGCGATTCGCATCGCCTTCTGGTCGACGAGAACGACACCCTCGACAATGTCGGGCAGATCCGCCGCCTGAAGGCTGCAGGCTATTCCGGCCCCTTCTCGTTTGAACCCTTCGCCGATGAAGTCCATGGCGTTGCCGATCCGGCAGACGCCCTCAAAACCAGCATGGCTTATATCGAAGCCCATAGCTGACCGACGGAGCCGGCCGAGAACCGGAAAACGCAGCGAGGCGTCGAAAGACACCCTTGACGGCGCCCGCATAAAATGGAATACATATTCCGTAATTGCAAATCACTGGTTCTTTTATTCCGTTTTGATCGGAGCGTGGCGGGAGTACCGCTTCCGATCAGGGATGGGCGCGACCCGATGTGGTCAGCGTTTCCGGCTGGAGAAGGTGTGGCCGGGCACCAAATGTGGAGGAGAAAGACAATGAAGAAATTCCTGCTGGGTACAGCCATGGCGGTGATGATGTCGACGGCAGCGCATGCCGAAACCATCGGCGTTTCCATGGCGCAGTTCGACGACAACTTCCTGACGGTGCTGCGCAACGGCATGTCCGACTACGCCAAGACGCTCGACGGCGTCGATCTGCAGATCGAGGACGCGCAGAACGACGTTTCGAAGCAGCAGAGCCAGATCCAGAACTTCATCGCAGCCGGCGTCACCGCCATCATCGTCAATCCTGTTGATACCGACGCAACGGCCGCGATGTCGAAGATCGCCGCTGACGCGGGCATTCCGCTCGTCTACGTCAACCGCGAACCTGTTAACGTCGACACCCTGCCGGAAAAGCAGGCGTTCGTCGCTTCCAACGAACAGGAATCCGGCACGCTGCAGACCCAGGAAATCTGCAAGATGCTCGGCGGCAAGGGCAAGGCCGTCGTCATGATGGGTGAGCTTTCCAACCAGGCTGCCCGCATGCGCACCAAGGACATCCATGACGTGCTGGCGACGGAAGCCTGCAAGGGTATCGAGATCGTCGAGGAGCAAACCGCCAACTGGTCGCGCACACAAGGGTCGGACCTACTCACCAACTGGCTTTCTGCCGGCCTTGAGTTTGACGCCGTGATTTCCAACAACGACGAAATGGCGATCGGCGCGATCCAGGCGCTGAAGGCTGCTGGCCGTCCGATGGACAGCGTCGTCATCGGCGGCATCGATGCGACACAGGATGCGCTTGCAGCCCTGGCCGCAGGTGACCTCGACGTGACGGTGTTCCAGAACGCCGCCGGCCAAGGCAAGGGCTCTGTCGATGCCGCCC
This sequence comes from Ensifer sp. 4252, assembly GCF_050434565.1. NCBI lineage: Bacteria > Pseudomonadati > Pseudomonadota > Alphaproteobacteria > Hyphomicrobiales > Rhizobiaceae > Ensifer > Ensifer sp. 4252. The sequence goes on from NZ_JBNDIU010000007.1 coordinate 29,318, forward strand.
TCAAACTCGCCAAGGGCGAGCCGGTCGAAAAGAAAGTCTACATCCCCTTCGAACTTGTCACGAAGGAAAACATGGCCAGCTACCAGGCGAAGAACTGATGCTTGCATTGGGAGCGCGGGACATCTCGCGCTCCCAACCAAAACAGTCCCGCGGCAGGTGCGCTGATCCTGGAGAATGGCGCCTGCAAGGAGAATGGCTGGTTGACCCACCAGCTGCGAGGACTTTTCCGCGAAAGCCGGAATTGACGGGGAGGCAATGACAATGACGCTCAGTCCGACAACGATGGCCGCCGTGCGCGCCAGCGGCGCCGTACCCAACGCCGAATACCTTCTCAGCGTCGAAGGCATTCGCAAGGAATTTCCAGGCGTCGTCGCGCTCGACGATGTGTCCTTCCGCCTGAAGCGCGGCACTGTCCATGCGCTGATGGGTGAGAATGGCGCCGGCAAATCAACACTGATGAAGATCCTTGCCGGGATCTATACGCCCGATAAGGGCGAGGTGCGATTGAAGGGCGCCGACATCAGGCTGAAGTCGCCGCTCGACGCGCTCGAAAACGGCATCGCCATGATCCATCAGGAGCTGAACCTGATGCCGTTCATGACGGTTGCCGAAAACATCTGGATCCGGCGCGAACCGAAAAACCGCTTCGGCTTTGTCGATCATGGCGAGATGCGACGGATCACCGCCCGGCTGTTCGATCGCTTGAACATTAAGCTCGACCCGGAGATCGAGGTTCGCCACCTCTCGGTTGCTAACCGGCAGATGGTCGAGATCGCCAAGGCGGTCTCCTACGAATCCGACGTGTTGATCATGGACGAGCCGACGTCGGCCTTGACGGAGCGCGAGGTCGCGCACCTGTTCGAAATCATCCGTGACCTGCGCTCTCAGGGCATCGGCATCGTCTACATCACCCACAAGATGAACGAGCTATTCGAGATTGCCGACGAGTTCTCGGTCTTCCGTGATGGCAAATATATCGGCACGCATGCTTCAAGCGACGTCACCCGCGACGACATCATCCGCATGATGGTCGGACGCGAAATTACCCAGATGTTCCCGAAGGAAGAAGTACCGATCGGCGACGTCATGCTTTCGGTCAACAATCTGACGCTAAATGGCGTGTTCCGCGACGTTTCCTTCGACGTGCGAGCCGGTGAGATCCTCGGGATCGCCGGACTGGTCGGCTCCGGCCGCTCGAATGTCGCCGAGACGCTCTTTGGCGTGACGCCTGCGAGTTCAGGCACGATTTCCATCGACGGCAAGACCGTTTCGATCGACAGCCCCAACACCGCCATCCGCAACCGCATGGCCTTCCTGACGGAAGACCGCAAGGACACTGGCTGTCTGCTGATCCTCGACGTGCTCGAAAACATGCAGATCGCCGTGCTGCAGGACCGTTTCGTCAAAGGCGGCTTTGTCGCCGAGAAGGATATCACCGCCGCTTGCGAGGAGATGAGCCGCAAGCTTCGGGTGAAGACGCCCAACCTGCAGGAGCGGATAGAAAACCTGTCCGGTGGCAATCAACAGAAGGTGCTGATCGGCCGCTGGCTGCTGACCAACCCGCGCATCCTGATCCTCGATGAGCCGACGCGCGGCATCGACGTCGGAGCCAAGGCCGAGATCCACCGCCTCGTCACCGAACTCGCCCGCAACGGCGTTGCCGTCATCATGATTTCTTCGGAAATGCCCGAGGTCCTGGGCATGAGCGATCGCATCATGGTCATGCACGAGGGTCGCGTCACAGGCATCCTCGACCGTGCCGAGGCAACCCAGATCAAGGTCATGGAACTCGCCGCCAGCTAAGCGCGAACCGAACGGACCACAGGGAGGAACGAACAATGGAAACCAATGTCGCCGCACAAGGCACCGGCTCGGCCCTTCCGGGCACCAAGCGTCGGATGCCGCCCGAATTCAGCATCTTCCTGGTGCTGATCGGCATCGCGCTCGTCTACGAAATCCTCGGCTGGATTTTCGTCGGGCAGAGCTTCCTCCTAAACCCGCAGCGCCTGACGATCATGATCCTGCAGGTTGCCGTGATCGGCATCATCGCCGTGGGCGTGACCCAGGTCATTATCACCGGCGGCATCGATCTCTCCTCCGGCTCCGTGGTCGGCATGACTGCTATGTTCTCGGCGAGCGTGGCGCAAGCCTCCACCTGGCCGCGTGCACTCTATCCGTCGCTGACGGACCTACCTGCCATCGTGCCGATCGGTCTTGGCATCGGTGTCGGCCTGCTTGCGGGCCTCATCAACGGCCAGTTGATCGCCCGAACCAAGATTCCGCCCTTCATCGCCACGCTCGGCATGATGGTTTCGGCGCGGGGCATTTCCAAGTGGTACACCAAGGGCCAGCCGGTTTCCGGCCTCACCGAGCAGTTCAATTTCATCGGCACCGGTATCTGGCCTGTGGTCGTGTTCTTGGCGGTGGCCGTCATCTTCCACATCGCTCTGCGCTACACCCGCTACGGCAAGTTCACCTACGCCATCGGCGCCAACGTTCAGGCAGCCCGGGTCTCGGGCATCAATGTCGAGGCGCATCTGATCAAGGTCTACGCCATTGCCGGCATGCTGGCAGGCCTCGCCGGCGTGGTTACCGCCGCCCGCGCTCAGACGGCGCAGGCCGGCATGGGCGTGATGTATGAACTCGATGCGATCGCGGCGACCGTCATCGGTGGCACGTCGCTGACCGGTGGCGTCGGCCGCATCACTGGCACCGTGATCGGCACGATCATCCTTGGCGTCATGACCTCCGGCTTCACCTTCCTCAGGGTCGACGCCTACTACCAGGAAATCGTCAAGGGCCTGATCATCGTCGCAGCCGTCGTTATCGATGTCTATCGACAGAAGAACCGCAAGAAAGCCTGATCTTCCAAAGAAGACCTCTCCTCCCAGTGAGCCAACTGGCCGGGATGATAAGAATCATCCCGGCTTTTTTGTACCTGCGATGGTAGCAGCTCGTAGCCAATGGGCAGCAAGCGGGTTACCGGGCCCAGATAAGAAGCGGATCCCTAGTCGGATTGCCGTACGCCTGCATCATCCTGAACCGCCCGTATTGATCGCAATAGCGCTCGAGCCTGTTTGAGGCTGCTCACAGCGGCGCGGGATCATTTCCAACCGAGTGGTGTCGTTCGGCGCTGGCACAGCGCTTGCGAGCGCGCTCCCAATCGCGCTGTGACGATTGAGGGTATGCGCGCCGGTCATCGATGTCTTCGAGCAGCAACGGGTTGTGCAGGAAACAACCTTGCCGACACCCCACGCTCCCAGCCGCCGATGGCGTCGGCAGGCCCCCTATACCTGGCTTCAGCGGTTCGTTGAGCGTAGCGGGACCGATGAAGCGTCTGTCCAGCGCTAGGACATAGGCGGCCCCGTAGGGGCTTCGCGAAAAATTCTGTAAATCAATCACTCGACCGATCCTTGGCATGGGCGCAAAGGTGATCTGCCTGCTGGACATCGATGATGGCACCGATCGAATGTTTGGCGATAGTCCCGGAATTTCGTACTAAATGCCACCAGCCGTTTCCGTGCGGTGTCCATGGCGACCTGGCGCCGGGAGCGGTGCAACTGCACTTACTATCGATGGCGTTCCAGAAAAGTCCGAATTAAGCTGGCGACCTTTTCAGGGGCTTCCCAATGGAGGTTATGGCCGCGCCCTGGAAGGGAAATGAACTCTGCACCGAAGATGGCCTTTTTCATATTCGCCTGATGCTCCTCAGTCGCGATCACATCCTCCTCGCCCCGCAGGATGAGAGTCGCCGCGGAAATATCCTGCAAAAGCGGCGACGGATCATAGGCAAGCTGCTCATAATAGATGGAATGCCAGATTCGTGATGGCACCGCGGCGCTTTCACGGCGGGCATACGCGAGGAAACGTTCGTCGACCAGGCCCCCCCCAGAACACCACTCACTTATGAACGCGCCTTCGGGATCGATTGGATCGCGGAGATTCTGGATGTTTTCCCACAACCACCCTCGACGTTCACGCAACGCGGCGGATGTGGACATAAGAACGATTTTCCCGACGATATGGGGCCACCGCTCAGCAATCGCCTGCGCAAGCCGCCCCCCAAGCGAATGGCCGACGACGTGCGTCGGCACAAGGTCCAACACCTCTATCAGGAGCCGGACATCATTCGCCAGCTCGGGAATAGTGTAACACCCCTCAGGCTTGTCCGAACTCCCATGGCCGCGCAGGTCTGGTGCTACGATGCGAAAGCCCGTTGTGAGATGCGGCGCGGTCAAGCTCCAGCTTCGGGCGCTGTCCGTAAACCCGTGTAGCAAGAGGATAGGCACGCCGTCAGGGTCGCCCATCTCAACGTACGCGAGCCGGACCCCGTTCGGTAGCACGGCGGTCCGCTTTAGCGCTGAGAAGTGCTCTTGTGAAATCGATTCAATCACCCCTTCACCCTCATGCCAAATTCACACCATCAAGGTGACTGTGGCATTACCGGGATGCCATTTGGCTAATGATACCGCAAAAATGACCCAGTCGCACCGGGACTGAGGTTTTCAGAGCCGGAACGCAGGTGTAGCCGAGCCAAGGAACCCCGACACGGCACCGAAGCCGAGACGGTGCCACACCAGGACCAACTGCCTCAACGCCCCCTACAATCTCGTCGCCCGGCACCAGCGGAAGTTTCAGTTCGCCGTCAATCACGTGCAAGTCGGTGCGGCACACTGCCCAGGCCTCGACGCGCAAGCGGATCTCGCATGGGCCAGGTTGTGGATCGGCAAGTTCCTTCAAGACCAATGGCCTTCCGGGCAAGCACCATCGCCTTCATCGAATACCTCAACGGACACAACAAACGCTGATGGAAGACCAAACACCACGCTCACGGGGGGCTGCGACTGTGGTCGGCGTGTGAACCGCTGCTCTTTTGCGCTTGCTACGCTCCTGGCGGCGGAAGGCAGACCGGGCTCACCAATGTTACGATCTGTCGGTTCTGATCGGCATCCACAATCTCCAAAGCGCTGAGCCCATCGGGACCCTCGAGTACCGCAATACTTGTCGGTTTGTGAATGAGATGATCAAGACCTTCCATGGCGATCTCAAGCAGATCATCCTTTTGATCAAAGGTTATGCCAAGCAGCGGGACTGATTTTGCCTGGATCTGGTCACCGAGGTGAATCCCCGTCACTTCGACGTCGGCGCGCTTGCCTTGGAGGGCTTTCGCCACCCGTTCGAAGAAGGAATGCCATTCCGACCTGGCCAATACACGACTAGTCATGGTTCATGCTCCTCTTGTTGATCTGTCTGGTGACGGGCCACCTATTTCGACGGGCCGCCCATTTCTTGCCGACATTCGCGTCTCGAAGTTTCGCTGCCCGTCCAGGCGTTCCGGCACCGCGAAGGTTCCTTCGAAAATCTGATGCAACGACGCTGTTCGTAGGGACGCAGTGGTTCATCGCCATGCGCGCGCTCATTCTCACAGAGTTGACATAGTAACTCTCGAACGAGCCGGCGGCTTTGTCGGAGGTCAATAACCCGGTCAGCAATCGGACCTGAGTGGCTAACTGTCACAACCGCCTGCCAGGACGGCTCGTACGGGTACCGTTCGCCGTCCGTCACAATTGCGACCGCCGCGCTTGCGGCGCCGGCAAACTGGAATTGCTATACGGTTGCCTCGCCTCTCGCCACCGGCAGGACTGATCGTTTTGGGCCTGCCACCGAGCTTTGCGATTGCGCTTGCGATGTTGCCCCCTGCACTCCGCCGTTGCCGAGCATGACAAATGCGGATCTTGCTCGTCGAGGAAATGCCCGCCGCCTCGCCGGAAACGTCGCTGATTGGGTTGAGCGCGATCGCAAGCCCGCGTATCACTCACTGCGTCGGTTTGGGAGGCGCGCTCGCTGTCTCATGGGCAACCCGCAGCTCATTTCTCACGCATCCGACGCCATCGACGGCTTCCGCTGCGACGCGTGCAGCCAAGCGCTTCACTCCACTTTCGACCGTGCCGCACAAACTAACGACACCGCGATCGACCCTCACCTCGATGAGGTTTCGATCGAGCGCCAGATCAGATGCAAGACGCGCCAGCACGGCGCTCTTGATCGCCTCGTCACCACTGGCGGATCTTTCAGGTTCAGCCGCAGCTATCAGTTCGAGAATGTCACGACGGCTGACGATACCGACAATCCGGCCATCACGAATGACGGGAACTCGCTTTATGGCTCTTTTTGCCATCAACTCAGCGATCTGGCCTACTGGTGTATCGGTCCCAACCGTCAGGGAGCCTCGTGTCATCACGTCGCCGACGCGCCAGCCGTGCCCTTTGATGTATGCCTCGGCGACTTGCGTTGACGAGCTTGTGTCCTTCTTTCCAAGTGCCGACGATCCCAACTCGACGCGTCGCAGCAAGTCCCCCTCCGACAGCATACCCACCAACACCCCTTCATCGTCGCATACCGGCAAGCCACTGATATGGTTGTCGAGCATCATCCGTGCGGCATGTCTTACACTGTGGTCGGGGCTGATGGTTATGACCGTTCTGGTCATGATGTCCGCGGCGCGCATCTGGGCCTCCTCGGCCTTGAATGACGAGTACTATATCCCAGGAGCGGTACTTCAGATTGATGCCCGTCAAATATTGGACACGAGGATTCTTAATCGCGCTCCGAGTGATGACGCATTGATCGGCATCAAAGATGCGGATGCCGGACCTCTATAGGATGCTTGCAGTCTGCCGGTATCGCTCAGGCGGGCACCGATGCAGCAAAGGCGTGCACGTCAACTCGATCAACGTCGGCAAGAAGGAGCTAGACCATGCAAGCAGCAGCCATTCCCCAATCGAGGCCATCCTTCTGGCCGGACCCGTCGTCCGAATTTGCTTTGACCGACATTGCAAGTGCGCAATTGCCAGTCGCACGCGCTCAATTAGCGGCGATCGAGGCGACCCTGCGTTATCAGATCGAGGGGGTGAAGTTTCTTGGGAAACGCCTCGATAGCCACTTGCGCCTCCTCGAAAGCAGCCAACAGCCCGATCACATGAGCGACCTGTTCGATGTTTGGTGCAGCTTTTGCCAAAACGCGTTTATCGACTATGCCCAAGAGGGAGCCCGGATCGCCGAAATTGGCGCGTCGCTCGCTAAGAAAACCGCAAATCGTCTTCATCAAGACGAGAAGCACCTGGTCGAAAATTTGGCCGTACAGACAGTAATATAGCGAGGCAAGACCGTGCCATTCATCAGGGCCGAAAGGCTTAAGAATGCGGTCGTCGTTGCCTTTTTCCTGCTGTCCTCCAAGGAGGGTGCCGCGGCCGACCTCGCCCGCGGCCACAGCATCGCCGTTCGGTGGTGCAGCGAATGCCATATGGTTGCACCCGGGCAAGGCCACGGCTCCGATGCCGTTCCAACATTCGCGGAGATCAAGGCTTCAGATCGCCTTGACGAAGCCCAGCTGACGGCCTTCTTGTCGGCTCCCGAGCATTCGCGCATGCCCAATCTGTCGCTGACGCGCGCCGAAATTGCCGACCTCGTCGCCTATATCAAGGCGCAGCGTAAGGATGGTCGGAACTCAGGCGACTAGAGGCATCAAAGGCAAAGCGACGGGTCTATCGGCATTCAGCGCCGAACCGGCACGTCACTTTCGGCCGTTATAGACAGGTAACAGATCGACGATAACTTCGAAAAAGAGCCCAAGCGCGGATCAGCCGATAGTTGATATCGTCACGGCCATCGCCGTGCACCCATTTGAACGCGCGCTACGCCAGTCACGTCTGACGGGCCGCTGCCTTGACGCCATCGAACTGGTCAACCGGTCGTCGTTGTTTTGACCACAGTCAATGCCATCCCGCTGAAGTCGGGCAGACTTAGAAATGGGAGAATGGCTATGATCAGACACATACTTGTCGCAACCGACGGCTCAGACAAGGCGCAAGAAGCTGTAGCCCTTGCCGCAAACTTCGCGAGGGCAATCGGGGCGAGTGTTACGATCCTCCACGTCATCCTGCATGGATTAAGGGCTGACGAGATGAACCGACTGGCTCGACCCGAGCAGCTGGTTCGAAGCGTGGCGGGGGTAGTACTGCCTGGCCAGGAGCAAACCTTCCTTTCGATGCATGATTTGTTTCAAAGTGCGCAGGTCGACATCGGCGAGACGGTGGCGGTGCTCGGCGAGCGCATCGCAGAAGATGCAGCGGAAGAAGTCCGGGCTATAGGCGTCAAGGACGTGAGACAACGGGTCGAGCCGGGCGACTATGCGGAGACAGTTCTGACGGTTGGCCAGGAGATTGGTGCCGACTTAATCGTTGTTGGCAGTCGTGGCCTCGGACGATTGTCGGGGTTGGTGCTCGGCAGTGTTTCGCAAAAGATCGTCCAGCGGGCCCTTTGCTCCGTCATGGTGGTGCGATGAGTTAGACAGCACGGAATCCGCAGAACACTAGCGACCCGTCTGAGCGCCTCGCTCGTACAATTGCTGTGCTTTAAGTCGGATCATGTTCATATGGCTTGCTGTTGGAACCTCATCTTCACTCCCGGCGCCCAACGTTCGCCCGCGATGTGCAGCTTAAATGGCGCCGATCCGCCGCGGGTGGCGATCCAATATGCGAAGTGGCGCATGTGACGACCTATGTACGCGATCACCTTGAGAGAGTTGTGCTGGTTCTCTCCGCCAAGCGCCATTTTGCACGTGAACGGCGCACGGGTCTCACGTCCGCTATGCACGGCTAGGGTGAGGTGAACAAGCCGGGCTCATGTCGCGCAGGTCAATAAAACAGCATCCACCTCGGGCAAGACATTGGCGGTCACAGCAACTCACCGGGTTGAAGCTTTTACCTGCTGGTGCAGGGCCATAGCCGCTGCCGGTGGGCGTAGCGACTTTCGGACAGGCCGGTTGTCAATACGATTTTCACCGAACACAGGTGGTAAGCTGCTTTAGTCAAAAGCTCACGCGAGCGCCAATTTTCGCGCCGCCCGATCGTGAGCCATCGCCCTCGACGTTAAACAGCAGTGAAAAGTCGATATTCCAGTTGTCGTTGTTGGAGAGAGCGAGCCCGGCCGAGACCCTCCCGAACAGGCCTTCGCCATCAAGCGAGGCAAAGCCGATATCCGCGCCGATCGACGGTGATAGCGTTAGTCCGCTTTCCAGCTCCAGCGTTCTCTCGACATCGAACCCGATGCTGAAGCGGGCCTGTTCCTCTATGAAGCCCTTGAGATCGATTGTTTCGCCGAGGGAATTGGAGACCGAATAGTCCTCAGTCTCCTCGGTGAAATAGACCGCGCGGAGCTTCGGCGTGAGCACGGTCATTTCGTCCAGTTGCCATTCGCCCGTGAGCTTCACATCCGCCATCCAGCGGCTAGTGTCGAAGCTGCCGTGGAAGATACCCGTGTCGATGTCGTTCGACGAGCCGCCATAGAGCAAGTTGGCATCGAGGAAGAGGCCCTTGCCGATTTCGAACGAGGCATAGGGACCGGCAAGCCAGCCATTGCCCTTCAGTTCGGCGTCCTCGTCGGTCGGGTCCGTCATGTAGTCGTAGTGGAATGACAGGCCGACGAGCGTGCCCTCATTGACGAGATAGTCGGCGCCGACGGAAAACAGCCCGAAGTTACCCCATTTGTCGCTTTTGTCGTCTTCGTCTTTATGGAACAGGAAGCTGCCGTTCATCCAGATGTCGAAGGGGCGATTGGTCATCACGAAGGTTTCGCCGGCCGCGGCCGCATCGGCGGCATCGCGTGCCGCCTGGATCTGGGCGAGGCTGGAGGAGAAGCCAAGACGTGCGCCTCTTTCGGATGGCGTGACGGCCGTCGTTACCGGATCGGTGCTCCCTGCAGCCTTGCGCCGATCGAGGAGGCCTGGGACCCTGACTGTCGATGACAACAGGTTCTGCCTCGTGCGGACGAAATCGCGAACAAGACTGTCGATTTCCTCTCCCGCAGCCACTCGGTCCAGGGCAATCCTGTAGGTAACGCGTCCGACATTCGAAGTCCCGAGCGCGCTCTGCAACGTGTAACCGATGACGGCAGAGCCAGAATAGGACGGATTGGGCGTAAACCTGAGGTAATAGCCGACCGGTGTAAAGCTGCCGGCAGCCGCGAGTTCACCTTCGATAATCTCCGCCTTACCAGCGTTGGGCGGTGTAACGGAAGCAATTGCGGCGCTGACGAATGGACCACCAGTTGCACCACTGTTGAGGTAGACGTTCTTCGGCGTCGACCCGGCGGGAACGTCGACGACGACGTCGGGTACGGTCACCGCTCGCCCCTTCAGTCTCAGCGTATAGGCCGCCGATCCACTTGCGCCGCGGCTGTCGACGACGGCAATCGTAAAGCGGTAATCATCGGGCGTCGCATCGCCGGCGATTGGCCCTGTCAGCTCTCCGGTGGATATGTTTAGGACCATGCCCTTCGGCAAGTCGCCGCTCTTAATGCTGTAAATGAGCCCGCCGACGCCTCCGGTGACCGAAATGCGCGCGGAATAGGCTTCGCCGACCATGGCGTCTGGCAGCGCACCGGCAGGTGGGCTGAAGACGAAACTGGTGGAAAGGACGGAGAGCGTATAGTTCGCCTGCCCTGTGGCACCGCTCGCATCCGTTGCTGTCACGGTGAAGCGGAAGTCACCGTCAGCGGTCGGCCTTCCGGAGATGCGGGCGCTGGCCCCATCCAGCATAAGGCCTCCTGGCAAGGCGCCTGATGTCACGCCGTAAGTAAAACCACCACCAACACCGCCGCTTGCGGAAATCGACGTGTCCGAGTAGGCGACGCCAAGTGTGCCGGATGGAAGCGCCGCGCCTGTGGCCGGCGTCAGCACGACCGGTAGAGCGGCGACCGTGATCGAATAGTTCGCAGTGGCGGAGCCACTGGTCGCCGCAGTCGCCGTCACCGTGAAGTTCGCCGTGCCGAGCGCTCCGACTGTCGGCGTGCCTGATATCGCGGCGTTCGACGCATTCAGGCTGAGGCCCGCTGGAAGCGAACCGGCCGTTACCGCATAACTGATCGTACCAACACCGCCGTTCGCTGAGATCGAAGTGTCCGAATAGGACGAGCCAACCGTGCCGCCGGAAAGTGCTGTGCCCGTGGCCGGAGAGAGCACCAGGGTCGGCGCCCCGATCGTGATGGAGTAGGCTGCAGAGGCAGAGCCGCTGATTGCGGCAGTTGCTGTCACGGTGAAGGTCGCCGTTCCGAGCGCGCCGTCCGTCGGCGTGCCCGATATCGCGCCGTTCGAGGCATTCAGGCTCAGGCCTGCCGGCAGTGATCCGGCCGTTACCGCATAGCTGATCGTACCAACACCGCCGACCGTTGTGATTGACGCATCCGAATAGGACGAGCCGACGGTGCCGGCCGTAAGCGCCGTGCCGGTGGCCGGCGTCAGCACCAGAGCCGGCGCTCCAATGGCGATCGAATAGGTGGCCGAGGCCGTACCGCTAGTCGCTGCCGTTACCGTAACAGTGAAACTTGCCGCTCCGAAGCCAGCCGCCGTCGGCGTGCCTGATATCACGCCGGTCGCCGCATCAAGTGCCAGACCCGCCGGCAGCACGCCGGATGTCACCGCATAGCTGTACGTACCGACACCGCCACTCGCGGAGATCGATGTGTCCGAATAGGTGGATCCCACCGTCCCGCCGGAAAGCGCTGTGCCTGTTGCCGGGGTGAGGACGACGGGCGGAGCACCCACCGTGATCGTGTAGCTGGCCGAGGCGGAGCCAGCGGTTGCAGCCGTCGCCGTGACCGTGAGGTTTGTCGTACCGAACCCGGACGCTGTCGGCGTGCCGGTGATGGCACCGGTTGTCGCATCGATGCTCAGACCCGCCGGCAATGCACCGGACGTGATGGCATAGCTGATTGTACCCACGCCGCCGCTCGCCGAGATCGAGGTATCCGAATAGGACGCGCCGACGACGCCAGTCGCCAGTGCGCCGCCCGGCGGCGTCAGCACCACCGGCGGGGCCGCGATGGTGATCGAGTAGTTGGCCGCAGCCGAGCCGCTGGTCGCCGCGGTTGCCGTCACCGAGAAGTTCGCCGTTCCAAGCGCTGCAAGTGTCGGAGTGCCGGTAATTGCCCCGGTGGATGCATCGAGGCTCAGGCCGGTCGGCAGAGCGCCTGATGTCACCGCGTAACTGAATGTTCCGACACCGCCACTGGCAGAAATCGTGGCGCCCGAATAGGCGGCACCCACCGTCCCGCCCGAAAGCGCCGTACCGGTTGCAGGTGTCAGCACGACGGCCGGCGCGCCCACGACAATCGTATAGCTTGCAGTACTGCTGCCGCTGGTCGCCGCTGTCGCTGTCAGGGTGAAATTCGCCGAGCCGAGCGCGGCATCAGTGGGCGTGCCGGTGATCGCGCCGGTCGATCCGTTGAGCGTGAGGCCGGTAGGCAGGGATCCGGCGGTCACCGCAAAGGTGATCGCCCCTGCGCCGCCGCTCGCCGAGACGGAAGTGTCGGAGTAGGACGAACCGACCGTGCCGGCCGAAAGCGCCGTGCCGCTTGCCGGCGTCATTACGACCGGCAGTGCCCCGACTACGATCGTGTAGTTGGCCGAAGCAGAACCTGCCGTGGCCGCCGTGGCCGTCACGCCAAAGTTCGCCGTGCCAAAGCCGGCTGCCGTCGGCGTTCCTGATATCTCGCCGGTGGCCGGATCAATGGCAAGGCCTGCCGGGAGAGCGCCCGATGTCACGGCATAGCTGATCGCACCCACACCGCCGCTCGCCGAGATCGACGTCTCCGAGTAGGACGATCCGACCATGCCGCCCGCAAGGGTCGTGCCGGTTGCTGGCGTTAGCACCACCGGTGGCGCCACCACCGTGATCGTATAGCTTGCCGAAGCGGTGCCGCTTGTCGCCGCGATAGCCGTCACGGTGAAAGTCCAAGTGCCGAGTGCGGCTGCAGTCGGCGTACCCGTTATCGCACCGCTTGCCGGGTCAATCGTAAGGCCGTCAGGAAGCGCACCGGATGTCACCGAAAAGCTGAGGCTCCCCAGGCCGCCGGTTGCGGAGATCGACGCACCCGGATAGGACGCACCAACAGTACCGGCCGAAAGCGCCGCACCGCTGGCCGGTGTCATGACCAAGGGCGGAGCTCCGACCTCAATCGAGTAGGTCGCCGAAGCCGAACCAGAGGTGGCCGCTGTGGCCGTCACCGTGAAGTTCGCCGTGCCGAATGCACCCGCTGTTGGCGTGCCGCTGATCGTGCCGGTCGTCGCATTCAGAGAGAGGCCATCGGGTACCGCTCCGCTGCTAACCACATAGGTGAACGCACCCACACCGCCGCTCGCCGAAATCGTCTGTGAGTAGGCAGAACCGACCGTGCCGGCCGTCAGAGCCGTACCTGTGGCCGGTGTCAACACCACTGGTTGTGCTCCAACTATGATCGTATAGTTGGCGGTAGCCGAGCCGCTGGTCGCGGCCGTGGCCGTCACCTCGAAATTGGCCGTACCGAACCCGCCCGCCGTCGGCGTGCCGCTGATTGCACCGGTCGATGCATTCAGGGTGACGCCCGCCGGCAGCGCGCCAGCGGTCACCGAATAGGAGATTGAGCCCGCGCCTCCGGTCGCCGAAATAGATGCGTCTGAATAGGCAACCCCAACCGTTCCTGCCGTAAGCGTTGTTCCGTCTGCCGGTATCAGCACCACCGGCGTCGCGGCCACCGTGATCGAATAGCTGGCCGAAGCCGAGCCCGCGGTTGCGCCTGTCGCCGTCACTGTGAAATTGGATGTGCCGAACCCGCCGGCCGTCGGCGTACCACTGATCGAACCGGTCGATGCATTCAGGGCGAGGCCTGCAGGAAGAGCACCCGATGTGACCGCGTAGCTGATCGTTCCGAGTCCACCGCTCGCCGTGATTGACGCACCAGGATAGATCTCGCCAACCGTGCCGCCCACCAAGGCGCCGCTCGCCGGCACCAGCACCACCGGTGGTGCTGCGACCGCGAGCGAGTAGCTCGCCGAAGCCGAGCCCGTTGTCGCGGCCGTCGCCATCACCGTGAAGTTCGCCGTGCCGAACCCACCCGCCGTCGGCGTCCCGCTGATCGCACCGGTCGATGTATTCATGGAAAGACCCGCCGGCAGCGAGCCGGCCGTTATCGCATAGGTGATCGTCCCGACACCGCCGCTCGCCGAGATCGAGGTGTTAGAGTAGGACACCCCCACGGTACCGCCGGTCAAAGCGCCGCTCGCCGGCGTCAGCACCACCGGTGGAGCTGACACCGTTATCGAGTAGCTGGCCGTAGCCGAACCGGAAGTCGCAGCCGTCGCCGTCACAGTGAAATTCGCGGTTCCAATCGCGCCCACTGTGGGCGTGCCAGTGATCGCGCCAGTCGATCCATTGATGCTGAGGCCTGCCGGCAGTGCGCCGGCGGTGACCGCGTAGGTGATTGTACCAGACCCCCCGCTCGCCGAGATCGATGCGTTGGAATAGGAGGTTCCCACCACGCCGGCCGAAAGCGCCGTGCCGCTTGCCGGCGTCAGCGACACCGGCGGGAAGGCATTGACGGTGACGGTAACGTTTTGCGTGATGAAGTGCACCCCGCCGGTCGAGATGGTGGTGCTGTCCTGGACCTTCAGGTTGAAGGTCGAACTGCCAACCGCCGATGGCGTGCCGGACAGGAGCCCGCTGGCCGAGAGCGTAAGCCCGGCGGGCAGGCTGCCGCTGTCGCGGGTATAGGTATAGCCCGGAGTACCACCGCTTGCGGAGAACTGGACGCTATAGGCCGCACCCACGCCGCCGTCCGGCGGAGTATCCGGTGTCACGTCGATGACAGGCGCGGCGATGAGAACGCTGTAGGCCTTATCGAGCGTATTGGCCGTCGGCGTCGTCGAATCGACAACACGGACGGTAAAATTGTAGGGACCCGAGCCGGTCGGTGTACCGGAGATGACACCGGAGGAGGAAAGGGAAAGGCCGGGCGGCAGATTGCTGCCTGCGACGAGCGAATAGGTATAGGGGCCGGTTCCGCCGCTCGTGCTGAGCGTCTGATGATAGGACGTGCCGATCACCGGCGTGGCAACGCTCGAGGGCGTGACCGTCAGCGGGGAGGTCGACGGATTGACCGTGATGTTGAATGTAATCGGCGTCGCGAAATCATCCTTGACGATGAACGTGTCGGATGTCGCACCGTCGCCGTTGTTAGTGTAGATGAGCGCCGAAGTGTTTGACGGCATTCCGAAGGTCAGGCTGCCGTGGGACGGGGATACGTTGGCCGGCGAAATAAAGCCGAAATCCGCGCAGGTAAAGGTTGCCGTACCGCCCGAGCTTATAGTTGCCGTCTGCGGTGAGCTACAAGCCGCCTGAGCCGGTGATATCGGCCACAGCGCCGCCAGGCAGGCGAACACCACCAAAGCAAGAACGTAGGCAACATTCGTGCGATATCCGCACACCAGGTTTGCCCAACCAATCGATTTCTGCGCCATTGTCCCGCCCTTGTGCGCACGGCACGTCACATGGACGGAAGTCCATCGCCACGATCAGTCCGTTCACCGCCTCACCCACTGATTGCCATGTAATCTTGAGTCACACAACCCTGCATCGTGCGACTTTAGCGAGAAACCCGTTCAAAAAGTTTCTCAAACCTGTCTTCCCAAGATGCTCGTTATGGGAGAGAGTGCGCCGGAGGTTAAATCCAGAGTCGTTCAATTTTATCAGGATGGGGGCAACCATGAGTGAACCTTTTGTGGGGCAGATCATGATGAGCGGGTTCGGCTTTGCGCCACGCGGTTTCGCGCTGTGCAATGGTCAGATCTTGGGGATCGCTCAGAACCAGGCCTTGTTCTCCTTGTTGGGGACCTTCTATGGCGGCAACGGCTCGACCACCTTTGCCCTGCCAAATCTGCAGGGGCGAACGCCTGTAGCGGCCGGTCCGTCCGTCGACCCCAGTTGGAACCCGACACCCTATGGGATCGGAGAGGTCGGTGGCGTTGAAGCTGTGACGCTCACGCAGCCGCAGATTCCCGCCCACCAACATCAGGGCAACGGGACGACTGCTGAAGCCAATCAGCGCAACCCGACGAACACGCTTTACGGCACCACCTCCTTGCCGATCTATGCGCCAGCAGGCGAAGCGCAGGTTGTGCTGGCGCCCCAGAGCGTCGCGGCGGCGGGCGGCGGACAGCCGCACGCCAATATGCAGCCATTCAACGTCATCAATTTCTGCATTGCGCTACAGGGCATCTACCCGTCCCGCAATTGAACCCAGCCGCCGGAGGATAACTAATGGGCACTCCCTATATCGGGGAAATTCGGATGTTCGCCTTTTCCCGCGTGCCGACCGGCTGGCAGGCTTGCGATGGATCGCTGCTGTCTATCGCGGATTATGACACGCTGTACACGCTGCTTGGCACCACCTATGGCGGCGATGGCCAGAACACGTTCGGCGTGCCCGACCTTCGCGGTCGCGTGCCCCTGCATCAGGGCACCGGGCAAGGCCTGAGCACGCGCCTACCCGGCCAACTTGGCGGCTCCGAAACCGTGACGCTTCTCGGGACCCAGCTGCCGCCGCACAACCATCCGATGTTTGCAACAACGACGGCAGCCACCGCGACCGCTATCGGAACGAACGCCGAACTCGGCGCACTCTCGGGCAACACGATGTATGCCACTGATGTCACTGGCCTCAATGGGTTCAATACGTCCCCGAATTCGACCGGGCCTACCGGCCAGACCCAGCCCCACGACAACATGATGCCGACGTTGACGGTGCAATTCTGCATCTCGCTTTACGGCGTCTTTCCGTCGCAAAGCTGATACAGCCCGCATTGCACGTTAAGGGAGAAGAAATGTCAGAGCCTTTCATTGGTGAAATCCAGCTATTCGGCTTCAATTTCGCGCCCCACAATTGGGCGCTTTGTAATGGCGCGACGCTCGCAATTCAGCAGAACACGGCTTTGTTCTCATTACTGGGCGTATCTTACGGCGGCAATGGCAGTTCCACTTTCCAGTTGCCAAACTTTACCGGTCGCGCCGCTTTCAGTCAGGGCATGGCGCCGGGCCTTTCGCAACGCACGATCGGCGAGGTCTTGGGCGAAAACAGCGTAACGCTGAGCAATTCTGAAATGCCGGCACATTCGCACGGGTTCACGATCTACAACCAGACCGACACAGCAAAACGGGTAAGCGCCCCCTCTGCCGGCAACGCGTTGACGCTTCCCATCGAGAGCTCGATCACCGCAAAGGATGCTCAACCAGACGCGCAATTCGCGTCAAACATGATCGGCTTGGCGGGCAACAACCTGCCGCATGAAAACAGGCAACCTTATCTTGCCGTGAACTTCTGCATCGCCCTCTACGGCAACTACCCAACGTTCGGGTGATGTCGCCACTCGACATAGCCGCGACAGGATTTCCGACACGCCGCAATCCACCCCGGTTGACAGTGGCAGATATGGGCTTACGCCATGCCGCGTCTGATGACATGCCGTTTCTCCAGCGGCTTTACCGATCTTTTCGGATGGACGAGCTTGCGGGCGTACGATGGCCGATGGAGCAGAAGCACGCCTTTCTGGAGCAGCAGTTTATTTTTCAACACCGCCACTATATGGCGGCTTTCCCTGACGCCGAATTCCTCATTATCGAACTCAAGGGAATGCCGATCGGTCGCCTCTACCTGAATTTTAGCCGAGAACAGTGGCTTATCGTCGATATCGGCCTGGCGCCGGAGTGGCGCAGCCAGGGCAGAGGAAGCTCTCTCCTGTCTGCCATTCAGCGTGAGATGACCAGATCAGGCGTCCAGTCACTGATGCTGCATGTCGAGCACCACAATATAGCAGCACAGGCGCTTTATCGCCGACTTGGCTTTCGTGATGTGGAGGGTGGCAGCTCGCATATCCGGATGGAATGGCCTTGCAGTATTGTCTCCAACGCGACGCCGCGCTGACCCGCAATCAATTGAAGACAGCTTGGTAGACGATACCCTGCTTATCGCGGGCAACCGGCACGAGGAAAATTTCCAACGCGCCGAGTGACGCATTCTTCATGCGATAGATTTGCTGAGGCAGGACTATTGCCGATTGACTGCGGAACAACAGGGAAAACGGAGCTCGCCTCATGCCGGGCATGATCTGCGGTCCTCCGGGAGTGGCTTCCGCCAAGGTCAGTGGCACGGTACTCTCGCCAAGCGAAAGATCGAAGGCCTGGCCGACGCAACTTGCAAAGTTCTGAAGCGTCAGAAATTCCATTCGTTGTGCTCCCTGATGATTCCCGCCTAGGTCGATGACGGTACTCTTACAGCATAGTGGTTGCGCGCAAAAGACTTGGCGCACCACGCGCTCGTTCGCGTTTATGCCAGACACCCAAATGTCTTCAGTTGGGTTAGGTCGCGCGGCTCATCCTTCCTATATTTGAGAAGAGTGGTCTTGATTATTTGAACGTTGAAGGGCGCAGCACTCATCAGCGGGGCCCTGTTTAACACGGCCGTCTGTAGCATGTGCTCATTCCACGCCCGGACATTTTTGCTTCACAGAATGCTGGTTCGCGTTTCCAACAACGACACATCCAGCGGCGCTCTGCATTGCTCTTCGTCAAAGTGATGCCGACATCACCTTTGACGGCCATCAATGCGCATCGCTTCCAATCGCGCTCTAATTGCCATGTCCGGTGCTGACACGGCGGAAAGAGCAAGGAGAAGAGCCTGATCGAGCTGCCCCGTTTGCTCACTTCCGTCGCCGACGGCACCCTCATCTGTTCGAAGGAGAAAGCAATCATGGCTGAGACTTCAACCAAACTTCCAATCAAACGAGAAAAGGAAACCCCGGCTCGCACGGAATCATGGATGCCCTTTGAGGGCCTTCGGGCCGAAATTGACCGCCTGTTCGATGACTTTACCCCGAGCTTCTGGCGCCGTTCGTTTGAACCCAGCCCTGCTCGCCGGGCATCTCTTTTGCCGAGCTGGGCGATCGCACCGGCCGTTGACCTGGTGGAAAGGGAGGCAAGCTACGAGATCACCGCCGAGCTGCCAGGGATAGAGGAGAAGGATATCGAGGTGAAGATTTCAAACGGCAACCTGTCGATCCGCGGCGAAAAGCAGGAGGATCGCGAAGAAAAGGACAAGGAATACGTGTTGTCGGAACGGCGCTACGGTTCGTTCCAACGAACCTTCAAACTACCTGATGGCATCAAAGCTGACGACATTGCAGCGACCTTCTCCAAGGGGGTGCTGACGGTGACGCTGCCGAAGAGCCAGGAGGCTCTCCAGAACGATCGCAAGATTCAGATAAAAGCCGCTTGAGGATCCGGCGCCCGGTTCCACGAAGGACACGCATTCTTTGTGGAGCTGCGCGCAAAAAAGGAGGAAGACATGCCCTTCAAGACAATTCTGAATGTGCTCGGCGAGCACGATGCAGGCGAGGATCTTCAGATCGGGGTGAAACTCGCAGGCGAGGTAAGTGCACATTTAACCGCCCTCCTGGTTGTTATGGCGCCTGTGCCGAGCGGGCGCTATGAGACGCTATCGCCGAGCTGGCTGGAAGTGCGCGAACGCAACCTGCAGAAGCTCTCCGAAAGCCTCACCACTATTCGAGAGCGGATTACACCGAGCGGATTGTCGTTTGACGTCGACAGTGTTTACGCGGAAGTGACCGGCCCAGCCTATGACATCGGTGAGAGGGCGCTTTACGCCGACCTGCTTTTGGCCGGGCCCGCCGCCTTTATGAGCGAGGACTTGAAGCCACAGATCATCAGCGGCGGGCTCTTTCAGGCGGGACGCCCCGTCCTGTTCGTTCCACCAGATGTGAAGGTGACGCTGAAGCCAAAGACCATCCTGCTCGCGTGGGATTCGCGTCCGAGTGCGGCACATGCTGCAAGGGATGCCCTCGAAATGATGAAGATGGCCCAGTCCGTACACATTACCATGGTCGACCCGGTTGCCGCCTCGAGAGTGAGTGGTGACGAACCTGGTGCAGACATCGCGACCTATCTTGCGCGTCACGGGATCAACGTCTCGGTCGATACCCTGCCGAGCTCGGGCCGGTTCGTGGTGGAAACCCTGCACAGACACGCAATTGACATCAACGCCGACATGATTGTTATGGGGGCCTATGGACATTCCAAACTGCTGCAGCTGATCCTCGGCGGCGTCACGAGATCGATGTTTAATGAGGCCAAATTTCCCATTTTAATGGCGCATTGAAGGCCAGATGGGAGCCTGACACCGATCGAACCGCTGCGGCGGGCGCAGGCGCATCCTGCATCTGCCGTAGATTGACGTCGATATGGGACCGCACTTCGACTGTAGGGATATCGCGCCGCATGACACCGCACTGACGCGTTCGTCGCTCTTTTCACTCATCGCGTGAACGATGCCCTCGCGCGTCATTAGCCCCTCGGACCGCCCGGCCTTGTCACCAACGGGAAACTCACTTTGGCTGGTCGCGAGCAAAAGCTCTACTGCCCCGGCACGAGGCTGGGGGCCAAGCGTTGCGAAACTGGTATTCATCACCTCAGTAAACGCAGGTGCCGTCGGAGATCGCCTGACGCTGTTTGCTTTGCTTTGCGTTTCCGCTTCCGCGGCGAAATAAGCGAAGATGGCAATCCGGATCAGCAGCGGATTGAAGAAGACGCCAAAGACACCCGTTTCTAAGGTGTTCGCTTGCGCGATCCGAGCCGCAAGTTTGGTGGCACGCGCCCATAACATGCGCCAGGCAAGAATGGCTGCGATAGTGCATGACCCAGATCGAGATAAGCAACAGGGCGAATGTCACGTGCACGCGTATCTCGGTCCCCGCGACAGTTCCAAGTTTGATCGACCGTTGCATCGTCGTTTGATCTCACCATCCTTGATAAGAGCTTGGACGACCTGAGCCGCGATGTCGGAGGGTATCGCAAAGGCGATGCCCTGGCTTGTTTCTTTGGGTATGGGCACGCCCCGCATCACGCCCAAAAGCTCGCCAGCCGCGTTTACGAGCGCGCCGCCCGAACTGCCGGGGTTAACGGCTGCGTCTGTCTGGATATAGTCTTCGTAGTCGTCAACCGTGGCGGCGGTGGGTAGTCCGCTCGGTTTGGAGCAGACCGCCACGTTCGAGATCGTGAGTGGGCTTGGGCGTTCCGGCCTCGGTGTGTTCCTGTGTTTCCTGGCTTGGAGCAAACTCCCTAGCGATCGCTACTCGGCATCGATGCGATAGGCAGTGCCAGCGCGTGGATATCGATTGAAATCTTTCCGTCGGACTGTTCCAAAAGATCCTGAATTTGCCCGGCGGAGAAAGCAGGCTCACCGTTGATGGCAGTGAGGTCGTCCCCCGTCCGAAGGCCAACCATAAATGCAGCGCCATCGGAGGGAACCATCAAAAGCACCGGGCCGGAAGGCATACACGCGGGCGAAGGCGACGATACAGGCAAGCCAAATACCACCGTGCCAAGCACCGGATGCATCGGAGCAGTCTGGATAGAGTCGGGATTTGAGAGCGTCAGTGCCAATCTCTCTATCGCTTCTCCGCGGCGAACGTCCAGCGTGATGCGAGCATCGGGGGGAAAGGAGGCTGACTAAATTGTTGAAGGACGCCTCTGTCGAAAGTGCGCGACCATTGAGGGCTGTGATGATATCGCCAAGCCTTACACCATGACGTTCCGCTGCCGAATTGCAGGCGAGTTGGGCAACGACGAGACCGCCGGCGTTGCCTTCGTCGGTGCGGGCAAGTGTGACGGAAACCCCGAGCCACCCAGCATCAGGCGCACCTCATGGCCGAGCTTCGCGATCCAGCACGCGTATAAGTGAGCCGCGCCGCTCCCTCCATCCCAATCGGACGCCGCCATCTCGTTGGCTCAACTGTAATGTCGGTCAAAGCCGCACCTTTCGGCGGAGCGTCCCCGAAATGGTTGACAAGGCGAGGGCAAAATATGGTGCCCACCGACATCAACCCGGCAATTCTAACGTGCAGTTGAGCGCCGAAGATCAGCTGATGTCCGAGCAGCTCGGCCCTCTCACGCAATCGGTTCTATCGCGCTACTATGCGATAGCGTTCCTCCAGCGACCTTGCTGATGGAAGGCCCATCGTCTTTTGCGGAGGGGGTGTTGATGGGGATATTTCAGCTCACTGCATTTCGGCCCGAGATACGCCCGTCGGACCCGACGAGCACCTCTGTCGACACGGTATTCTGGGAATCGGAGCATGAAGCAGAATATACGATCGGGTGGGTCCGCATTACGCTTGGTCTTGCCTTGTTTACGAGTGGCTTCCTGGTTTCCTCCGAAACGGCCGAGCTCGTTCAAGAGTACAATCTGAACCAGCTTCGCGTCACGGCGCTGATTACCGTCGCCGCCTTTCTGGCCCTCGGCATCATGTCGTTCCTGCTCGTTATCAGCCGCCAGTTCAGGCCCTGGATGGCCTATGCCCTGGTTACAGGAGATGCAGCGATTCTTGGGGCCAGCCTCTATTTTGCACTCGCTGGTATGGGGATGGGCGGAAATTGGGTGGTTGCTATCCCGACCATCTGGGCAGCGCCCCTCCTTCTCGCAGTCGGCGCGCTTCGATATCGGCCTCTTGTTCAGATATGGGCCACGCTGGCAACAATGGTGGCTGTCGTGGGCGTCGCGGCAGGGCTCGGCTTTAACCTGACGGGTGTTGTGAACGAGGCCTCCCTCGGCGATTTGGGAGAGAGTATCGGTCGCCTCCTCTCTCTACCACCGTATGTCATGCGGGCAGTTATACTGATCCTGATGGGTGCGATAACGGCACTGGCCATGGCGCGTTCTCGGCGCCTTTTGATCCGCGTAGCGAGTGAGACAGCCAGGCGTGCGAACCTTGCTCGCTTTCTGCCAGCCGAAATCGCGCCATTGGTGGGGGAGAATGATGTTGCCACTTGGCGGCAAGGCCGCCGACAGGAGGGCGCCATCCTATTCGTCGATATCCGTGGGTTCACGGCTTATGCCGAGAATTTAGACCCAGCGAGGCTGTCGATCTTCATTTCTTCCTTCCGGCGACGTGTCATGCGTGCCACTGAAGCATACGGCGGTGTGATCGACAAATTCATTGGCGACGGCGCTCTGGTTGTCTTCGGCATTCCAGAACCCCAGCGTGATGATTGCGCGCGTGCGATAGCATGCGGTCATCGCATCCTTGAGCTCATAGAGCAATGGAACAGCAAACGTGGTTTCGATCCGCCTATCCGGGTCGGGATCGGCATCCACAGCGGCGAGATGTATTACGGGCTTGTTGGCGATGACGAGCGGCTTGAATTCACCGTCCTTGGCGACACTGTCAATGTCGCCGCAAAGATTGAGCAGGCCACCAAGCGATTCAATATCGCGCTGCTAGTGTCTGAGATTGTCATCATGCAGGCAGGACAGCATCATCTATGGCGCGAGGTCGGCCGAGAACCACTGGGTGGGCGTGGCGAGCATGTAGCGCTCTATGCCTTCACGGGCACCGAACCTATGGCGCAAGGCGCGGCTAATGTATCCAGCTTGGCCGGCCGCCGATGAGGATTTTCAGTCCGTTGTCGATCAATTCCTGAGGGGCAACTTTTACATCAGGACGGCAGAAATGGACGTCTCTGCGCAAATTGGGGGTGCGGATGAACGTGCATCGTTGTCGGTTTCGAACCAATCGCGCGGATCGCTCCCCAGCTCTCCACGCCCGGTTTTCGATGCTTCGATGGGTCGTGGCCAGGAGGATGGATGGCATAAGAGTGCGGCAAACAGCGCGCTAGGTGTGAGCTTTGAAAAGTCGCCACCATGCTGGTGTTGGCACTTGCTACAGCCGGGAATTTCGACGGCGATCGTGTTTGACGCGATGGGGTATTGAGAGCAATCTCACTTGCGGACCAGTGAGCATCCACGCTCATCTCATCGAACATACCTAGTCGAACATGCAGGGCCAGCTTGACGGCACGAAAGTCCGGCCGGCAGTTTCGTGGCGGCATCCCCGCAGGCCGTATCGATCTGAGTTTGCCGCAATCCGGTCGCAGCCGAGAGGTCGGCCCCCTCTATTCTCGTCAGGAATAAAATAGAACGATCGAATGCACTAAACCCTGCGAAAGATGCACCAGTGAAGTCGGCTCGCGACAAGTTGGCGAGCGAAAAACGAACGTCTTCCAGCCTCGCACCACCGAACGTGGCGCGGCCGAGCTCCGACTTCTCGAAATTGACCCTAACGAGATCCGCCCGACTGAAGTCGGTCCGCTGTAACTCGGCACCTTCAAAACAAACGTCTTGGGCAGAGAAGCGGACAAAGCTGGCCCGGTGAGCTTCGGCTCGAGCAAAAGTTGCCTTCCTGGCACTGGCCCCGGCCAGCGAGGCGCGCACTAGCTTTGTCTTTTCGAGATTGGCGAAGCTTAGGTTTGCGTCGCGGAGATCGGTCATAGTGAAATTCGCGCTAAATAGGTTGGCACTTTCCAAGTTCGCGCCTGCAAGGATGAGGCGGCTCTTGTTGCATTCGCTCCAGTTCACGCCTGGCTCCGGCCAGCTTTTGCAGTGTGCCGCCTGCGCGGAACTATCGAAAACCAAGATAGTTAGGATGGCGGCGATCGACGCAAAAGTTCCACGCTTATCGCCGACGCTGATTGAGGCAATGTGAAACCAACGGACAGCCCTGGCGTTCAACCTAAAGTCTTTGAAAACATCGGTATCGGTTCTCATCAGGGATCCGTCCGAACGCATTTAGCCAATGTGCGCATGCCGATCGAGCTGGCACAAACCCGAAGTCGATTTGGTGGTGCGCGAACTTTTTCAGGATATCTGATTGCGATCGCTCCACATTGACGGGGATCAACGCAAGCCACCGACGGCGGCACCTCGTGAAGTTGGGCAAGATTGAGAGTGATTGGCAGTTCGAAGAGTGCGGCTGATCTTGGGCTCGATACCGAGGATATGCACCTTGGCGCGCACAATGAAGCTTTCTGGATCTAGGGGGTGAAGCATGCCGCGCTTGGCCTCGGGCAATGGATCCGGCAATCGATGTTGGCGAAATCTTTCAAACTCACCAGTTCGGCCAGCAGCAAACGCCGTGCCGCGTTGACCGAGGAACCTGCGCGACGGCGTGCTAATTGACGGGTTGTCACAAGCAAAAGGCGTTCAGGCAAACGGGGACCGCAGCGCCGTAAGTTCGCTCAAGCCACCAGAGAAATGGCTTATCCTTGGCATCATTCAGACTGGCGACATCTGTCGCCGCGCCGCTCATCCAAGACTGACCATAGGGATAGTCGGCGCATACTGGAAGAATGTATGCTTCAAATGAGAACCTCGCGGCTTGCCGAATTGGAAGACAATTCCATCATTGCGGCCGATATGGTTATCGTTGGGGCTGGCCCTGCTGGTCTGACAATCGCTGAACAGTGTTCGGGACCGGACAGAATTGGCAAGCGATCCCTTCACGTCGACGAGGCGGGCCTTTCCTCTACACTGTGGCCGTCGAACGCGCTTCCAACATGCGAATGACCCTGCCAGGCGCCGATCCGATCTGCCGGCCAAGTCCAAATTCGATCTGTCACGCAAGTTACGCTGCGTCCAAATTAAGATATGCTTACCGCGCAAAGCTGCCACGACACTACTGCTCTGGCAATTGAGTCCGCGATCGACTATATGACCGCCATCCAAAACTATCGGAGATTTATCATGTTGTCGCAGCGCAAGCTTGCGAGCCAGTTCCAGCCGCGTTTCGTTCTTCAGCTTTGGAACGCGATGCTTCGGGTCCAGACCCGCGAAACAGCTTCCCTCTTCGGCCAGCGCAGCCGCTAAAGCGCTTACTCCAGTCCTTGTCCGGCCTGCCCTATCTGTGGCGCTGGATGAGGACTGACCGGCTCCTTGCTCATCCGGCCGGAAACAGGATGGCAACTTTAAGCCCGCGTCCACCCGCCCCATCGCCAAGGCTCGTTCGTGCGCCATAAAGTGCTGCAATTTCCTCGACGATCGGCAGGCCCAGCCCCGTTCCCGGAGCTTCGCTGGCGCCGCGCTGAAACCGCCTGAGTACGCTCTCGCGCAGTTCCGGCCTGATCCCCGGCCCGTTGTCCTCGACTTCCAAAGACACGAAACCTTCCTTCTCTGTCACCCGGGTGGTCACCTCGGCACCGCGTCCGGCATAAAGCAGCGCATTGCCGATGAGGTTCTTCAGCATCTCGCCGACCAGCAGGGGCTCGACACGAACAAAGGCTTCGCCCTCGCCGTCGAACCCGAGATCAATGCCGGCGTCTCCAGCGGCCGGTACATGCTCGGCGGTGATGCCGCGCGTCAGCTCGACCAGGTCTATCCGTTCAAGCTTCCGTGCCTCATCTTTGCCGGCAGCGTCGATCTTCGCCATCAACAGCAGTTGCGCGAGAATGCGCTCGGCATTCGCCACGGCCTCATCGGCCTTCTTCACCGCAACCTTTGTGTCTTCAATCGACCCTGCGCGCAGCGCGAGCGCCAGTTGCGTGCGGATGATCGCAAGCGGTGTGCGCAACTGATGGCTGGCATTGCCGGTGAAATTGCGCAGAGCATCGAGCGCCGACTGCAGCCGCCCCATGAACGAGTTGACCGTATCGACCAGTCCCTGGACTTCGTTCGGCACACGCTCGCCGATCGGATGCAGGTCGTCGGGGCTGCGCTCTGATATCGCATCTCCCAGGCGATAGAGCGGCCTCAGCGAGAAGGTAACCGCGATCCAGACGATGACGGCCGCACCGGCGATCATCAGCCCGAGGCGCAAGGCGGAGCGAACGAGAATCGTTTGCGTCAATTGCCGGCGGGCGATCGTCGTTTCGGCAACGGTCACAACGAAGGGAACCGAGTTGATGCCGGTCGAGGCCGAACGGCGAAGGGCCGCGATGCGGATCGGCTCACCGCGGAACGAGGCGTCGGCAAAGCTCGTCGAGCTTCCCGGAACCTCGTCAAGCGACGGAAGCGTCTGGTAACCAGTGATAAATTGCCCTGGTGGTCCGTCGACCCGATAGAAGACGCGGTCCTGCGCCGCCGATGTCAGCATTTCCAGCGCCACATAGGGAATATCGACCTCGAGCGACCCATCCTCGGCAACGACCACGCGCTCGGCGATCGCGAGAGCCGAGCCGGCCAGAACACGATCCGAGACGACATTGGCTGTCGTCACGGCTTCGCGATAGGTATCGGTCAACGCGATGACACCGATGACGGCGGTGGAGATCAGCAGCCAGCCAAGCAGCCTTCGGCGAAGGGAGTAGACCGCTGCCCTCATTCGGGGTCAGCCGTCTTGTCGAGATAGTAGCCGATACCGCGCGCCGTTCTGACCGTTAGCCCATGGGGTGCGAGCCGCTTCCTCAGACGGCTGACATATTGCTCGATCGCGTTCGGGCTCAGGTCGTCGTCGAAACCGGTCAACGACTGCATGATCGCCTCCTTGGCGACGACCTTGCCGGCCCGCATGAACAGGAGTTCGAGCAGACCGAGCTCGCGCGCCGGGATTTCGATCGGCACGCCGCCGGAGGCAAAGCTGCGCGCATTGAGATCGAGCGACACATTGCCATAGCTGACGGTCGATGCCCGCAGTCCCGCCTGCCGGCGAAGCAGCACGCGCACGCGCGCTTCAAACTCGCCGATATCGAACGGCTTGATCATGTAATCGTCGGCGCCGAGATCGAGACCTTTCACGCGCTCCTCCGGCGTGCCTCGTGCCGTCAGTATCAGGACGGCAGCGCTGTTCTGCCGGGCACGCATCGCCCGCAGCACATCAAGCCCGTCCATCTCCGGCAGGTTGAGGTCGAGGATCACCAGATCGAACGTCTCGGCCGCGGCGACCGCGTGGGCCGACGCGCCGTCACTGACGACGTCGACGGCATAGCCGCTACCACGCAGGATGGCCGACAGACCCTCAGCAAGGACCTGATTGTCTTCAACAAGCAATATGCGCAATTGTCTTTACTCCCCGCTCCACTCTAACCGCCGTTGCCTTGCTTGTGAACGGTGGCGCGCTGAGGCATTGTGGATTTATGCGGTACTTGATTTCTTTTCTCTTTTTGGTTCTTTGTCCCCGGCTCCTTCTGGCCGCGCCGGTCATTTTTCCGGCGCTTTCAGGCGCATCTGACGCAAGGACGCTGGTCGTCTATTCCTCGCTCGATGAGCCTCTCGCCAAACCGATGATCCTCGGCTTCCAAAAAGCCAATCCGGATGTCGCCGTGCGCTATGAGGATATGCTGACGGGAGAGATCTACGACCGGATCGTCAAGGAAACCGACGCGGGGCTGAAGACCGCGGACTTCGCCTTCTCGTCCGCGATGGACCTGCAAGTCAAGCTGAGCAATGATGGCTATGCCCAGCGCAGCGACCTGCCGATGAGCGGCCGCTGGCCGACCTGGGCCAATTGGCGCAACACCGCCTATGCGCTGACCTTCGAGCCGGCGGTCTTCGTCTATCATAAGCCGAGCTTTACCAAGGAAGCGCCGCCTTCGACCCGCGCCGAATTCGTCGCTTATCTCAAGCGTCAGGGCGCCGATGTCTTCGGCCGGATCGGCACCTATGACATCGAGCGCTCCGGCGTCGGCTTTCTCTTCATGTCGCGCGACCAGGAGCAGTTCGGCGACATCTGGGATGTCATCCAGGCCATGGGCGCTGCGGGCGTCAAACTCTATTCCACCAGCCAGGCCATTCTAGAGCGGGTCGCCGACGGGCGGTTCGTGCTCGGCTACAACATTCTCGGCTCCTACGCCGCCGATTGGGCAGCGCGGCATCCCGATGTCGGCATCGTCTTGCCCAAGGACTACACTGTGGTGATGTCGCGGATCGGCCTCGTGCCGCAGGCGTCCGCTTCTCCCGACCTCGGTCGCCGTTATCTGGAATTCTTCATGTCCAAAGAGGGCCAGACGATCATGGCGCGGCAATTGCAGATCCCCGCCGTCAGCCCGGATGTCGCCGGCGAAAACACCGCCAACACCATGCAGGAAATGCTCGGCGCCCAGTTGCGTCCGGTGCCCGTCAGCCCCGGGCTCATGGTCTATCTCGACCAGGTGAAGCGGTCCCGGCTGATTGCCCGCTGGAACGAGGTTCTGCGGCTCCATTAGCACCAGCGTTTTGCCCTCGTGAAATCTGTTTCATTGCTCCCTCCGCCCTAGGGTCGCTTAAACATCCCTGATGACGATGGACGGTCGTGCGTTGGCATGCAGCCGCTCGAACAGGCGGAACGCAGTCCACCGGGAGAGGTTGGGTGCCCAGGAGCCAACTACGGCACCCTTGGACTTTAGGCGCGGCTTCGGCCCGTCGTCTTCAACGTCGGAGAGATCGCTTCTACGTCAATTCACGAAAGCCGCAGGGCTGCAAGAGAAAAGCCCTACCCTATAACTCTGGCAGTGCCTCGAAGGGATCGAGTGCTCCAACGCCTAACGGCCCAAAATGACGCAGATTACGTGTCAAAACAGTCAGGCCATGCACTTGGGCTGTGGCAGCTATCGCTATATCCTCGAAACCCGGCTGATGGGCACGAGCATCATCTAGAATCTGTCCGGCTGCATGCGCGCATCGCAGATCGAACGGCAGCAGCTTCTGCGCGTACAGATACTCTATGCTTTCCCACCAATCTTTTAGCCGCTGCGCCTTGGTGGCGGCACCTTCTCGTTCCGCCTTGGCAATCCCGGATTTTACCTCAGCCGCCGAAATAACAGATAAGAATAGTTGCGAACTGGCTTTGTCGAGCCATTCGACAAGCTGCTCGGAACTTTGACGTTTGGACGGGACAAGCGCAGATATCACGTTCGTATCGACCAGAAACATCAGAAATCAATCAGCCGGCTCGGCTTGTCACCGCGCAGTGGGATATCGTCCTCATCACCTGGATAGGAAGCTAGGAGCCGTCCGAAACTCGGAACGTTTTTCAGCTTTTCATACTCCTCGAACGAAAGCACTACGACTTCCTTCCTGCCGTGCCGGGTGATGATCGCAGGATTGCCGTGAACCGCCTGATCGACAACAGCAGAAAGCGTTGCCTTGGCATCTTTAAGCTGGATCTCTCTCATGTCGGCCTCCAAATAATGACTACAGTAGTCATATAACCGCATCGACGCTCCCGAGCAAGATCCAAAGGGCTTAGAGACGTCCTATGTTTGAGCATCACCATGCCACCATACAATGCCGATGAGTGCTTTTTCTGCAGATTGGAGGCCAAAGCGCGCAGCTCGGTAGCAAGCTTCACTTCACCCGCGGGCGGCATGCTCGTCCAGTTGCCGTCGCCCGCTTTCCTCGCGCGAGTCATAGATCTGATCGGAACAGGCCCCGCGGCGGTGGCGCTGGGTCTGCAGGAAGGCCAGACGATCATGGCGCGGCAATTGCAGATCCCCGCCGTCAGCTCAGATGTCGCCGGCGAAAACACCGCCAACACCATGCTGGAAATGCTCGGTTCCCAATTGCGGCCGGCTCCCGGCAGGCCCGGGCTGATGGTCTATCTCGATCGGATCAAGCGGTCTCGGCTGATTGCCCGCTGGAACAAGGTGCTGCGGCTCCACTCGCTCCAGCGGTTCAACCCGGTGAAATGTGCTTGGTTGCCCTCGGTCAATATGGGATCGCTCAAACGTGTCTGCGACCATAAACGGCCGTGTGTCAGCGCAACCCCGGTTACTCCAGACCCGGAATGTCGCCTATCCGCTCCGCGAAATAGTCGACAAGCAACCTCACCCGGGCAATGCCTGCACGCTCGGGCACGATCAGCATGCTCAAGGGCACGGGCGTCAGGGAGTAATCCGGAAGGATCGGCTTCAAGCGGCCTTCGGCGAGCAGATCGTCGACCAGCCATCGGTGCGCGGGGGCGATGCCGCGGCCGGCGATGAGCGCCTCGCGTGCCGCCAGGCCATGATCGATGCGCAGACGTCCGTGGAAAGGCACCACATGTCGCTCCCCGGTCTTGCCGTGAAGTTCCAACTGATCGCTGCCCGCCACATTCGACATTCGAATGCCCTCGTGGCCCGATAGATCCCGGGGAACGACCGGCGTTCCGCGCTTGGCGAGATAGTCCGGCGCCGCGACCAGCAGACGCTGGCTTTGACCAAGCACCCGCAATTTCATCGAACTGTCGGTGAGCGGCCCCAGACGGAGCGCGATGTCGATGCCCTCCCGTACAAGATCGATGCGCTCGTCCGTCAGGCTGAGATCGACGCCGATGTCCGGATATTTCTCCTGAAAGGCAAAGATCAGTCGCGTGGCATGCAGAACGCCGAGAGCCGCGGTGCAGGAGACCCGGATCGTACCGGCCGAGGCGCCGCGGGTGCCGCGTGCCTCGTCGCCGGCCTGCTCCACGAGGCGCAAGATCTGGACGCTGTTGGCATAGTACCTGTTGCCCTCGTCGGTCATCGTCACACGCCGGGTCGTGCGGCTGATGAGGGGCACGCCCAGCGCCTCCTCCAGTTCGCGCAAATGCCGCGTGACCGTCGACTGCCCGAGCCCGAGCTCGCGCGCGACGGCCGACAGGCTACCACGCTCGGCGACACGAACGAATGTCCGCATGCGTTCGAGCGTGATATCGGATTTATCCATTTTTCGGCACAATCATATGCATTGCCGAGGTGTAGTGGAACGCCTCTATGCTGTCTACATCAGGGGTCGGTTTCTCATCACAGGAATGCTGACCATGAAAGTTTTGCTTGTTTTCGCCCATCCGGAGCCACGTTCGCTCAACGGCGCGCTGCGCGATGTCGCCATCCGCGAACTCGAGGCGGAAGGCCACGAAGTCCAGGTTTCTGACCTCTATGTCGACAAATGGAAATCCGAGGTCGATCGGAGCGACTTCCCTTCGCTTGCAGCAGACACGCAGTTCAAGCCGAGCCGCGCATCGAAAGAGGCATTCGCGGCCGACACCTTGACCCTGGATGTGAAGGCTGAACACGAGAAGCTCTTGTGGGCGGATACACTCATCCTGCAGTTTCCGCTCTGGTGGTACACGATGCCGGCGATCCTGAAGGGTTGGGTGGATCGGGTCTATGCCTACGGATTTGCCTATGGCGTGGGTGAGCACAGCGACGCCCACTGGGGCGATCGGTTTGGCGAAGGCACGTTCAAGGGCAAGCGAGCACTGCTGATCGTCACCACCGGCGGCTGGCAGGAGCACTACTCCGCCCGCGGGGTTAACGGACCGATTGACGACCTGCTGTTTCCCATCAACCACGGCATCCTCTACTATCCCGGATATGATGTGCTACCGCCGTTTGTGGCCTACCGGGTCGATCGCATCGACGCGACCGGCTTCGAGGTTGTTGCGGAGCGCCTGCGCGAGCGGATGAGGACACTTTCGAGCACACCGCCTATTCCTTACCGACGCCAGAACGGTGGCGACTATCTGATCCCGAGCCTCGAGTTGCGTCCAAACCTCGCCAATCCGAGTGATCGCGGCTTCGCCCTCCACATCGATCAGCAAGATGCAGCCGAGTAGCGTGCAGCATTGCAGATGAAATTTGCAGTATCGGCTCCACCAGCTCTTGCGCACCATCGCCATCCGTTTCCGGGTCTAATCGGAAAACGGAAGGCGGACGGAACTCCGGCCTCAGCCTTGTGGCGCCGAACGGCCACAGCCGCGTTGCATTCCGGCGATGGTGCCGGGGTCAGGACGCTGGCTGCTACTCAGGACAAGGTGGTGAGCTGACTACGGCCTAGCGTCGTCCCGGCTGGCGATCTCAGGCAACATCGATATCTGTCCTGGAAAAATCATCGCCTTTGAACAGAAGCGGCATATGCTGGGACTTCGCACAAGCATATGCGAAACAATCGCCGAAATTCAGCCGAGCCGGATGGCCGACGAAGCGACCATAGTTGCGTGCCGCCTCAATCGCTGCGCGGTGCAGGGATCCGCTGATAGGCATTTCTTGCGCATCGATTGCTTCAAGGAATTGCGCAACACTCTCCTGCGCCACTTCGATGATATCCGGTGGCGTCGGAGCCTGGTTGCCGTTGTGCGAGATGGCAATGATACGTGCCAGGCTGATCACTGCTTCGAACAGGGCAAGTGATGAATAGAAGATTGGCGTCTTTGACATCTCGATTTTGGCGAGATGATAGCCAGCATCTTCCTCGCCGGCCAAAACCGCCACGATCACAGAGGCGTCCAGAAACATCAGAGTTCCCACATCTCGTCGGTGAAGCGCTTCATGTCAAAGTTGGGCTTGTTCGACCCCATACGCGCTCTGAATTTGTCTTGAATTTTCGCGACGCGCTCGCGTAACGGCACTTCTTCCCGGATGCGATCGAGTTCATGCTGCAAAGCACGCCGAACGGCCTCTGTCTTGTTAGGAGCCTTGGACAGCTTCTGGAGCTCTGAAGCGAGATCGTCGACTGTGTCGTCACGAATGTAGAGCGCCATGGCTTTCTCCTGAATATGCAGCAAAGAATATTCGAATATTCTATTGAGAATATTCAAGCGACACAAGACAGAACAGTTACCTTACAAAGCGCCATAAAACGAAGACAATTTGCCTTCTCGCCCCACATGTCGCGGGAGCTCACTCTTAGCTAGCAAATGACGCGAGAACGTTCGCGATTCGCGAACCAACCGGAAACGGCAGGGGGCGCCTGCCCCGGCGGGCCCATTCGCGCCGCGAGTAGCCAGCAACAGCCTAAGATTTCGTAAACACTACGCTTCATTTTCGCAATGAGGACTTGATGTCAGCTTAATGTCAGCTTTCTATGATGGCTTAGCAGTCGCTGGCGCCCCGTGGAGGCGGGCCCGCCGGTTGCGCACTGGGAGGAAGTCACCAATCCGGTCAGCGACAAGGGTCCTTTGGACACCGTCGCGTCTTCCCGTTCGCACGCAGAAACAACGTGCGCGTGGAAAATCGCGCCTCATGGAGGACTGACCTTGAAACACTTTTTCCTGGCATCCATTCTCGCCGGCGCAATGGCGCTGCCGGCCTATGCGGCTGACTACACCATCATCGCTCCGGCAAATCCGGGCGGCGGCTGGGACCAGACGGCTCGTTCGCTCCAGACCGTTCTGCAGCAGGAAGGCATCTCCGGCAACGTACAGGTTCAAAACGTACCGGGCGCCGGCGGCACCATCGGTCTCGCTCAGTTCGCAAGCCAGCAGAAGGGCAACCCGAACGCCCTGATCGTCGGCGGTTACGTCATGGTCGGCGCGATCTTGACCAACAAGTCGCCGGTCACGCTCAAGGATGTCACCCCGATCGCGCGCCTCACCGGCGAATATGAAGCGATCGTCGTTCCGGCCGCGTCCGAGATCAAGACGATGGCTGACCTCGTCGAAGCCCTGAAGAAGGATCCGGGCGCGGTATCCTGGGCTGGTGGCTCTGCCGGCGGTACCGACCACATCGCCGTTGGCCTGATCGCCAAGGCAGCCGGTGTCGACCCGACCAAGATCAACTACATCGCCTATTCCGGCGGCGGCGAAGCGCTTGCAGCCATCCTCGGCAGCCAGGTTACGGCCGGCATCTCCGGCTACGGCGAGTTCGAAGCCCAGGTCAAGGCCGGCACGCTGCGCCTGATCGCAGTATCGAGCGCAGAACGCCTCCCCGGCATCGACGCGCCGACGCTGAAGGAATCCGGCCTCGATGTCGTCGTTGAAAACTGGCGCATGGTTGCAGCCGCTCCGGGCCTCACCGACGAGCAGAAGGCCGCCGTTTCGGCCGACGTCGAAAAGCTCGCCAAGTCGGCCGGCTGGCAGGAAGTCCTGAAGACCAAGGGTTGGCAGGATAGCTACCTCGCAGGCGACGCTTTCGCCGCCCAGCTCGACAAGGACGTTTCGGCCACCGAAGGCGTCCTCAAGGACATTGGACTGGTGAAATGACCAAGGGGCTCAACCCTTCCACCACAACGCGTCGCCCTGATCGGGCGGCGCTCTTCATCGCGGCCGTGCTTGCCGCCATCGCTGGCCTTATTTTCTGGGACGTGTCGCGCCTGGCAGGCGCTGCCGGTTACTCCCAGGTCGGACCGACGACGGTCCCCTATGCGATCGCCTGCTGTCTCGCCGGCCTTGCCGTCTGGACCATCTTTGCCGCGTTCCGCAACGATTTCCCCGAGCGCGAGCACCAGGAAATCGCGCCGGTCATATGGATCGTCGCCGGGCTTGCAGCACAGATGTTGCTCTTGAACGTCGCGGGCTTTTCGATCGCCACCGGCATTCTCTTTGCGCTCACCGCACGCGGCTTTGGCAAGCGCAAGCTTTGGTTCTCCCTGCCAGTTGGCATCGCGCTCTGTTTTGTCGTCTGGGTGATATTCGCCAAGCTTCTGCAGTTGTCGCTGCCCGCAGGGCCGCTTGAACACCTGTTCTTCTAAGAGGGCCGTCGACCATGGCTACTTTTGAATTCCTGTTGCAGGGACTGTGGGTTGCTGCCCAGCCGATGAACCTGCTTTACGCGCTGATCGGCGTGACGCTTGGAACCGCCGTCGGCGTTCTTCCCGGCATCGGCCCGGCCCTGACCGTCGCGCTTCTTCTGCCCGTTACCTACCAGCTCGACCCGGCCGGTTCGCTGATCATGTTCGCCGGCATCTATTATGGCGGCATGTACGGCGGCTCGACCACCTCGATCCTGCTCAATACGCCGGGTGAAAGCGCCTCGATCGTCACGGCACTCGAGGGCAACAAGATGGCGCGCGCCGGACGGGGCGGGCCTGCGCTTGCGACCGCCGCCATCGGCTCGTTCGTTGCCGGCCTGATCGCGACGCTCGGCCTTGCCTTCATCGCGCCCTACATCGTCAAGCTGGCTCTGGTATTTGGTCCACGCGAATACTTCGCGCTGATGGTTCTCGCCTTCGTGACCGTGTCTTCGGCTTTCGGCGATTCCACGCTTCGCGGATTGACCGCACTCTTTGTTGGCCTGGCGCTTTCCGTCGTCGGCATCGACCAACTGACCGGCCAGGCACGCCTCTCCTTTGGCGTTCCCGAACTGCTTGACGGTATCGAGGTCACGACGCTTGCCGTGGCTATGTTCGCGATCGGCGAGACGCTTTTCATTGCCGCACAAGGCGACAAGGGCCCGGATAAGGTCGAGGCCGTGCGCGGTTCGATCTGGATGAGCAAGGCCGACTGGGCGCGCTCGTGGAAGCCCTGGCTTCGCGGTACGTTCATTGGCTTTCCGATCGGTGCCATGCCGGCCGGCGGCGCCGAGATCGGCACCTTCCTGTCCTATGCGGCGGAAAAGCGTCTGGCGAAGCATCCGGAAGAGTTCGGCAACGGCGCCATCGAAGGCGTCGCCGGTCCGGAAGCCGCCAACAATGCATCGGCGGCCGGCACGCTCGTTCCGCTTTTGACCCTCGGCCTGCCGACGACCGCGACCGCCGCGATCATGCTTGCCGGCTTCCAGCAATACGGCCTGCAGCCCGGACCGTTGCTGTTTGCCACCAACCCGCAGCTCGTATGGGGTCTGATCGCCAGCCTGCTGATTGCCAATTTCATGCTGCTGGTCCTGAACCTGCCGCTGATCGGGCTTTGGGTTAAGCTGCTGACCATCCCGAAGCCATGGCTTTATGCCGGCATTCTGCTGTTTGCGACGCTCGGCACCATCGGCGCCAACCCGTCGGTCTATGAACTGGGCATGCTACTCGCCTTCGGTCTGCTCGGCTATGCCATGCGTGTGTTCGGCTACCCGATCGCGCCTGTCGTCGTTGGCTTGATCCTCGGGCCGCTGGCCGAGCAGCAGCTTCGCCGGGCGCTGGCCATCAGCCAGGGTGACGTCAGCGTGCTCTTCACCTCGCCGATCGCCGCCGTGCTACTGGTTATCGCCGCTGCGGCACTGATCATACCGCTGATCCTCAGGGCCCGCGGACGTGGCGAAATGCTGGCGCAGCTCGCAGCCAACGAAGACTAAGAAGCCGTACAGCACCGCGCGCCTGTTCAGGCGCGCAACGGTCGCTGTAACGCTTTGATCTTCTGCATGGTTTTGTCCCTATATCGATTTCGATATAAGGAATTATGCAGGAGCCTCCCAAGGCTCAATGGGCAGGCCCGCTCGATCGATAGTTGACCGGGCCTGCTTCCGTTGCATGGCTGGAGTGTCCGATTGTGCATTGCAAAAAGACCCGGCAGACCCCATCTTTTGCTCATCAGAGAGAAAACGAAAGCGAGCAAAAAGATGGCTACCACAACTTACCGCAAGGGTTTCATCGGCCGCGCATTCGCAGTTCTCGGCGCCGCTAGCGCCGCTGCCGCTGCTGTCGAAGGCCACCGCCGCCCGAAGGCAAGCGACCTGCGCACCCTGGGCATCGATCCGGCCAACTTCCCGGGCCGCGACTAACAGAAAATTCCTGCGCCCGTCATCGCGATGGGGCGCCTTATCCTCCCAAGGATGAAACGGCTCGACATCGAGAGATGGCGGGCCGTTATTTTTTGGCCGTTTGAGCGCAGCATACTTCCAAGGGAAGTGCCGAGCGGTTTTCCGCCAGAAATACCTGCAAAATGAGAAGAGCGTTTCCGTGATGCCGCGCAAGGCCGAAGCGGTTTTAACGCCCCGTTGCCATACGCATCAAGTCACACATGCGCTGCCGCAGGATGCGGCCCCACGGCACTTCGGCATCGATCGCTCGATAGCCGGCCTGCGTCAGCGAAAAGCAAACGCTGCCGTTGATTTCGCGTCTTGTGATGTACTGCATGTTCAAGGCGCGAAAGACCGCGGCATGAAGCTCCTGCGGCCAATCGATGTCGTCGGCCGGCACCCGATGGGCGCCCGCTCGGTAAACCTCTTCCAAGACCCGCTTCAGATCATCTGAAATCATCAACCGTTTATCCAGGGATGATGGCCGTTTGGCAATGCCGGCCCGGCCCTTCCATGCAAATGGCCCCGATGCGCGTGCACCGGGGCCATTTTAAGAGCGCCTATGGTCGAAGACGATTACGCCTCGACGCGCGCCTGGCCGTGGCTTGTTTCACCACTCAGCTCGGCCTCGCGCTCCCGCTTGTTGTAGCGGATGGAAGACCAAAGCGAGATACCGATCAGGGCAGCGCCGCCGAGGCCGGTGATCACTTCAGGGATGTGCACCAGCGTCTGGAAGTACATGACCACCGAGAGGATCAGGATCGCGTAGAACGCACCATGCTCCAGGTATCGGTACTCGTTGAGCGTACCCTTCTCCACCAGCATGATCGTCATCGAGCGCACATACATCGCGCCGATGCCAAGGCCGATAGCGATGACGAAGAGGTTCTGCGTCAAGGCGAAGGCGCCGATAACGCCGTCGAACGAGAAACTCGCATCAAGCACTTCCAGGTAAAGGAAGGCGCCGAAGCCGCCCTTTGCCGCCGCACTCATCGTCTGCTGCGATGCGTCGAGCAGACCGCCGACGACCTCGACGACGAGGAAGGTCAAGAGGCCGTAGATGCCCGAATAGACGAAAGTATGCGCGTCTGCCGGATCGAGCAGGGTCGAGAAACCAAGGATCAGCGCCAGCACGAAGGCAATTTCGATGCCCTTGATCGTGGCAAAACGCGCCATCTTGCTTTCGACCCAGGAGATCCAATGCACGTCCTTCTCATGATCGAAGAAGTAGGTGAGGCCCACCATCATCAGGAAGGTTCCGCCGAAAGCTGCGATCGGCAGATGCGCATCATTCATGATGCGGGCATATTCTTCGGGCTTGCTCGCCGCCAGAACGATGGCATCGATCGGGCCGATGCCCGCCGCGATGACGACGATGAGCAGCGGAAAGACGATACGCATGCCGAAGACGGCGATGATGATACCCCAAGTCAGGAAGCGGTGCTGCCATTCCGGGGTCATGTCCTTCAGCTTGTTGGCATTGACGATCGCGTTGTCGAAGGACAGCGAGATTTCGAGTACGGCCAACACGGTGCAGATGAAGAAGACCGCGGCCATGCCGCCGATCGTGCCGGTCGACTGCCAGCCGAGCCAGGCGCCAAGCACCAGGCCGATCGCGGTGACGATGAAGGCCCACTTGAAATAGCCAACGGCGCTTGTGTGCGTTTGAGGCTGCGTCATCGACGGACCTCCTTTGCGCGCACGACACCCGGTTCTGAGAAGAAGTGGGGTTTGGAAACGAAAACACGCACGGCCGAAAGGGCACATGCGTTAGGCATGAGATCAGTTTTCATGGTAGCTAATCCGCCGGCTAATTTGCTGGCGGTACCGACATCACGAGAGCGCCGTAAAAACTCTCGCCAGAGGGGCCCGGCACCAATGTTCATCCCGCGGTCCGATGTCTGGACGGCAGGATCAACCCTTAAGTAGCAGCACCGTGCATTACGTCAAGAGGCAACGCCATCTCCCACAGGGTGATCTGGTGTTCCAAGATTAAAATTATCCCAAACAGATTGACGGGCGGGCGGGCCGGATTCATTCGCAAAACTTATGGTCCCATACAAAGAGCGCGATGGATTGGCGCGACGGAATGTGTCAAAGGCACGCGAACACCTTTGAAAGCCGCTCCCATGACCATACTGACCGCCTCCGCAACCGCGCCGAACGCCGCTCGGACGGGTGTCATCATCATGCTTCTCGGCATGTTGATGTTCTCGTTGAACGACGTCATGGGCAAATGGCTGGTGGC
Organism: Ensifer sp. 4252; assembly: GCF_050434565.1. Classification (NCBI taxonomy): domain Bacteria; kingdom Pseudomonadati; phylum Pseudomonadota; class Alphaproteobacteria; order Hyphomicrobiales; family Rhizobiaceae; genus Ensifer; species Ensifer sp. 4252. The sequence goes on from NZ_JBNDIU010000007.1 coordinate 68,594, forward strand.
GACCTATTCCGTCAGCCAGTTGATGGTCATCCGCAGCATCGCAGCGCTCCTCGTGCTTTCGCCGTTCATCCTGAAACGCGGGCTGCGCTCGATGTTGCAGGTCGAGCGGCCGTGGCTCCAGGCGCTGCGTTCGCTGCTTTTTGCCGTAGACGCGTCGGCCTTCTATTTCGCCGTCGCGTACATGCCGCTCGCCGACACCATGACCTACTGGCTGGCAGCCCCGATCTATGTTGCCGCCGCCTCGCCGTTCCTGCTCGGCGAGAAGGTCGGCTGGAGACGATGGACGGCAATCCTCGTCGGCTTTGCCGGCGTCGTGATCGCGCTCGAGCCGTCCAAGGACACCTTTAGCCTGCCGGCCCTGATCGCGCTTGTCGGCAGCGCCGCCTTCGCCTTTGCGCTGATGCTCGGCCGAACGCTACGCTCGACCCCGGATACGACACTGGTCTTCTGGCAGGTGATCGGCGCGCTCGTCTTTTCGCTGGTCGGCGTTGCGGCCAACCCAGCCGGTTGGGCGCCCGTCGATGGCGAGGCGTTGCTTCAGCTCGGCATGCTGGGTATCGTTGCGATGCTTGCGCACATTCTGGTCAACCGCGCACTGAAACTCGCTGATGCGGCGACGGTGGTGCCGCTGCAATACACGCTCCTCCTTTGGGCCGTCGTCTTTGGCTGGTGGTTCTTCGGAGACACGCCGCGTCTGACCGTCATCATCGGCGCCGGGCTGATCGTCGCCTCGGGCCTCTTCATCTTCTTCCGCGAACAGCAGTTGAAGAAGCGGGGCCGCAACGTCTAGCCGTCGGCAGGCGCTCGGAATTTCGGGAGGAAGGGTTCCCTCCTCACTCGCCCTCTGATACCTCGCACCCGTCTCAAAGCTGAAGGAGGCTCACTTGGCCAAAGCAATCCATTCGATGATCCGGGTGCTCGACGAGCGGAAATCGCTGGATTTCTATAAGATCGCATTCGGGCTTTCGGTCGCCGAGCGGCTCGATTTCGAAACCTTCACGCTTGTCTATCTCAGCAATGAAGAGAGCGAGTTCGAACTCGAACTGACGATCAACAAGGATCGCACCGAGCCCTACGCGCTCGGCGACGGCTACGGTCACCTCGCGCTATCGGTGGGCGATCTCGACAGCGAACACAAGCGATTGACCGAGGCTGGGCTTGGTCCGAACAAGATCGTCGAGTTCAATCGCGATGGTGCCCTTCTGGCACGGTTTTTCTTCATCACCGATCCGGACGGCTACAAGATCGAGGTCCTGCAGCGCCACGGTAGGTACAAGTGATCGCCTGATGGCGATCATGATCAATCGAAACAATAGCGATTATCGCGCCTATCTATTTCGCTTATAGCCAGAGCGGACTTAGTGTTCTCCGGAAGCATCAAGAATGATGCGCCAACAAGGGGAACTCGGATGAAGAAGCAGATTGCAGCGATGATGCTGGCCGTCATGGCGACGGCAACGTCGGCGGCGGCCGCCGACAAGATCAAGATCGGCACCGAAGGTGCCTATCCGCCTTTCAACTTTGTCGATTCCGCCGGCAAGATCGGCGGCTTCGATGTCGATATCGGGCTGGCGCTTTGCGAGCGCATGAAGGCCGAGTGCGAGGTTGTCGCGCAGGATTGGGACGGCATCATCCCCGGCCTGCTCGCCAAGAAATACGACCTCATCATCGCCTCGATGTTCATCACCGAGGAACGCAAGAAGCAGGTCGCCTTCACCAACCCCTATTATCTTGCGGCGATGACACATGTGGCGCCGAAGGGCGCCGGCTTCACCACGTTTACCAACGAAGCTCTCAAGGGCAAGGTGATCGGCGCCCAGTCTGGCACCACCCAGGCCGATTTCATCGCCGCCACCTATCCGGATGCGGACATCAAGCTCTATCCGACCCAGGATGAAGCCAACCTCGATATGGTCAACGGCCGCCTCGACCTGCAAGTCGGCGACATGCTGCCGCTCTTGGATTGGGTGACGAAGAACGACGACGGCAAGGCTTGCTGCGAAATCATCGGTGAACCGATCACCGACAAGAAATTCGTCGGCGACGGCGTCGGCATTGCCGTGCGTCAGGATGACAACGACCTGCGCGAGAAGCTCAACAAGGCGCTCGACGAAATTCGAGCCGACGGCACCTACAAGAAGATCAACGACAAGTACTTCACTATTGATGTCTATACGATGAAGTAGGCCAACCATTCATTCACCGGCCGCCCACCGTATTGGCGGTCGGTGAATGCACTCGTCGCGCAAAAGTGTTGAGCGGCTTTGCGGAAACGACAGGCAGTTCTGAAGGAATGAGGCGCGCCTATACCCTGGACGCCAGACCAATAGACAAAACTCGTCGCCGTTCTGCTCCACAGCCTCGACGAAATCGCACCGTCGAAAACAGGCCAGGCTTGCGGTGTTGTCGATCTCAATGTGTGCATGAAGCTTGGCGAAGGCACGGCACGACACGACCCACAAGCCGCGCAACAAAGGTTGCACTCACACCAGAATGAAAGTTCAGCGCGTGATGTCACGGCGCCACGGACATTTCCGTTGGCTAGCGGAGACGCCGACTTCGTTTAGGCAGAGTTTGTCAAGAATTGGTGCGGACCGACAACCGACAGATCGTTGAAATGCCAACACCTCTATGTCTTCGCCGCATGCCCGAGAAGTTTTCGTGAGATCTCCTTTCAAATCATTTGGCAGAGCGCTCACATGCGATATCAATGCGTCTGCCGACTCCAACAAAAATGCCGCGAAAGCCACGATGCCGAACCAAGCTCTCGACGACCTTGCCGTCTTGCTCAGCAGACCATTGGAAGACCTTCTCCGCTCAATCCCACAATTGCGAGACGAGTCCTCTCGCGCCCTCATCGAACAACTGCTGCCACTCATGGCGCCGCCGTCAGAACGACCAGGTCCATCCGGTGTGGATGCATTCAGTAGCGACGACGCGCGACTTCGGGCGCAAATTCTGAATTACCACGCGACGGAGTTGATGACGGATCGCGAACGCGCGCAATTTCTCGGGTTGCCCAATGGTTGCAGGATCCGCGAACGAGCAAAGATCCTGGCACCTGAAAAGCTCGAATGTGGCGAAAATGTCTGGATTGGCGAAGGCGCGGTGCTCGATGCCCAAGGCGGCCTTGAAATCGGAGACAATACGCAAATTGGCCTCGGCGTGATGGTCTGGAGCCATACCAGTCATCGACAGGCCACCAGCGGTGAAACGGGATCCTCCCGCGACAAGATCGCCTACCGGCGCACGCGCATCGGAAGCAACTGCTTCATAGCGGGGCCTTCCGTCATAGCGCCAGGTGTCACGATCGGGGACAGGGTGATCATTTCTCCCCTCACCTTCGTTGACCGCGATCTGGCCGATGACGAGGTCCTGAGTGGCCCGCGATCCCTGAAGAAACTGGAAGAGCGGGTTGCGGCCCTGGAGGCGCAGCTGGCAAACCCAAAAAGCTAAGTGACCGACGGGCGGCTGCCACTTCCATGCAGCTTCGCACCGGTCCTGCCGAATCCGTGTGAAGGTGCTTGCGCGCAAATCTGCGCGCAGTTCCAAGTGCCCGTTATTCGCAGGTCGATCCTTTGGTCCGCAGGCATCGCGCCAACCCTGCCCACGTCAGGCCCAAGCAAGCTTTCCTCGCAATATGAACCTACGCGGTTGCTTGAGAGGAATCAGCATGATCAGGGTCGCACTTTGCGGGATGGGGTATTGGGGGCGAAATCTTTTTCGGGTGCTATCGAGCAACCCGGGCATTGAACTCGCTGCCATCGTCGATCCGAAACCGGAACTCGCAGAAAAGCTTCGCCAATCGCACCCGCAGATCGTCGTTCACGCCGACGCCAGCGCCATCATGGCGGATCCGACGATCGATGCCGTCGTCATCGCGACGCCGGTGTCGTCGCACTATGATCTGGCGCGCGCGGCCCTTGAGGCCCGCAAGCATGTCATGGTCGAAAAGCCGATGTGCGCATCCAGCGCCGAGGCGAGCGATCTTGTCGCACGCGCCGAGGCCTACGGGCTGACCCTGATGGTCGACCACACCTTCCTCTTCCACCCCGCGGTGCTGAAGCTTGCGGATCTCGTTCATTCCGGCGCACTCGGCCACGTTTCCTACTTCGACTCCCAGCGCATCAATCTCGGTCTTTTCCAGCCGGATGTGAACGTTCTCTGGGACCTTGCGCCGCACGATCTGTCGATCCTCGACTTTCTCTTCGGCATCGAGCCCGTCGACGTCGAGGCCACCGGCTACTGCCACGTCAATCAGGGCTCGCCTGACATCAGCTACCTGACGCTGCACTACCCCAATTCGATGGTGGCTCACCTCAATCTGAGCTGGATGTCGCCGGTGAAGCTTCGCCGCGTCGCGATCGGCGGCAGCGAGCAGATGGTCGTCTGGGACGATCTCAACCGCGACGAGCCGCTGAAGATCTACGATTCCGGTATCACGTTCCATTCGAAGCAGGAACGGGATCTCATTCTGCCGAACTACCGGATTGGATCCGTATCCTCGCCCCGGCTTGCAGCATCCGAGCCGCTTGTCGATGTCGTCGAACACTTCCGGCAATCCATCACGAAACAAGTCGCCTGCAAGACAGACGGGCGACTTGGTCTGCGCGTCGTGCGCACGCTGGAGCGCGCCCAGGCCGCGCTTGATCTCAGCCTTCGTCGCGTCCGCGGGTTCATGCCCGCCTCCATCAACGCAGTAGCCGCGGAATAAACCAATGCAGAACACATCATCGTCCGAAACCGTCAACGCCCTGAGAGGCAAGCGCATCCTGGTAACGGGAGGAGCCGGCTTTGTCGGCTCGCACATCGTCGATCAGCTGATGCAGCAAGACGTCGCAAAGGTGGTCGTCATCGACAATATGGTGCGTGGCAGGCTCGCCAATCTCGCATCGGTCGCCCACCCCGACCGCCTGGAAGTCATCAACGCGGATATTCGCGATCGCGACTTGCTCGACAGCTTGATCGGCAGCAGCGACGTGGTCTTCCATCAGGCGGCCCTTCGCATTACCCATTGTGCTGCCGAACCGCGCCACGCCTTCGAAGTGATGGGGCAATCGACATTCGATCTCATCGAATCCTGCGTAAAGCACCGCGTCGAAAAACTCATCGCCGCCTCTTCCGCCTCGATCTACGGGCTTGCCCCGGAATTCCCGACGACCGAAGCCGCGGCGCCCTACGCCGACCGGACCCTCTATGGCGGGCTCAAGCTTCTCAACGAAAGCCTGCTTCGCTCGTTCAACGACATGTTTGGCCTCAACTACTGCGCCCTGCGTTACTTCAACGTCTACGGCACCCGCATGGATATCCATGGTCGCTACACCGAGGTGCTTATTCGCTGGATGGAACGGATCGCTGCCGGACAGGCGCCGATCATCTTCGGCGACGGGCTGCAGACGATGGACTTCATCGACGTCCGGGACGTTGCACGCGCCAATATCGCAGCGGCGCTCTCGCCTGCGTCCGATCAGGTCTATAACGTTGCCTCGGGCGAGGAAGTGTCGCTCAAGCAGCTCGCCGATGCGCTGCTGAAGACCATGGGGCGGCCAGATCTGTCGATCGAATACATGCCGGCTCGAAGCGTCAATCCCGTCGAGCGGCGTCTCGCCGATCCGCGCAAGGCAAAAGAACAGCTTGGCTTCGAAGCGACGATCACCCTTGAGCAGGGTCTTTCCGATCTTGTCGAGTGGTGGCAGCAGGAACGCGCTCTCTCGATGGAGGCGGCGCAATGATCCCGCTGATGCGTCCTCTTGTCGGCCAGGCTGAGGCTCACGCTGTTGCCGCGGTCATTGCTTCGGGCTGGCTGACGCAAGGTCCGCAGGTTCTTGCCTTCGAAAGCGAGTTTGCGGCGATGACAGGCGCTGCACATGCCTGCGCGGTATCGAACTGCACGACGGCGCTGCATCTGGCGTTGCTGGCCGTTGGCGTCGGACCCGGTGACGAAGTCATCACTGTCAGCCACAGCTTCATTGCCACGGCCAACTCCATTCACATGTGTGGTGCGACGCCAGTCTTTGCCGATATCGGCCCGGATGGTTTCAACATCGATCCGAACGCGATCGCCGCACTCGTCACCCCACGCACGAAGGCAGTTCTGTGCGTCGATCAGATCGGCATGCCCTGTGACCTTCCGGCGATCTGCGAAGTCGCCCGCGCCCACGGCCTGCGGGTGGTTGAGGATGCGGCTTGTGCAAGCGGCGCTGAAATCCAGGCCAACGGCACCTGGACCAAGCTTGGCGGCACCTTCTCCGATGTCGCCTGCTTCTCGTTCCATCCCCGCAAGATCCTGACCACAGGGGAAGGCGGCATGATCACGACGAACGCCCCCGAAATCGACGCACGCTGCCGTCTGCTTCGCCAGCACGGCATGAGCGTTTCGGATCTTGCCCGCCATAAGTCCAACCGCGTCGTGACCGAAACCTACGACGAATCCGGCTTCAATTACCGGATGACCGACATGCAGGCCGCAGTCGGGCGCGAACAGTTGAAGCGACTGGACAGCATCGTTGCCGAGCGCCGTGCCCTGGCGAGACGCTACGAGGAGCAACTCGGCGAGATTGACGGCGTCGCCGTGCCGGCCGAACCCACTTGGGCGCGCTCGAACTGGCAGAGCTATTGCGTTGGCCTGCCTGAGACTGCGGATCGCGACGGCGTCATGCAATCCATGCTGGACAACGGTATCGCGACCCGCCGCGCGATCATGTCGAGCCATCTTGAAAAGCCTTGGCAAGACGCCCGCCACGACGGATTGGAGCGATCCGAGAAGGTCAGCCGCACCCATCTCATTCTTCCGCTGTTTAACGGCATGACGCAGGACGAGCAGAACACGGTGGTCGAGGCGCTGAAAACGTCGCTCTCCGCACAAGGATTGAACTGATGCCCATCGCCGACACTGTTGTCCTGGGTGAAAATGTCGTCATCTACCATCCGGAGCTCGCCAATCTCTATGGCTGCAAGATCGGAGATGGCACACGTGTCGGCACGTTCGTCGAGATCCAGTCTGACGTTGAGATTGGCGCGAACTGCAAGATCCAGTCGCATTGCTTCATCTGCTCGGGTGTCACCCTCGAAGACGGCGTCTTCGTCGGGCACGGTGTGATGTTTACCAACGACCGCTACCCGCGCGCGATCAATGACGACGGCAGCCTGCAATCAGCAGCCGATTGGACCTGCCTGCCGACCCGTGTTTCCAAAGGTGCATCGATCGGCAGCAATGCAACGATCCTGCCGGACCTGGTCATCGGTCAATACGCATTGGTGGCTGCGGGTGCCGTCGTGACGCGCAGCGTCCCCGATCACGCCATCGTCGCCGGCAACCCCGCCCGCATCGTCGGTTCAACTTCCCCTTCGCAACGGACATCCGCATGAACGCGCACGCCACCGTACCTTTCGTCGACCTCTCGATCCAGTGGAACCAGATCCGTGCCGACGTTATGCCCGACGTCGAACGGCTGTTTGAGGCAAACGCCTTTTGCCTCGGACCATGGGCCACGGAGTTCGAAAAAAGCATCGCCGACTATCTGGGTGCACGGCATGCCGTTGCTGTCAGCAGTGGCAGCGCCGCGCTGCACCTCGCCGTCATTGCCGCTGGAATTCGCCGTGGGGACAAGGTGCTCGTGCCTGCGCATACGTTCATCGGGACGGTGTGGGGCCTTCTTTATGAAGGTGCGATCCCGGTCTTCTGCGACGTGGAAGCCGCCGCCGGCACCATTGATCTTGCCGATGCCGAACGCCGGTTGGACGACGGCGTCAAGGCCATCATCCCGGTGCATCTCTACGGGCAGCCAGCCGACATGGCCGCCACAATGGAGTTTGCTCGCCGCCACAAGCTGACGGTGATCGAGGATGTCGCCCAGGCGATCGGCGCACGCCATGCTGGCCGCAGCCTCGGGACGATCGGCGATCTGGGTTGCTTCAGCTTCTATCCGGGCAAGAACCTCGGCGGCGCCGGCGAAGGCGGTCTCATCGTCACCAATGACGACGAGCATGCCAAGGCGCTGCGGGCACTCAGGGATCATGGTCAGTCGCAGCGGTACCTGCACGAACGGATTGGCTACAACTACCGCATGGACGGCCTCCAGGCGCTCGTTCTTGGTCACAAGCTCGGCCACCTTGACGCCTGGACGGATCAACGGCGCGCGATCGCGGCGCGTTACAAGCACACTCTTGCGGCAACACCGTTGAAGCTGCCGCAGATCGTTCATGGCGACCACGTCTATCATCTCTATGTCGTGCGCACGGAACGTCGCGACGAGTTGAAGGCCTATCTCGATGGACACGGCATCCAGACAGGCCTGCACTACCCGATCCCGCTGCACCGGCAGCCGTGCCTTCTCGAGATCGCTGCGGGGCAATCGAATTTCCCTGTCGCCGAAGAATTCGCATCCCAGGGTCTGTCGCTGCCGATGTTCGCCGGCATGCGCGCCGACCAGCAGCAACGCGTCATTGACGCCGTCCTTGCATTTTTCGACGGAGAGTAGCCATGGCTGAGACAGCACCGCGTCGCAAGGTTCTCTGCGTACGCCCGCGACCGAACCCGAACACCGCATCTATGCTTGCAAACGTCGTCGATGAATGGGTGCATACGCTTGCGTTGCATTGTGACGTCAGCGTCATCGAGCAGGACTTCGACTTCGCCGAAGTCTACGAACAGCTAAAACCCGACTTCCTGATCTTCGATTCCGTGCATTGGGGCCGACCTCACCGGTTGAATATCGCCAACGCGCATATGCATCCGCATGTACCGCGCGCGCTCTATCTCAACTGCGACCCGCACGACCCGATGCGGCCGCTCATTCTACAGATGCTCGACAACTACGGCATCGACACGGTTTTCTGCACCGGCAACGAACAAATACAGCATATGCCGGAACTGCTGCGGATCGCCTCTTTCATCCTGCCGAAATTCATCGATCCGACCGTCTTTCAGGACTACAAACTCGACAAGATAATCCCCGTCACGGTCTTCAGTGGGCATCTTTTCCCAACCTTCTACCCCTGGCGGGCACAAGTGACGGAAGAGATCCAACGCCTGTTCCCGACACTGGTCTATACGCATCCCGGTTACGACAAGAACCACCAGGCCCCCTTTGAGGTTCGTGACGAGAAATACTCGCGGCTGATTTCGCAGAGCTATTTCTCCATCTCCGACACAACGCGGATGGACTACGTCGTTCGCAAACATCTGGAAATCCCGGCATCGGGCGCCATTCTGGTCGCGCCAGAATCGGAGCCCTTGAAGGAGTACGGTTTCGTCGACCTTGAGAATTGCGTGCTCGGCTCCGGCCGCGAGCTCTATATCAAGATAAATGCGATCTCCCGTAGCCCAGATCTCTATTCCTATATCTGCAAGCAGGGGCATGACCTCGTTCACAGCCGCTATACCCGGCAGTCCTGGACATACATGCTCGATTGGTTCGAGTGCCGTGTCAGGCTGCAGCCGGGCGAAATCGTGCAGCAGCAAGGGAAATTCGGGTCGTTCGAAAACGTCCCGGCCGCGGCCGGTACGCCGTGGATCGCCGACGCTGTCATCTTCGATAGCCCGATGTCCGCCGTGCTCCGGTCGGCGCGCGACGCGATCCTCTCAGGAGAAGACCTTACATCTACCAAGGCAGCTCTCAACGACCTGACCACCTGGATCGGTCATGTTGCAGAGCCCTGGATCCTATTGGGCGTCATCGCGCTTCTTGAGGGTGACCTCAATCAGGCGGCTCTTTGGCTCAGCCGCAGAGGCAATGCCCAGGGCCAATCGGACCCGGAACTGGGCCGCCTCGATCCGGTTGAAATCGCCTGGCTGTTGATGCTTGCCGAACTGCTGGAAGATGAAGGCCTACGCGACCTGATGCTGGAGCGTGCGATCGACGCACCCCACGTCAGCATCCGGCGCATGCAATGGCTATGGCGTGATGACCCGGATGAACAGGCTGACGAAACCGCCGATGCCGACGGGGCAGAGCCCGGCGACTGCTTGTCGATCCACTGGCTTGGTCAGGAAGATCTCGCAACCTGGATCTCCCTCGCCGAGCGCGTATTGGCTGCCAATGGCCGGGCCGATCGGATTCGCTACGGGGCTGTTCTCGACGGCCGGTCCAAGATCATGCTCGGGGCGAACTGAATAGGGGCGCGAGGCCGTTGATACCCATGGCCTCGTCGCTCCCATGAGCTCTATCAAGACTTGCCTCCGCATGTCCGTCCGGCCAAAGTTCTCCGGACAGTGAAAAAGAGGCGAGATATGTTCGATCTGACAGGAAAGACCGCCCTGGTGACCGGTGGTGGCCGTGGACTTGGCCTGGAGATGGCAAAGGCGCTTGCCAAGGCGGGCGCGTCGGTCGTGATCAACGGTCGGGGTCGGTCGGCATTGGAAGCCGCGCGCAATCAGGTCGCGAGCGAAGGCATCATTCTTGAGATCGCCCCCGGCAACGTGGCGGCGAATGTGGACGAGATCCTGGCCGCAGCGACTGGCAGCACCGGGAGGCTGGACATTCTGATCCACGCCGTCGGCGAGCGCGACCGCCGCGGTACGGACGATATGGATCCTGCCGGCTTTGCCGCCCTCATCAACACCGATCTGACCGCCGCCTACGGCATGGCGAAGGCGGCACTATCCTATCTCCGGCAATCGGAAGCCGGACGGCTGATCTTTGTTACCTCGATCGCGGCCGTTGCAGCCCGCGCAGGTGATCCCGCCTATACCGCGGCAAAGGGCGGGCTTGAGGCATTGACGCGATCGCTTGCCGTCGAACTCGGCTCCGACAGCTTGACGGTCAACGCCATCGCGCCCGGCTGGTTCGCGACGGAAACCAACGCTGCGCTTGCCGCCGATCCTGTGTTGCAGCAATTCGTCGATGTCCGCATTCCATTGAAGCGCTGGGGTCGCCCGGAAGAAATAGCGCCTGCTGCCGTATTCCTCGCGTCACCAGCCGCGAGCTTCGTCAATGGCATCACCTTGACGGTCGATGGCGGCATGACAGTGCAGATGTAAGCCGCTGCGGTTAAGTCGCGGTCAGGGCGCAGCGGCCGCTTTTGAAAGCCCATCGGCAAGAAGGTCCGCGAGTGTCCTCGCGGCCCTTTCTGTGCCAGCCTTGAGACGCAGGCTGAACTCGGCATCGGGCAAGGCCGGAAGCGCCAACCTCGCGGGCGCGATCGCGACACCCTCGCCAATGAAGCGTTCGGTTCTCGCCGTCAATGCTATGCCGCCGCGAACCGCGGCGCGAAGTCCGGAGAGGCTCGGACTTGTCGCTGCTATCCGGTAGGACCTTTCGCTTGCCTCAAGCGCGTCGATTGCCGCCGAGCGAAACCCGCAGGGCGGATCAAGGACGGCAAGCGGCAATTGCTCGTCGCTGGGCATGACATCAGGTGACGCGCATAACCAGACCATCGGTTCGCGCAGCACCGCGACTTCGTCGACCGCCCCGCCTTGCCGCATGACGATCACCACGTCCACCGCACCCTGATCATACTGGTTCAACAGCTCTTTCGAACGACCGACCCGCAGGTCCAGCCGCACCCGCGGATGCGAGCGTGCGAACTGTTGCAGCAACGTCGGCAACGTGCTGTCGGCAAAATCCTGGGTGCATCCGAGCGAAACGCGGCCGTCGGTGCGCGCGCCTTTAAGGCTGAGCCACGCATTACGGTGAGCGTCGAGGATCTTGCGTGCGTGTACCACGACATCTTCGCCGGCCGGCGTCAACACCCGCCCACGCCCGGCAGGCGCCAGCAACGCCTCCCCGATCAGCGCCTCCAGCCTCTGCATCTGGGCAGTAACCGCCGAAGGCGTGCGCCCCACGACTGTGGCAGCATGGGCCAGTGAACCGCTTTCGGCAAAGGCCAGAAATGTGCGCAACAGGTCCGGATCAAGTGTTTGCATAACTTCATCATAATCGAATTATCAATCATAAACAATTCGATTTTACTTGATCAAAATGGATGCGAGATTGGCTTCAACACAATCCGACACCTCAAGGAGCCAATCATGCCTATCATCAATATCACCGTCACCGGCAAGGCCGACCCCGTCCTGTCCCAGCGCATCGCCGCCGCCGTCAGCGAACTGACGGCCATGCATTTGCGCAAGGACCCGACGATTACGGCCATCGTCGTCAACTACGCCGATCCCGCGCACTGGTTCGCCGGCGGCCGCTCGCTCGCCGAGCAGGGCGCCAACAGTTTCTGGCTTGATATCAAGGTGGTGGACGGTACCAACACCAAGCAGGAAATGGCGAGCTACCTCGAGGCCGTCTTTGCCGGCTTCCAACAGCTCTTCGGCAATGTCCATCCGGAAAGCTATATCCTCGTGCACGAGGTTTCGGCTGCCGCCTATGGTTACGAAGGCAAGACGCAGGAGTTTCGCTACATCAGCAACAAGCTCAACGCGGCGGGTTTAGGCGCCAACGCTTAAGGATTGTACCGAAAGCATACGGCGTCTGCTCGGATCGACGCCGTATGCCTGCTAGGCCGGCTCAGCCGGGCTTTGCCTCTTCATTGCCGCGCAGCAGGTGGATGAGCGCGGAAAAGTCTTCGCCACCGTGGCCGAGTTTTTCGAACATCGAATAGAGCTGAGCTGCCTGGGCGCCCATCGGGGTCGAGGCACCGCTTGTGCTTGCCGCCTGCTGCGACAGCTTCAGGTCCTTCAGCATCAGGCTTGCCGCAAAACCCGGCTTGTAGTCGTTGTTGGCAGGCGATGTCGGCACCGGTCCCGGCACCGGGCAGTAGGTCGTCAGCGACCAGCACTGGCCGGACGAAGTGGACGCAACATCGAACAAGGCCTGATGCGACAAGCCGAGCCGCTCGGCGAGCACAAAGGCCTCGCAGACGCCCGCCATGGAAATGCCGAGGATCATGTTGTTGCAGATCTTTGCCGCCTGGCCAGCCCCGACGTCACCGCAATGGACGATCTTTTTGCCCATGGCGTCGAGCAGCGGCTTGCCGCGGGAAAAGGCATCGTCGGTACCGCCGACCATGAAGGTGAGTGTGCCCGCGGCAGCGCCGCCGGTGCCGCCGGAGACGGGGGCGTCCAGCGAACGGCAATCGGCCTTTTCGGCAAGTGCATGCGCCTTGCGGGCGCTGTCGACATCGATGGTGGAACTGTCGATCAGCAGCGTCCCCGGATCGACGAAGCCAAGCAGTTCATCCCAGACGTAGAGTACATGGGCGCCGGCCGGCAGCATGGTGATGACGCATTCCGCCTCGCGCACCGCATGCGCGATCGAGCCTGCAACCGAAACACCCGTCTTGGCCGCAGCGTTGCGTGATGCCTCCGACAGGTCGAAGCCGGTCACCGCGTGGCCGGCCTTCACCAGATTAGCGGCCATCGGGCCGCCCATGTTGCCAAGCCCGATAAAGGCGATCTTCGTCATCTTCACTCCTCCTGAATTGCAGTTCGATCAACGCCGAATAGAGCGGCTTACTCCCCTCAGGCGACAAACAGTGGCAGGTGATCTCGGTTCGCAAATCGCGCGCGCATCTCTTCCGTCACATCAGACAGGCCCACCGACCATTTCGGGTTGCGGTCCTTGTCGATGACGGCTGCACGCACGCCCTCATAGAAGTCGGGATTGGAAAGCATGCCGAGCGTGGCCGAGTATTCCCGCTCGAGGCATTCGTCGAGCGAGGCGCTCTTGCGACCGGCTCGCAACAGGTCGAGCGTCAGCTTCATGCTCAGGGCCGAACGCGAACGAAGCAGGGCCAGCGTTTCCCAGCCGAAGTCGCTATCTTCCGCCTCCAGCGCCGAAAGGATCTCCTCGACCGTATCGAAAGCGAAGCACCGGTCGATTGCCTTTAGATGTGCAGCAAGCGGCGAGGATGGCGCTTGCTCGGCAACGCCCTGAATTGCGGCATCGACATCCGCGGTGTTGGCAGAAGGCGGCAGTGCGACAAGGGCAGAGATCAACTCTTCGAGCTTGCCAGTCGGCACATAATGGTCGGCAAACCGCGCATGGATCGCATCAGCCGCAGCAATATCGCGGCCGGTGAGACCGAGATAGGTGCCGAATTCACCCGGCGCATGTGGAAGCAGCCAGGTGGCGCCGACATCCGGGAAATAGCCGATGCCGGTTTCCGGCATGGCGAGCCGGGTGCGCTCGGTCACGATACGGTGGCTGCCATGCGCCGAGATCCCGACGCCGCCGCCCATGACGATGCCGTCCATGATGGCGATGTAGGGCTTCGGATAAGCGGAAATCCGGCTGTTGACGACGAACTCCTCGCGCCAGAACTGTGCGCCTTCGGCCGGCCGCTCTCGGCCGCTCTCATAGATCATGCGGATATCGCCGCCGGCGCAAAGCCCGCGCTCGCCTTCACCCGTCACCATCACGGCTGCAACTGAAGGATCGCTCTCGAATTCGGTCAGCGCTTCGGCGATCAGCCGGATCATCGGCACGTTGAGGCTGTTCAGCGCCCTCGTGCGATTGAGCCGGATGCGGCCGATCGCGCCCTGGCGCTCGACGATGACTTCCGGTGCTACCGCCTGCATTTCCATGAAAAGCCCTTCCTATTTCCGGCCGATGATCGAGCGCGCCACGATCAGCCGCATGATCTCGTTGGTGCCCTCGAGTATCTGGTGCACCCTCAGGTCCCTGACAATCTTCTCGACGCCGTAGTCGGCGAGATAGCCGTAGCCGCCATGGAGCTGCAGCGCGTCGTTAGCGACTGCAAAGCAGCGATCGGTGACGAAGCGCTTGGCCATGGCGCAGAGTTTCGTCGCCTCGGCGTCGCCGGCGTCGAGTGCAGAGGCCGCGCGCCAAAGGAAGGTACGGGCGATCTCTAGATCGGTTGCCATATCGGCGAGGCGAAACTGCAGCGCCTGGAACTCGCCGATCGCCTTGCCGAAGGCGCGACGCTCCTGGACATAGGCAAGCGCCCGGTCGAAGGCCGCCTGCGCGCCACCAAGCGAGGCCGCAGCAATGTTCAAGCGGCCGCCATCAAGCCCACCCATGGCGATCTTGAAGCCGTCACCCTCGGCGCCGAGGCGGTTTTCAACGGGAACCCGCACGCCGTCGAGCATCACGGCGCGGGTCGGTTGAACGTGCCAGCCCATCTTCTTCTCGTTGGCGCCGAAGCTGAGGCCCGGCGCATCCTTTTCCACCACGAAGGTAGAGATGCCCTTCGGCCCATCCTCGCCAGTTCTTGCCATGATGACGTAGAGGCCGGACACGCCGGCACCGGAGATGAACTGCTTCTGGCCGGTCAACACGTAACTGTCGCCGTCCTTGACTGCCTTGGTCTTGAGCGCAGCCGCATCCGAGCCGGATCCGGGCTCCGTGAGGCAGTAGCTCGCCAGCGTCTCCATGGTCAGCAGCTTCGGCAGCAGCCGATGGCGCTGCTCGTCGGTGCCATATCGGTCGATCATGCCGGAGCACATGTTGTGAATGGAAACGAAGGAGGCGACCGCCGGGCAGCCGGTTGCCAAGGCTTCGATGATGATTGCGGCGTCGAGCCGCGTCAGGCCCGTGCCACCGACATCTTCGCTGATATAGATGCCCGCCATACCGAGAGCGGCTGCGGCCTGCAGCTTATCGACCGGGAAATGTTTTTCCTGGTCCCACTCGATGGCGTTGGGCGCCAATTGGTCACGAGCGAAGTCGAGCGCCATCTGGCGGATGGCTTCCTGTTCCTCTGACAGGCGAAAATCCATATGCATGTCCTCCCTGACCGCATATTGAACGATTGGGGCTAGTTACACCAAATTCCGTACAGGCACAGGTGCAACTTCTCACAGGTTCTGTTCAAAAACGAACAGAAGCGACCAAATCCCTATTAGCTCTCGCTCAGACGATACGGCAGAGCGCCGCGCAAGTCATGGTCGACGATCAGCCTTCGTTTGAGCGGCGGCACGGCACGGCTGGCGCATTTCGTCCGCTCGCAGATCCGACAGGATATGCCGATCGGGTCGAACGCGGCGCGGTTGCCGAGATCGAGATCGTCGGCATAGACGAAGGCGTCGGCGTAGGAGATCTCACAACCGAGCGCCAAGGCGTATCGCGGCTGGGCCGCGCGAAAGCCGCCGCCACCCTTGGTGATCTGGGTGGCAAGGCAGAGATAGCGCACACCGTCGGGCGTCTCGGCGAGTTGACGAATGATGCGGCCGGGCGTCTCGAAAGCCTGATGCACGTTCCAAAGCGGACAGGCCGCCCCGAAACGGGCGAACTGCAGCTTTGCCGCACTGTGGCGCTTGGTGATATTGCCGGCCCGGTCGATACGGGCAAAAAAGATCGGCACGCCCTTCTGGCCCGGGCGCTGCAGCGTCGACAGGCGGTGACAGACCTGTTCCAGCGACGCGCCAAAACGCGCAGCCAGCAGTTCGAAATCGTGCCTGAGCTCGCGCGCCGCCTTGTGAAAAGCCTGGTAGGGCAGGATCAGCGCCCCGGCGAAATAGTTCTGCAGCCCGATGCGACAGATCTCGTAGGCTTCCTCCGTGCGGAAACCGGCGCCGCCGGCCACGCGGTCGATCTCTTCGCGGGCGTGCAACTGGGCGATCTGAAGGGCGATCTGGAAGTCGCGTGTGGCGGCGGGTGCATAGGGGTTCAGCGTCAGCAAACGTGCGCGTGGGTCATAGCGCCGGATCGCTTCGTCGCCGGCCGCCCCCCGCAAGACGCGCACACCGTGGCGCTGCTCGAGATAGGCTGCCAGCGCCGCATGGTTGTCGCCCTCGCCAAGCCCGAGTTCGCCTGCAAGCCGCTCGGCGAGAAGATCGATGTCGTGGATATAGTTGTCGACGAAGTGGAAGAAGTCGCGAACTTCTTCATAGGGCGTCGTCTCCATCGAAGGCCCGCCGCGGCCGATGGTATCGTCGATGCTGGCAAGTTGCTCACTGTTGCGGCGATAAGCCTGATGGCAGCTGATCAGCGCATGCGCCAGCCCCGGCGCGTTCTGGGTGATCAGCTTCAGTTCCTGAAGGCTCGGCGAATAGGTCTCGAACAGCGGATCGCTGAGCGCCTCAGACAGGGCGGACAGCAACCTGTCACCTTCGCCGGTCGAAAGTTCGGCGATATCGATCTGGAATTTTTCGGCAAGTGCCAGAAGAACCGAAGCCGAGACGGGCCGCTGGTTGTTCTCAATCTGGTTGAGATAGCTGGTGGAGATGCCGATGCGCTCGGCAAACTGCCCCTGCGTCGCCCGGTTCGCATCCCGAAGTTCCCTGACCTTGCGGCCGATATAGAGTTTGCCGATCGCCATGTTCGCAACTTTGCAATTTACATTTCGCAATATTCTCTATTTCACATTTGCACATGAACGGGCGTTTTACCATCCGTCCTTCGACGCTATTGCGAAGCGACAAACGCCTCTGCACAATCACGGAAAAACCGGGAGGGAATTATGCGCGCCATACTTGAACAGGTCGAAGCTCGCCGTGCCGAGGCAAGGGCCGGCGGCGGCCAGCGCCGCATCGACGCCCAGCACGGCAAAGGCAAGCTGACGGCGCGCGAGCGCATCGAGGTTCTGCTCGATGAAGACTCCTTTGAAGAGTACGACATGTACGTCACGCATCGCTGCGTCGACTTCGGGATGGACAGCCAGAAAGTCGCCGGCGACGGCGTCGTCACCGGCTGGGGCACGATCAACGGCCGGCAGGTCTATGTGTTCTCGCAGGACTTCACCGTGCTCGGCGGCTCGCTGTCGGAAACCCACGCGCAGAAGATCTGCAAGATCATGGATATGGCAGTCAGGAACGGCGCTCCTGTCATCGGCCTCAACGACAGCGGCGGCGCCCGCATCCAAGAAGGCGTCGCCTCGCTTGCAGGTTACGCCGAAGTCTTCCGCCGCAATGCCGAGGCATCGGGCGTCATCCCGCAGATCTCGGTGATTATGGGCCCTTGCGCCGGCGGCGCCGTCTATTCGCCGGCGATGACCGACTTCATCTTCATGGTGCGCGATTCATCCTACATGTTCGTCACCGGCCCCGACGTGGTGAAGACCGTCACCAACGAGATCGTCACCGCTGAAGAGCTTGGCGGCGCCGGCACGCACACGAAAAAGTCCTCCGTCGCCGACGCAGCCTATGAAAACGACATCGAGACGCTGGAGCATGTGCGCCTGCTCTTCGACTTCCTGCCGCTCAACAATCGCGAAAAGCCGCCGGTCCGGCCATTCCACGATGACCCTTCGCGGCTGGAGCGGCGGCTGGACAGCCTCATCCCCGACAGCGCTGCCAAGCCCTACGACATGAAGGAACTGATCCTGGCGCTTGCCGACGAGGGCGATTTCTTCGAGCTGCAGCAGAGTTTCGCGCGCAACATCATCACCGGATTCGTTCGCATGGAAGGCCAGACTATCGGCGTCGTCGCAAACCAGCCGATGGTGCTTGCCGGCTGCCTCGACATCGATAGTTCGCGCAAGGCCGCCCGGTTCGTTCGCTTCTGCGACGCCTTTTCGATCCCGATCCTGACGCTCGTCGATGTACCGGGCTTCCTGCCGGGCACTGCCCAGGAATATGGCGGCGTGATCAAGCATGGCGCCAAGCTGCTTTTCGCCTACAGTCAGGCAACCGTGCCGATGGTGACGCTGATCACGCGCAAGGCCTATGGCGGCGCCTATGACGTCATGGCCTCCAAACATATCGGCGCCGACGTCAACTATGCCTGGCCGACCGCCGAGATCGCGGTGATGGGCGCCAAGGGGGCAACCGAGATCCTCTACCGCTCCGAACTCGGCGATGCCGACAAGATCGCGGCACGCACGAAGGAGTACGAAGAGCGCTTCGCCAATCCATTCGTCGCCGCAGAACGTGGTTTCATCGATGAAGTGATCATGCCCCACTCGTCGCGCCGTCGCATCGCCCGCGCCTTCGCCTCACTTCGCAACAAGCAGGTCGATCTCCGCTGGCGCAAGCACGACACGATCCCGTTGTGATGGAGGCAACCATGGAGCCGGAACGCGAACGCATCATGACGCCGGAGGAGGCCCGCCGCGACCATCGCGAGATGCTGCGCTACATGGCGGTCAACGCGCTCTACGGCCTAGTGACCGGGGCAACCGTCGCAGGCGTGCTGATCTGGCTCAATATCGGCGCGGTCGGCACCCATATCGCCCGCTCCACCAGCCCCATCCTCGCCACGGCCATGGTCGTCGTGCCCTTTGCGCTGCTCTTCGGCGGCGCCGTTGCGGCATCATCCATCGCGCTCCTGCCCTACCGCCGCAAATTCAAACGCTGACGCGACCGCAAGGATTCGAAAGAGAAAAAGCATGTTCAAGAAGATCCTCATCGCCAACCGTGGCGAAATCGCCTGCCGCGTCATCAAGACCGCGAAGAAACTCGGCATCGACACCGTCGCGGTCTATTCCGACGCCGACCGCGATGCCATGCATGTGCGCATGGCGGATGAGGCCGTTCATATCGGTCCCTCACCCTCGGCGCAGTCCTATATCGTCATCGATAAGATCATCGAGGCGATCCGCAAGACCGGCGCCGATGCAGTTCATCCCGGCTACGGCTTCCTGTCGGAAAATGCTGTGTTCGCCGAAGCGCTCGAAAAGGAAGGCGTTGTCTTCATCGGCCCGCCTGTTGGCGCAATCCAGGCGATGGGTGACAAGATCACCTCGAAGAAGCTCGCCGCCGAAGCCGGCGTCTCCACCGTTCCCGGTCATATGGGCCTGATCGCCGATGCCGATGAGGCCGTGAAGATCTCCGGATCGATCGGCTATCCCGTGATGATCAAGGCGTCGGCAGGCGGCGGCGGCAAGGGCATGCGCATCGCCTGGAACGACCAGGAAGCCCGCGAAGGCTTCCAGTCCTCGAAGAACGAGGCGAAGAACTCGTTTGGCGACGACCGGATCTTCATCGAAAAATTCGTAACCGAACCACGCCATATCGAAATCCAGGTGCTCGGCGACAAGCACGGCAATACGCTCTATCTCGGCGAGCGCGAATGCTCGATCCAGCGCCGCAACCAGAAGGTGATCGAGGAGGCCCCCTCGCCGTTCCTGGATGCCGCCACCCGCAAGGCCATGGGCGAACAGGCCGTAGCACTGTCGAAGGCTGTCGGCTACCACTCGGCCGGCACCGTCGAGTTCATCGTCGATGGCGATCGCAACTTCTATTTCTTAGAGATGAACACCCGCCTGCAGGTGGAACACCCGGTCACCGAACTCGTGACCGGCCTTGATCTTGTCGAGCAAATGATCCGTGTTGCAGCCGGCGAGAAGCTTGCCTTCGGCCAGGCGGATGTGAAGCTCAACGGCTGGGCGATCGAGAGCCGTCTCTATGCCGAAGATCCCTATCGCAACTTCCTGCCTTCGATCGGCCGGCTGACGCGCTATCGCCCGCCTGCCGAAGGTGCACACGACGAAGGCACAGTGACGCGCAACGATACCGGCGTCTTTGAGGGCGGCGAGATCTCGATGTATTATGATCCAATGATCGCCAAGCTCTGCACCTGGGGGCCGGACCGCGTGACGGCCGTCGAAGCCATGGCAGAGGCGCTCGACCGGTTCGAGGTCGAAGGCATCGGTCACAACCTTCCGTTCCTTTCCGCCGTGATGCAGCAGCAGCGTTTTCGTGAGGGCCGCCTGACGACCGCCTATATCACCGAGGAATTTGCCGACGGCTTTCATGGCGTGACGCCGGACGAAGCGTCGGCGCGCAAGCTGGCAGCAATCGCCGTCTCGATCAACCAGGTCCTGCAGGAGCGTGCCAGCCAAATCTCCGGCACCATCGGCAACCATCGCCGGATCGTCGGCTATGACTGGGTGGTCAATCTTGCCGACATGGACTTTCCTTTGACCTCAGGCGCTTCGGCCGACGGCGCCTATGTCCGCTTTGAAGACGGTACGTCCGCCTCGATCGCCGGCGACTGGACGCCGGGCCGCACGCTCGCCACCTTCAACATCGACAATCAGCCGATGAGCGTGAAGGTGGAACTGACGGGAACCGCGATCCGGCTGCGCTGGCGCGGCATAGACGTGATTGCCCGGGTCAGAAGCCCCCGCGTCGCCGAGCTTGCCAAGCTGATGCCAAAGAAGCTGCCGCCGGACACCTCCAGGATGCTGCTCTGCCCGATGCCGGGCGTCATCACCTCGGTCTCGGTCAAGGCCGGCGACACGGTGGAGGCGGGCCAGTCGCTGGCGATCGTCGAGGCGATGAAGATGGAAAACATCCTGCGCGCCGAGAAGCGCGCCACCGTCAAGCGCGTGGCCGTTACTGCCGGCGCGAGCCTCGCGGTGGACGAATTGATCATGGAATTCGAATGATGGTTGCCGAGTAATCAAGTCCTCACCTTCATTCCTGTGCCTATCACAGCGATGAGGTCTGAAAGGTGCCCTTTGGGCCAAGGAGTTACCGATGAGCGATAAGACCATCAAGGACTGGGAAAGCCTCGCCGAGCGCGAACTCAAGACGGCGCCGGAAAGTCTTACCTGGCAGACACCGGAGGGCATCGCCGTCAAGCCTCTCTACACCGCTGATGACCTGCAAGGCATAGAGCATGTCGGCTCCTTGCCCGGTTTCGCACCGTTTCTGCGCGGGCCCCGCGCGACGATGTATGCCGGCCGGCCCTGGACGATCCGGCAATATGCCGGGTTCTCGACGGCAGAAGCCTCGAACGCCTTTTACCGCAAGAACCTCGCCGCCGGCCAGAAGGGCCTTTCGGTCGCCTTCGATCTTGCCACCCACCGCGGCTACGACAGCGACCATCCGCGCGTCGAGGGCGATGTCGGCAAGGCGGGTGTGGCGATCGACTCGGTCGAGGACATGAAGATCCTGTTCGACGGGATTCCGCTCGAGGAAATGTCGGTGTCGATGACCATGAACGGCGCGGTCATCCCGATCCTCGCCTCCTTCATCGTCGCGGGCGAAGAACAGGGCGTTTCTCGCGACAAGCTGTCGGGCACCATCCAGAACGACATCCTCAAGGAGTTCATGGTCCGCAACACCTATATCTACCCACCGGAACCCTCGATGCGCATCGTTGCCGATATCATCGAGTATACGGCAAAGGAGATGCCGAAGTTCAACTCGATCTCGATCTCCGGCTACCACATGCAGGAAGCCGGCGCGACGCTGGTGCAGGAACTCGCCTTCACGCTCGCCGACGGCCGCGAATATGTGCGCGCAGCCCTTGCCAAGGGTCTGAACGTCGACGAGTTCGCCGGGCGGCTTTCGTTCTTCTTCGCCATCGGCATGAACTTCTTCATGGAAGCCGCCAAGCTTCGCGCAGCACGGCTGCTATGGACCCGGATCATGACCGAGTTCGAGCCGAAAAAGCCGTCGTCGCTGATGCTGCGCACCCATTGCCAGACATCGGGCGTCTCGCTGCAGGAGCAGGACCCCTACAACAACATCATCCGCACCGCCTTTGAGGCGATGTCGGCCGCCCTTGGCGGCACGCAGTCGCTGCACACCAACTCGTTCGACGAGGCGATTGCGCTGCCGACCGAATTTTCGGCGCGCATCGCCCGCAACACCCAGCTGATCCTCCAGCATGAGACGGGTGTGACCAAGGTCGTCGATCCGCTGGCGGGCTCCTACTACGTCGAGAGCCTCACCAACGAACTGGCGGAAAAAGCCTGGGCACTGATCGAGGAAATCGAAGCCATGGGCGGCATGACCGAGGCGGTCAATGCCGGATTGCCGAAGCGGCTGATCGAAGAGGCGGCCACCCGCCGGCAGGCGGCAGTCGACAAGGGCGAAGAAGTGATCGTCGGCGTCAACAAATACCGTCTCGACAACGAAGAGCCGATCGACATCCTGGAGATCGACAATACAGCGGTGCGCGCCGCGCAGATCCGCCGGATCGAGGAAACCAAGCGTCGGCGCAATTCGCCGGATGTTGCAAACGCGTTGGCCGTAATCACCGAATTCGCACGCACGGGCGAAGGCAACCTGCTGGCGGCCGCTGTCGAGGCGGCGCGGGCCCGGGCAACCGTCGGCGAGATCTCCGACGCGATGCGCGCAGCCTTCGGCGACCATGCTGCAACGCCCAAGGTGGTCAGCAAGATCTATGGCAAGGCCTATGAGGGCGAGCCTGAACTGGCGGTGCTTACCGAGCGGCTGGGCGAGGTCTCGGACAAGCTTGGCCGCAAGCCGAAGATCATGGTGGCAAAGCTCGGCCAGGATGGCCACGATCGCGGCGCCAAGGTGATCGCTTCAGCCTTTGGTGATATCGGCTTTGATGTTCTGGCCGGCCCGCTGTTCCAGACCCCCGAAGAGGCGGCCGACATGGCGCTTGCCAGCAAGGTCAACGTTATCGGTGTGTCATCGCTTGCCGCCGGCCACAAGACCCTGATGCCGCAGCTTGCCGACGCGCTGAAAAAGCGCGGCGGCGAGGACATCATCGTCATCTGCGGCGGCGTCATCCCGCGGCAGGATTACGAATATCTGATGGAAAACGGCGTGTCCGCCGTCTTCGGCCCCGGCACCAACGTGCTCGATGCCGCCCGCGCCGTGCTCGACCTGATCGAGGGCAAGCGGCGAAACGTTTGAAGCTTGCGCGCACCGGGATGCGCCGGTGCCTCGTCGTGCGCAGTATGCAGGCGGAAAAGCGCACACACCTTTCGCCATCCCGCTCTAAGTGAACATCGGGATCGGGCGTTCATTGAACAAGAAGCGCGATCCCGGTGGCACCGAGTGCCAAGGTCCAGAGGCGATCGAAGTTGATCCACGCCGAGCGCAGGACCGCAAGG
Source organism: Ensifer sp. 4252 (assembly GCF_050434565.1). Taxonomy (NCBI): domain Bacteria; kingdom Pseudomonadati; phylum Pseudomonadota; class Alphaproteobacteria; order Hyphomicrobiales; family Rhizobiaceae; genus Ensifer; species Ensifer sp. 4252. The sequence continues at coordinate 92,207 of NZ_JBNDIU010000007.1, forward strand.
CCAAGCCACTCGAAGACGGCAAGCGCAACCGCTGCGATCACCGCGAGCATTGCGCCGCTATGAACAGCAACGGCGGCAAGCGTGACCGGCAGCGAGCTTGCCATTGCGAGGTCGCCGGTACGATCAGCAAGGCAGAGGCTGAGGACCGCGGGCACCAACATCAAACCCGCCCCGTGGCTCGTCGCCATCAGGAACGACCAGAACGCAAGGCCGGCCATGCCAGCTTGCATTCCCACTCTGACGCGGTGGCGCTGTCCGTAGAAGGCGCCGCGCACGGCGAGGCCGAGAATGAGCAAGGCGGCGACAAGCCTGAAGCTGCGCAGATCCAGGACCGCGCCGAACACGACAACCACCGCCAACACGGCCGCGATGGAAATGGCATGGCCAATGGCAATGGGAATGAGGGACAGCCAGACGACCCGCCGGCTCTGGCGGTGAAGCCCCAGCGCCACGGCAAAGAGCCAGCCCATCGCCGGATTGACGCCGTGAAAGGCGCCGAGACCCGCAAGCGAAAGCCATGGCCAGAGGGTCGTCATTTGCCCTGGCAGGGCCGCACGGCCGCACCCTCCTTACGGATAACAGTAGGAATCGGACGAGCAGTCACCGCCTTCGAGGCGAACCTGGTGCGGGCGATGACCTTTAGGCCAATCGACGAAGAAATTCTCGTCGAACGCTATCCCGCCGCCGTCAGCGACATCCAGCTTGACCATCCAACCGTCGATACCGTCGGGATAGAACTGCGGGTCGATCGCCCCGTAGAGCGAATTGGTGAAATAGACCCGCTTGCCGTCCCGGCTGATCTCCACCATCTGTGGCCCGCCGCTCAACGCTCCATTTGTTGCCTTCGGATGGGTTGCACGTGAGACGATCCCACCGATACGCACCCGGCCGGTCTCTTTCGGTGAGAACGGGTCGGAAACGTCATACTGGATCATGTCTCCGGTACCCCAGCAGGAAACGTAGAGGAAGCGATCGTCCATCGATAGGTCGATGTCAGTGACGAGCGGCGCGACCGCGCTGAAGCCCTTGAGCACGGGCGGCAGCAGATCCGGATCGGCGGGCTCCGCCGGGATCTCGATCACTTTTTTGACCGCCCATTGGTCTTTGTCGCGGTACCAGGTCCAGATCGACGCGGAGAGGTCCTTGAGGCTGATGACACAGCCCACGAATCCATAGGCCCTGGTCGGATCGTGGGCCGGGCGCAGTTCGAAGACGAGCTGATGCTCCTCGCCGAAGTCGATTTCCTGCAGGTGCTTGCGCTTGTGCAGATCCCAGAAATGCAGCCTGCGGCCGTACTTCGAACCGAGCAGCACCTCCGGAACCAGCCCGTTCTCGAAGGTATCCGGCGTGCCCCATTCGCTGGTAATCAGCGTGTCGTGACCAAGATGCCACCAAAAGTCGTAGGCGAGCTTCTGCGGACCGCGATCCATTTCCCATTGGCCGAGCACGTCGAAGCTCCGGTGATCCAGGAGGAAGATGCCCCCGGGCGCATTGCCGTTACGGTCGGCGAGCGCGTTGACGTAGATGCCCTCGGGCCCGCAATGGATGGTGTGCAACCGAGAATAGTTCGCCCTTTCGGCAATTTCTGCGGGTTCGATCACGCGGACGATCTGCGGATTGCGCGGGTCAGGCTTGGTGTCGATGATGTGGAGGCGAGAGGATCTCAAACCGGGCACGATCAGATAGCGACGCTCGACATGCGGGTGCGGCGCATTGGGGCAAAGACAGGAGGAGCAGGCATTCCAGCCGAAATGATGGAGCTCGTCGCCAACGTTCGGCATGTCAACTTGTGCAACGATTTGCGAATAGCTCCGTGACGTCGGGTCGACATCAACAACAGCGATTGCATCCGGCCTCGCTCGTTCAGGATCGAAGGCCGCGACATAGGCTAAGGTCTCCTTGGGAGCCTTAGCCGCCATGCGTGGTGAAGGATAAAAGGAAGGATCGGGTCGCCACGTCGCCATTTCCATTCTCCCCGGAGAATTCCCAATGCGTGGATCCTGATGCAGGCTTTGGTGATGCGGCAAAAACGCGTCGGAAATACGGCGCATTGCCTCATTTCCTCAAAAGGAGAGATGCGGCTTCCTGTGGGGATCTGCGTCGATCATCGCCTTGGGCTTACTGCCTGGCCTGTCGCCCGGTTTCCTCTGTCATGTGGGCAAATCGTGAGGCCGGACAGTCGCTTGACGAAACGGACAGCGGCCTGCCGTCGCGCCGCTGACGGTGCGCCATTCAATCACCTTGCCTCCCTGACGCTATGGTTTGCGCCGCCGCGGTTGTGCTCGAGGCTCGCTGCAATTATGTTCTGGCCATGACGTCGATAGCAGATGCGCTCGGTCCCATTGGCCTCATGGGACGTTTGCTTGCCCGCTTTTGGCCGCAGCTGCTCCTGATCGGGGCGGCAGGTTATATCGCGCGGGACCTTTTGCTGCGCGCTGCCGTCGAAGTGGGTTTGCGCCACCCGCTCGGCGGCATGGTCGTGCTTTCGCTCGTCGTCCTTGCCAAGCTCATCATCGTGGTGCTGTTGTTTCTAGCCCTGCGCCCGGGATTGCCGGCGCTGGAATCGCTTCGGCAACCGAAGGGCGGGCCGGTCTCGTCTGGAACGTCCGGCGGTAACGACCGGCGTTTGCTGGCCGTTACCGCCGCGGCCATTTTGCCTTTCTTCGCCTATTACGCCGCGTGGGGCTTCCTCGGCGACACGGTGCGTGAATATTCCCGACTGGCGCTGAGCAAGGTCGCCTTCGGCGAAAAGGCCGATTTCTTCGACATCCTCAGTTCAAGCGGCCTGCTTCTGTCCGTTGCTATTTGCTGGTTGGTGCGTTGGGCCGCCAAGCGCATGAGCAAAAAGAGCCCGGCGCCGATGTGGCGCTTGCTCATCGTTGCAGCGGACGCGAGCTGGATCTTTATCGGCCTTTACGGGCTCGCTATCTGGAAGGACCAATTCATCACCTGGCTCGGCGCTGGCACGCTCCTGAGCGCTCTTGATTGGGGCAACAGCCTGCAACTGATCGGCGTTGCTTATGCAGTGGAGAACTTCGTACCCGTCGAATTTCGCAGGCCTGACTGGCCGATACAGGTACAGAGCCTGTTTTTCTACACCCTCCTGCCGTTGGTCTGGCTGGTGATGGCGGCAATCATCAACGGCTATGAGCTTTCGACGGCTGGTCCCCGCGCCAAGCCGGCGCGGACCAGTGCCCGGAGCTGGCGCAAGTGGCTCACCGATTTTCTCGAACACTTCGTCAGCGACTATCGCTCGCGTTATGGGCCGGTCTGGACCTGCCTGAAGCTGACGCTCGGCTCAGGGCTTGCAACCTTGCTCACCTTCATCGTCGCCTATCGCCTGATCGGTTGGCTTGGGGCGTGGCTCTGGTTTGCAACGACGCGCCTGCTTGGCGTTGAAGAGTTCGCGACCTGGGAGTTTGTGTTCAGTATCCTGGTCGTCTTCATCGGCAGTCCCAGCGATCTTGATGGCGGCATACTGCTCGATGCGATGCGTATTTCGCTGCTGGCAGCCATGCTCGAACAAGCCCTTTCGCGGGCAACGCCCGCAGTGACCCCTAACTACGCTTCCACTTGAGGACGAGCGCGCCGTCGTCCGCACCCAGAACCTCAACCACGAGCGAAAGATCGCTTGCCTTTGCCGGCACGATAAAACTTTCCGCCATTCTGGCTGTGCCGCCGTTTCCGGCATTTGCAAAAGCGAGGCTCGAACAGCGCGGGCGATCCGCCACCTCGGGATACATCTCTCGTACGATTTGCTCCGACAGCATCAGGGGCTCGAAGCGCCGCCCCTGCGCATCCACCAGCCGGACCCGGCACGCGCTCTCAGCCAGCTTCGCCAGATCTTTCGGCACGGTCTCGAATTCCGCCAGAACAACGCGCGCGTCATCAGATGGACCGGGTAGCCGTTTCAGATCCGCAAGCTTCCATTGCCCGCCCGCATAAGGCTGGACCACACCGCTTTCGACAATGATGTCGCGCTTACCGGTCAAGAACGGCATCTGACGCAAACTGTCCCAGGCGTGGACGACGATCGCCAAGGGCAACACGGCAACCAGCGCCACGAGGCAAGTCCAGAACACGCGTGTCTCGCTCATGACCCGCCTCTCTTCATTTCGCAGCGAGCGTCCACGGCATGCTGCCGCTACCGCGCGCAAGGGTGATCGATGGTTTGATCTCCAGCGGCGCCTTCTGCTCGAACTCGATCCAAAGCTCTTCGCCAAGAGGGATCAGTCCCGAGCGTGCGATGAGCAAGCGCCCGCCGCGGATCGCCGTCTCGGGCAACTCGAATGCGATCAGCACAGGCCTGGGCAGGCCCGGCTCAAGTCGCTCGGTCGGCAAATAGCCGCGCATGGTCGAGAACCGTTGACTAAGGGCATACCGAATGCCGCTTGGCGACAGCCATTCCGCCGACAGCAACGTCAGGCTCTCCTTTTTGGCAACCGCCGCACCTTCTACAATCAACCAGACACCCGAGCTTGAATAGTCGCGCACCCAACCGAAGCTCTCGGTCTTGACCGCCCGCGCCAGATGCACGTTCGCGGCACCATAGGCAAAGGCATGGCTTTCCACCCGCTCGCCCACCTTGCCACGGATCGCAATCGGCGACGTGATATCGCCGTAGCCCGGCGTGTTGTGCTGCATGGCGTAGAGCACGATAGCGCCAAGCCCGAGCAACAGGATCGTGCGCAACCCGGCGATCATTGCACTGCCTCGTCCGGTTGCCCGCTCACGGCCAGTTCGACGATGGCGGCCTTGCCGTCGTCAAACCACCCGGGCGCTCCATAGAGATTGTCGCGCGGCTTGTAGATCTGCTTGGCGACCGAAAGGCGCAGCGCCTTCGGGCTCGGCAAACCCTCCGGCCATTCCCAAACAGCGATGAGCTTTTCCGGCATGCCAGGGTTGATCGCGCTTGCGATCCATTTGTCGCGGGCGAGGTAGTAGACCGGCTCTGGCAGCTTGATTGAAGTTGGCGTCTCGATCGAGACGAGCCGCATGAAAGCATTGCTTGTCGCAGCCGAGCGATTGTCGAGTTTAAGGTCAACCGTCAGGAACCGTTTAGCGTCAGCCGGCTTGGTTCCCGTTGGGGGAACCTCCGTCATGGAGGCATTGTTTATCGTGAGCAACCAACGACCTGTGTCGATTGGCTCATCTTTTTTGGCAAGTTCGATGGGAGTGGGGTTGGCCGCCTCGTAGACGGCGCTCGCGAAGGAGACAGCCGCGGCCGCGATGCCTCCGATGCCCGCCACGAGCATCGCAAGAAGACGCCGCTTCACTTTCGACCGTTGCGCGATCGACATTGCACCTCCGCCCAGGTTTGATTGCTCCTACAACCGCAAGATAGGGTGACTTGTCCGGGAAATCAAAGGCTGAGCCCTTTCGACTGCCCGCCAACGTTTCACGGCGGGCAGTGCCGGCATCATCAGCGACTAATCTTGATCTTGCGGACCTCGCCCAAATTCTCGTCTTCGGAGGGAGGGCGCTTCTCGTAGATAGCCTTGACATGGGGTGACGGACCACGATCGCTCTTCGTCATCAGCACGACGAACAACCGGTTGCCTTCGAGGGCGAGATAGACCTCAAACGCTGCATTTGCCGCGCCGATGTCGGACTGCCACCGTCCAGTTCCGCTGGCGGTGGACGCATAGACATAGCTGTCGGCGGTCGCGACTGCCGACCAACCGGCTTTACTGACAATGGTCAAGACAGTGCCGTGCCGGACGATGCTGAGGCAGCCCTCACAGCCTGTGGGCTTCGCGCCGACGTCGCGCCAGACACCGGAAAATCCGCGATCGTCCGCCCGCACGGATTGCGCCGCCAGCAGCAAAGCACCGATAATAACCAGTACGCCAATACGTCCGCTCAACGAAACGCCTCTCCATGAACTGGTTTACAGCCATTTCCTAATGGTCGATTCGGACACGAAACGCAATCTACACGAGCGATATCAACTCGATGCAATCTAGTATGTTACGTTTCGATCCGCAGTTTCATTCGGTCGGCAGCAAAACAGCTACGGGAATACTCCACCGGCTTGCCGTCGAGGTCCGCATTGACCGACTGCGCCTCAAGCACGATTGCGCCTGCCGAGAGTTTCAGCATCGAGAGTTCGTCGCCGTCGGCATGGCGGGCAACGATCTCGGTCGAAACGCGCACGTAGTCGTCAAGGCCGTGGGCGGCAAACGCCTTGGTTACGGAATGCCGTTGCTCGAACTCTTCCGCCATGCGGGGAAACCGGGCGGCGGGATAATAGCTTGACGAAACTGAGAGCGGCCGGCCATCGCCGCTGCTGACCGTGCGCAATTCGATCACCGGATCGCCCGGCGCGATACCCAGTGCCGAGGCGATGTCGCCAAATGCCTTCAGTTCGGCATGGCCGAGCAGGCGGGTGCCGATCTCCTTCACCTGCCGCCCGAGACCCTGCGAAAAGCGGGTGCGACGGGAGATCGGATAGCTCACCCTCTCCTTGCGCTCTATCATCGTGCCGCGGCCCTGGACGGCGCGAACCAGGCCCTCCTCGGCAAGGGCTGCAAGTGCACTCCTGACCGTATGCCTGTTGACCCCGAAGTCGCCCGCTAGGACCGTTTCGGGCGGCACCATGCCGGTAGCATCGTAATCGCCGTTGCTGATCGCCAGCCGGATCCGGTCTGCGATCTGGCGCCAGAGCGCGACCCCTGTCTGTCGTTCAACCACTTTTCGCATTGCCCACTTTTCGAATTGTCATGTCACAAGCCTGTCATTTGCCGACGCTAAGGAAAAGTATAAGATGTGCACTTGTCTAGATCAATAGACATTTAAGGTGAAAATGATGGATGCGAAGCTGAAACAGGAAAGCCCGCCGGACATGGCGCGCAAGGAAGGCATGCGGCTGCTGGCCCGCGCCTCTTCGGAAGAACTCATGACGGCCTGGGAGGCGCTGGCCGAAAAGCCCGATGTTTCGCCCGTCCGCGGACCGGAAACGGGCTTGGTCATGGTTCGCGGCCGCATCGGCGGCGCCGGCGATGCCTTCAATCTGGGCGAGGCAACCGTATCGCGCGCAACGATCCGGCTTTCGACCGGCGAAATCGGCCACGGCCAGTTGCTTGGCACCGACAAGCAGCGCGCCCGCCTTGCCGCGATCTTCGATGCGCTCTTCCAGCGTGAAGCCGACCGCCCAGCGGTCGAGGCGCTTCACCGCGCAATCGCCTCGCGCATCGAGGCGGAAGATCGCCGCACGGCCGAGGAAACTGCCGCCACACGCGTCGACTTTTTCACCATGGTTCGCGGAGACGACTGATGGCCAGCCAATCGCAAATCTACGCCGGCGCCTTCGCCGACCCCGTCTTTTCCGCCCAATCCGTCTTCAAGAGCCTGATGGACGGCTTTGCCCGCCCCGGGCAGATCATCCGTCTTGAGGCGTCGAGCATGCCGCCGGCGCCAATGGGTGCTGCTGCCGGAGCTGTGGCCTTGACGCTGTGTGATCACGACACCGCCGTCTGGCTCACGCCGGCACTTGCCAAATCCACTGTCCCGCAATGGATCGCGTTTCACACCGGCGCATCGGTGACGGATACCAAAACCGATGCACGCTTCGCTTTTGTCGAGAAAGGCGCGCCGGTTCCGGGCTTCGATCAGTTTTCTCTCGGCACGCAGGAGTACCCGGATCGCTCGACGACGCTCGTCATCGAGATCGAAGCGCTCTCCGGTGGCGAACCGCTTACCGCTCGCGGACCTGGTATCAAGGACGATGTCACCATCGCGGTGCGTGGCCTGCCTGAAGTCTTCCTCGACTTCTGGAGCGCCAACCGCGCTATTTTCCCGCGCGGCATCGACCTCGTGCTGACTTCAGGCGACTGCGTGCTCTGCCTGCCGCGCACCACCCGACTTGTCCGACAGGAGGCATAACCCATGTATGTTGCAGTGAAGGGCGGCGAAGCCGCCATTGCCAATGCCCATCGCCTCCTTGCCGATCGCCGCCGCGGCGACCGCACGCTACCATCGATCACGATCCAGCAGGTCGTCGAACAGCTTGGCCTTGCCGTCGACCGCGTCATGGCCGAGGCTTCGCTCTACGACCGGGAACTCGCAGCCCTTGCCGTGCGCCAGGCGCGCGGCGATATGATCGAAGCGATCTTCATCCTGCGCGCTTACCGCACGACGTTGCCTCGTTTCGGCTATTCCGAGCCGGTCGATACCGCGACCATGAAGGTCGAGCGCCGTGTCTCGGCTACCTACAAGGACCTGCCCGGCGGACAATTGCTCGGCCCGACCTTCGACTACACCCATCGTCTGCTTGATCCCTCATTGATCGACGACGCGGCGGTCGAGGAACCTGAAGTCAAGGAGCCGGGCGAACATGTGATGCGCGTCTCCGACATCCTCGACGGCGAAGGCCTGATCGAGGGCGACGGCCGCATGCCTGAACGCCATGTCATGGGCGACCTCACCCGCGAGCCGATGGAGTTTCCGATGGCCCGCGACCTGCGCCTGCAGGCCCTGGCACGCGGCGACGAGGGCTTCCTGCTGGCACTCGCCTATTCGACGCAGCGCGGCTACGGCCGCACACATCCCTTTGTCGGCGAAGTCCGCATCGGTGAAGTCGAAGTCGAACTGGACCTGCCCGAACTCGGCTTTGCCGTCTCGCTCGGCGTCATCCGCGTGACCGAGTGCCAGATGGTCAACCAGTTCATGGGATCGGCGAAACAGCCGCCGCAGTTCACCCGCGGCTATGGCCTCGTCTTCGGCCAGAGCGAGCGCAAGGCCATGTCGATGTCGCTTGTCGATCGCGCACTGCGCACCGACGAATTCAACGAAGACATCGTCGCTCCGGCGCAGGACCAGGAATTCGTGATTTCGCATGCGGACAACGTTCAGGCGACGGGCTTCGTCGAGCACCTGAAGCTGCCGCACTATGTCGATTTCCAGGCTGAACTCGACCTCGTCCGGCGCATGCGCCGTGACTATGACGCTGCCCGCTCCGGCGGCCAGGACGGCATGAAGGAGGCCGCCGAATGACCGACCTTGCAACCTACAACTTTGCCTATCTGGACGAGCAGACCAAGCGGATGATCCGCCGCGCCATCCTGAAGGCGATCGCCATCCCCGGCTACCAGGTTCCCTTCGCCTCGCGCGAAATGCCGATGCCCTACGGCTGGGGCACCGGCGGCGTGCAGGTCACCGCCTCGATCCTCGGTCCGAAGGACGTGCTGAAGGTCATCGACCAGGGCGCCGACGACACCACCAACGCCGTGTCGATCCGCGCTTTCTTCCAGAAAGTCGCCGATGTCGCTGTAACGACCAAAACCAAGGAAGCGACGATCATCCAGACGCGCCACCGCATCCCCGAGGAAGGCCTGCGCGAGGGCCAGACGCTGGTCTATCAGGTTCCGATCCCGGAACCCTTGCGCTTCCTCGAACCACGCGAGACCGAGACCCGCAAGATGCATGCGCTCGAAGAATACGGGCTGATGCATGTGAAGCTCTACGAGGACATCGCCCGCAACGGCCACATCGCCACCACCTACGCCTATCCGGTGAAGGTCGAGGGTCGTTACGTCATGGATCCCTCGCCGACGCCGAAGTTCGACAATCCGAAGATGCATATGTCTGAAGCGCTCCAACTTTTCGGCGCCGGCCGTGAAAAGCGCATCTATGCGGTTCCGCCCCATACCGAGGTCGTCAGCCTCGATTTCGAGGATCACCCGTTCGAGGTGCAGAAGTTCGACAAGCCCTGCGCGCTCTGCGGCGCCGAGAACGTCTACCTCGACGAGGTCGTTCTCGACGACAAGGGCGGACGCATGTTCGTCTGCTCGGACACCGACCATTGCGAAGACCGCCGCGACTGCGGCCACGCTGGACACATGCTTGCCCGCCAGGAGGCTGCAGAATGAGTGCCGTACCGCTTCTTAAAGTCAATGATGTCTCGAAGTTCTACGGCAGCCGCATCGGGTGCCGGAACGTCTCCTTCGACCTCTTCCCCGGCGAAGTGCTGGCGATCGTCGGAGAATCCGGATCGGGCAAGACGACGCTTCTGTCCTGCCTCTCGACCCGGCTGATGCCGACATCCGGCATCGTCGAATACCATATGCGTGACGGCCAGTACCGCGACCTCGCACGCATGGGCGAGGCAGAGCGGCGCTTCCTGATGCGCACCGACTGGGGCTTCGTCCACCAGAACCCGGCAGACGGTCTCAGGATGACGGTCTCGGCCGGCGCCAATGTCGGCGAGCGGCTGATGGCCGTCGGCGACCGGCACTATGGCAACATCCGTGCTGCCGCCAGCGACTGGCTGGAACGCGTCGAGATCGGCATCGACCGCATCGACGACCAGCCTCGCGCGTTCTCGGGCGGCATGCGTCAGCGCCTGCAGATAGCCCGCAATCTCGTCACCTCCCCTCGCCTCGTCTTCATGGACGAGCCGACCGGCGGCCTCGACGTTTCGGTCCAGGCTCGCCTGCTCGATCTTGTGCGCGGCCTTGTGCATGATCTCGGGCTTGCCGCCATCATCGTTACCCACGATCTCGCCGTAGCAAGGCTCTTGTCCCACCGCATGATGGTGATGAAGGACGGCGCCGTCATCGAGCAGGGCCTGACCGACCGCGTGCTCGACGATCCGCGCGAGCCCTACACCCAGCTCCTCGTCTCCTCCATCCTGCAGGTATGACGCATGACCCCGAAAAATGAAAATCGGTTTCCGATCAAGATCATGCGCAAAGGAAAGTAAGAACCATGGCTACGCCCCTTGTTGTTTCCGAAGTCGCAAAGAGCTTCACCATGCACCTGCGCGACGGCGTGCGTCTGCCTGTCGTCGCCAATGTCTCCTTCTCGGTGAAAGCCGGCGAATGCGTCGTGCTTGGCGGTCCGTCTGGTGTCGGCAAGAGCTCGATCCTGAAAATGCTCTACGGCAATTACGGCGTCGACGAAGGCCAGATCCTGATGGAGCATGACGGCAAGCTGGTGAACCTTGCCACCGCCGAACCGCGCACGGTGCTTGAAGTCCGGCGTGCAACGCTCGGATATGTCAGCCAATTCCTGCGCGTCGTACCGCGTGTCTCGGCGCTCGACATCGTCGCCGAGCCGCTGCAGGCGCGTGGCGTCGCCATGGAAGATGCCCGCACGCGCGCCGCCGAGCTTCTGTCGAAGCTCAACCTGCCCAAGGAATTGTGGTCGTTGCCGCCGGCAACCTTCTCCGGTGGCGAGCAGCAACGCGTCAACATCGCCCGCGGCTTCATCACCGACCACAAGATCCTGCTTCTCGACGAGCCGACCGCCTCGCTCGACGCGAAAAACCGCGCGGTTGTTGTGGAGATGATCGCCGAGAAAAAATCCAGGGGAACGGCGCTGATCGGCATCTTCCACGATGAAGAAGTCCGCGACGCGGTGGCCGACCGCATTCTCGACGTATCGGCGTTCTCTCCGCGAAAGGCTGCGGCATGAGCCAGAAACTCGGGCTCGAGCCCTTCATCCACCCGACCGCGAGCGTTAACAATTCGACGCTTGGCCGTTACACCGAAGTCCAGGAGCGCTCGCGCCTGGAGGAGGTAGAGTTCGGCGACTACTCCTACATCATGCAGGACGGTTCGATCTGGTGCGCGACGGTCGGCAAATTCGTCAACATCGCCGCCGCCGTGCGCATCAACGCCACCAACCACCCGACCTGGCGCGCGACCCTGCATCACTTCACCTACCGCGCCCCGAACTATTGGGACGATACCGACGTCGATCACGATCTCTTCGCCTGGCGTCGGTCGAACCGGGTTACCATCGGCCATGACGTCTGGATCGGCCACGGCGCGACGCTTCTGCCCGGCGTCAATGTCGGCAATGGTGCTGTTATCGGCGCGGGCGCCGTCGTCTCCAAGGACGTCGCGCCCTACACGATCGTCGGCGGCGTGCCGGCCAAGCTCATCCGTGACCGCTTCAATGCCGGTATCGGCGAACGCATGGACAGCCTCGCCTGGTGGGATTGGGACCATATGCGCCTGCGCAAGGCGCTTGAGGATTTCCGCGACCTCACGGCCGAGGAATTTCTCGTTCGCTACGCCTGAGTTACCTGGCAAGCAGGACCACAAGACAACAAAAAGGGCGCGGTTGGGAGGACCCGCGCCCTTTTTGCGAGGAATGGACCGGACGGCTTACTCAGGCGTCGACGGCTTCCTTCAGAAAGTCGGCGGCGACACGGGCGGTGAGTGCCAGCGACACGGCGCCCGCATCCGGATGGCCAATGCTCTTTTCCGCGAGCGGACGGGCACGGCCCAGTTTCGGCGTCAGGCTGGAGGTGGCATCAGCCGCATCGGTGGCAGCCTTGGCCGCAATCTCCCAGGCTGCGTTCAGCTTGTTTCGACCTTCAAACTCCCGCTCCAGCGTGTCGACGAACGGTACCAGCGCATCGACTAGGGTCTTGTCGCCGACGCGGGCGCGTCCGAGACGGGTGACGCCTTCGAGCGCCAGCCGCGCGCCTTCGACGATGGCCGCATCGGACGGTTTGTCGTCGTCGGAAAACGCGTTGCTCCAGGAGCGAAGAAGCAGGCCCCAGATTGCGCCTGACGTTCCGCCCGCGCGGTCGGCCCAGGCATCGCCTGCAGCGGCGAGCACGCTGGCAGCACCCGCTCCGGCTGCAACAGCCACATTCGCAGCCTCCTCAGCCGCCGCCGAACCGCGACGCATACCCTGGCCGTGGTCGCCGTCGCCGGCAAAGGCATCGATGCGGCCGAGTTCGTCTTCAGCGTCCTTCAGAGCGTCGGCAACCTTGCCGATCAACCGGGCAATGCACTTGCCGCTTTCCTTCGAAGCCTGCGAGGCAGGGGCGAAGGTCGCCGGGCCATCCTCGTCCGAAATCACATCGGTCGCCGGCTCGGCGTTGATGGTCACGCCCTTGCGCAGCACCGGTGCGTCGCAAGGTGCACGCCAGTAAGTCTCAAGCTCTTCGTTAAGCCAGAGCAGCGACAGCGAGCAGCCCTGCATGTCGAGGCTGGTGACGAACTCGCCGCATTCCGGATCGACGATCTCGAGGCCTGCAGCCTTCAGTTCCTTTTCGACGGCCACCCACAGAACGAAGAGCTCTTCGTACTTGGTCGAGCCTAGGCCGTTCAGCACCGGCGCGACCTTCTTGGTCCCGGCGGGGCGTTCGGCGAGCAGCTTGCCGACCAGCAGTTTCGCAAGCTCGGTTGCCGATACGATCTTTTCTTCGCTGATGCCCGGCTCGCCGTGAATGCCAAGGCCGAGCGCCATTTCGCCCTTCGGTACGGTGAAGAGCGGGTGGTTCGCGCCCGGAAGCGTGCAGCCGCCAAAAGCGACGCCGAAGGAGACGGTACGATCATTGGCAAGGCGGCTGATACGCTCGACTTCGTCGAGCGACAGCCCGGCTTCGGCGGCGGCGCCTGCGATCTTGAAGACCACAAGATCGCCGGCAATGCCGCGGCGCTTGGCAGCGGTGTCAGCCGCGGCACTGGCAACGTCGTCGGTCACCGGCACGATGCGCACATCGATGCCTTCGGCTCGAAGGCGCTCGGCGGCAACGCCGAAATTGAGCACGTCGCCGGCATAGTTGCCGAAGCCGAGAAGGACGCCGCCGCCCTGGTCCGCATGGCGGCAGACGCGCGCGACGGCGGCAGTGGAAGGCGAGGCGAAGACGTCACCGGCAACGGCAGCATCGGCCATGCCCGGGCCGACATAGCCGGCAAAGGCCGGATAGTGGCCGGAGCCACCACCGATAACAACGGCGACCTTGCCCTTCGGCACCTTGGTCGAGCGCACGACGCCGCCCTTCACCAGGCGGACATTGCGGGCATAGATGGAGCTGAAACCGGCGAGCGCGGTTGCGGCGAAATCTTCCGGTGCGTCAAAGATCGTGGTCATCGCTACTTGTTCCTTAGTCGCGAGGCAGAATGCGCCTCAGATAGTCCCGGTTGGTTGCGCTGACGGAGAGGCCATCGCCACCATAATGCTCGCAGAGGAACGGGCTCTGGAACCCGTGGGAAAGCGCCATACGAATGGCGGTCCGGTAGTTGATCACGCCGAATTCCAGCGGAGCCGGATGGGTGACGATCAGCCCCGACGTTTCGTCCTCAGCGCGGTTGTAGTTCTTGACGTGCCAGTATTTGGCAAAGGGTGCAACCTTCGCCATCATCTCCTGCCAGTGCTCGACCGGACGATGCAGGCGGATCAGGTTGCCGAGGTCGGCGTTGATGCCGACATTCGATAGGCCGACGTCGGTGACGAAGCGCACGGCGCTGTCGGCTGAGCCGATATAGGTGTCTTCATACATTTCGAGCGCCAGCTCGATGCCGAGTTCTTCGGCATGGCGGCCGAGCTCGCGGATGCGCGAGACGCCCTTCTGCCAGATCGAAGCATCGTCGGGGTTCTTGACACCATCGACGGTCCAGAACCACAGCGCCTTCTTCTGCGCATCGGTCAAGGGCCCGAAGAAACCGAAGGAGACGGAGCCTGCCCCGATCGCCGCCGCCGTGTCGATCACCCGGTGGCCGTAGGCCAGATAGTCGTCGCCATGAACAGGATCGATGACGCTGCGACGCGCGGTGGAAATCCCGGGCATGGTCAGGCCGAGATCACGCGTCAACTTGACGAAGTTTTCGAGCCGAGTCGGCGACAGATCCGCCAGACGGATCCAACTGTCGGTCGGGTCGAGTTCGGTAAAGCCGGCATCGACGACATCATCGAGCGTCAGCGCCCATTCCTCGACCGACTGGTCCTGAACCGAGCGGCCATCCGAAAGGATGTTCGGATACTGGATCATCGCGGCCGCGATCGGCCAGGTATCACGGTTCCATTTGCGTGGCGCGTTTGCCATGGCGTTCCCCCGATATTTTGAAGTTTGGTGCGGCGGCTCCGTCAAGCCGCCGCGCTACCGTCGCCCTGCGATGTCTCATCGCCACGCGATGTTGCATCATCGCCGTTGCGCTTGCGAACCAGGCCGATCAGTCCGAACACGACAGGCGACAGCAGCATTGCCAGGCCGAGCGCCATCAGGCTCGAAACCAGCGCGTTCGACCAGAAGATGTTGAGCGAGCCGCTCGACAGAAGCATCGACTGGCGGAAGGCGTCCTCGGCCTTGTCGCCGAGCACCATGGCGAGAACCAGCGGCGCAAGCGGATAATCGAGCTTCTTGAAGACGTAGCCGAGCACCCCGAAACCGATGACCATGAAGATATCGGAGACGGAATTTGCCACCTGATAGGCGCCGGAGAAGATGACCGCGACGATGATCGGGCCGATGATCGAGAACGGCACGCGCAGGATCGAGGCGTAGAGTGGCACGGTGGCGAGCACCAGGATGACGGCGACGACGTTGCCGAGATACATCGAGGCGATCAGGCCCCAGACGAAGTCGGGCCGGTCGGTAAAGAGCATCGGACCGGGGGTGAGACCCCAGATCATCAGGCCGCCCATCATGACGGCAGCTGTGGCCGAACCGGGGACGCCGAGCGCCAGCATCGGCAGCAGTGCCGAGGTGCCGGCCGAATGGTCGGCCGTCTCGGGCGCGACGATACCGCGTGGATCACCCTTGCCGAACTTCGTTTTGTCGCGCGCCGAGCGGCGGGCGAGGCCGTAGCTCATGAAGGAGGCTGCGGTCGGGCCGGCCGGCGTGATGCCCATCCAGATGCCGATGATGGTCGAGCGCACAATGGTCAGCCAATAGCGCGGGATTTCCACCAGCGTGCGGCCGATTTCGGCAAGCTTGACGCGGGCCTTGATGCCTTCGAAGCGCAGGCCTTCTTCCGTCGTCAGCAGGAGTTCGCCGATACCGAAGAGGCCCATGACGGCGATCAGGAAGCTGACGCCCTTGATCAGGGTCGGGATATCGAAGGTCAGGCGCAGATCGCCGGAGATTGTGTCCATGCCAACGGAAGCGAGCGCGAAACCGATCATCATCGACACGAGCGTCTTGAACGGCGATTGCGCACCCATCGATATGAAGCTTGCGAAGGCGAGGAAATAGACCGCGAAATATTCGGGCGAGGAGAAACGCAGCGCGAAGTTCGCGACCCAGCCCGACAACAGCGTGATCATCACCACGCCGGCAAGTGCGCCGATGCCGGCCGAGACGAAGGCCAGGGTCAATGCGCGGCTCGCCTGCCCTGCCTTTGCCATTGGATAGCCGTCGAAGGTGGTTGCGACCGACGAGGGCTCGCCTGGAATGTTGAACAGGATGGATGTCGTCGAGCCACCGAACAGCGCTCCCCAATACATGCAGGAGAGCAGGATGATGGCGGAAATCGGATCCATGGAGAAGGTCAACGGCAACAGCAGCGAGACGCCGTTGGGCGCGCCGAGGCCGGGCAGAACGCCGACGAGAATGCCGAGCGTGACGCCGACCATCATCAGCAGGATGTGATTCCAGCTGAGGATGTGGCCGAAGCCATCGATCAGGAGACCGATATTTTCCATGTCATTCCTCCCGGGGAAACTTTTAAGTGGTCGGGATCAGTAGATCCCGAACCAGGCCTCGACCGGTCCCTTCAACAACGGAACCTTGAAGCCGATCTCGAATACGATGAAGAAGAAGAGCGAAACGGCAACGCCAGCCGGCAGTGCGATCCACCACTTGTAACGCCCCTGGAAGAACATCGCGCCGGCGATATAGAGCGCCGTGCCGACGTAAAGCCCGAGCCAGGCGGAGACGCCGGCAAAGGCAATAAGAGGCAAGAAGAACGAGGCGACGACGCGAGCGCGGGCACCGTCGATGAAGATATCACCCGTGCCGCGGTGCTTCACGAATGCACCTATCGCATTCGCAACGCTTCCCAGAATGATCAGAACGCCGATGTAGAAGGGAAAATAGCCGGCCTCGGGGCCGAAATCGCTCCACCCGGCGCCGATATCAAAGGCGCCGTAGCAGACGGCTGCACCAAAGATACCAGTCAACGCGGCAACGCCAAGCTCCACCGCGAAGCGGGAGAGCCCATTCGCACTGTTCTCACTCATGATCGTGACCTTTCAAGCCCGTTGACGGGCGCTCCAACAACGTCCTTAACGCGCCATACTTGACGCGTGGCGCTGTAGAGGCGCCCGTCCCGATATATCGCCTGATTTAGTTGGCGAGCCAGCCTTCACGCTTCAGAACTTCGCTGACTGCGGCGCCGTCCATCTCGATGGCGGCCTTGAAGTCGTCGCCAGCGATGTAAGCGGGAGACTGCGAGGTGTCGGCAAGATACTTCGCCCACTCCGGCGTTTCGGAGACCTTGCGCATCAGGTCCGCGTAGAACTTGACGGCATCGGGTTCAACGCCAGCCGGCAGCCAGACGGTGCGCGGCATGGAGTAGTTGTCGATGGCGATACCCGTCTCCTTGCAGGTCGGGATGTCGCTCCAGCCCTTGTCGCCGGCAACCTTGGCGTCGTTCGTCAGCTTGACGCTCTTGAAGACGCAAAGCGGCTTGACCATGCCGGCCTGCCACTGACCGAGGTTTTCGCTCGGGTTGTTGACGTTGGCATCGAGATGCTCGCCGGCGAGCTGAACAGCCGCTTCGCCGCCGCTCTTGAACGGGATGTAGTTGATGGTCGCGCCGGTGGCCTCGTTGATCATCGAGGTGAGGATCTGGTCGACGTCCTTCGACTGGCTTCCGCCGATCTTCAGTCCGCCTTCCTTAGCCTTGGCGGCAAAGTCGGCAGCCGTTGCGTAAGACGCCTTGCCGTTGACCCAGAGAATGAATTCGTCGGAAGCAAGGGCTGCAACCGGCGTCAGGTCTTCTGCCTTGTAAGGCACCTTGGCACGGACCGGCAGCAGGTAGGCATTGTTGGTGCCGAATGCGAGCTTGTAGGCGTCGCCCTTGTTGGTCGCCGTGTAGACGAAACCTTCGGCGCCGCCGGCGCTGCCCTTGTTGGTAACGACAACCGGCGCCTTCATCAGCTCATACTTGCCGATGATCGCCTGGATCGTGCGCGCGAAGATGTCCGTGCCGCCGCCCGGGCCAGCCGTGACGACGAATTCAACCGGACGGTCTGGCTCAAATGCCGACGCCGGAGCGGCAACGCCGAATGCGGCTGCCATGATGCATGCGAGTGAAACGGATTTCTTCATATCTAATCCTCCCGTTGAGTGAGATGCGGCGCAAGACCTCCTCCTGCGCCGGTAGTGCTTGAAAGCGTGCGAATTCAGGCAGCAGCCGAAAGGGCGGCCTTTTTCTTCGCCATGCGAACTGCGAGCAGAAGCGCCTCGCGGCTTGCGCCGACATCGGCAATGCCCTTGCCGGCAATGTCATAGGCAGTGCCGTGAGCGGGGGTGCAGAGCGGGAACGGCAGGCCGCCCATCATCGTCACGCCCTTGTCGAAGCCCATGAGTTTCATCGCGATCTGACCCTGATCGTGATACATGGTCAGGACGGCATTGAAGTTTTCCTTGAGCGCGCGCACGAAAACGGTGTCGGCCGGGAACGGACCATCGACGTTGTAGCCGAGCGCCTTGGCCTTCTCGACCGCCGGCTCGATGATGTCGATCTCTTCCATGCCGAAGCTGCCGCCGTCGCCGGCATGCGGGTTCAGACCGGCAATCGCGATCTTCGCCTCGTCGTAACCGGCCTCCTTGAGGCAGGCCTGAGTCAGTTCGACCTCTGCAAGGATGCCTTCGACCGAGAGATTGTCAGCCACGTCCTTCAGCGGAATGTGCGAGGTGACGCGCGCATTCCAAACCTTTTCGAGAACGTTGAATTCGCGAACCTTACCGGTGAAGCCGAGCACGTCGGCGACGAAGCGGATTTCGTCGTCATAGCCCGGATAGGCAAAACGCATGGCCTTTTTGTTGAAGGGCGTGAAGCAGACGGCTTCTGCCTTGCCGGCGTGGGCGAGCTCCAGCGCCGTGCGGAAGTTGCGCGTTGCGAACGTACCGCCGGCAAGCGTCGCCTCGCCACGGTCAACGTCTGCCGGATCGAGATGGCCGAGGTCGACGAAGACGTGGCGGGCGGTTCCAGCCTTGTCGAGATCCTCAAGCGTCGAGGCCTCGAGATCGAGCGTCAGGCCGGCGGCCCTGGCGCCCTCGTCCAGAATGCGGCGATCACCGATGGTGATGATGTGCGCAGCCTCACGAATATCGGGAAGAGCCAGCAGCCGCGCCGTCAGCTCGGGGCTGATGCCGGCGGGATCGCCCATGGCAAGCGCGATGACAGGACGCGCGCCGTTACCGGCAGCACCATTGGTCGTCATGTGAGATGTCCTCCACTTCATGCTTTCGCAGGTTGTCATACGTTATTCAAAATTCTGCATCAAGTCTTTTGTATTCTGTATGCAGCATTTTCTGTTGACGATGACGAGCCCTGTCTCCATGCTTCAATCAGGCAGTGCTGATTCAATCGGCACGCATGGGGAACGGATGGCCGACACGCGGCCGCCAAGCGCAGAAACGAAATGATGAACGAAATCACACCACTGGAGAGACGCGCCGACGGTGGCCCCGGCCCGATCAGGCGGACGGCTCTGCATGACACTCTTGTCAGTCACCTGCGCGACATGATCATCGAAGGTGACCTTTCGCCTGGCACGCGCCTGCATGAGGGCCAGCTCGGCGAGCAGCTCGGCGTCTCCCGCACGCCCTTGCGCGAAGCCATCAAGTACCTGGCGAGTGAAGGGCTAGTGGAGCTCGTGCCAAGCCGCGGCGCCGTCGTGAAGCGTTTCAGCGCCAAGGACGTGCACGACATGCTGACAGTGCTGCAGACGCTGGAGGAACTCGCCGGCAAGCTCGCCTGCGAGGCGGCAAGCGACGCCGGCATTGCCGAAGTCCGTGCGCTACATGACGAAATGGTCCGTCGCTACAAGGTCGGCGACCGGCTGCAATACTACAAGCTCAACCAGCAGATTCATTCGGCAATCGTCCAGCTCGCCGAAAATGCGGCGCTCGCTGACATGCACAGCGTCTTGCAGACACGGCTGAAGCGCATCCGCTTCATCGGCCACGAGGGCCCGGAGAAATGGGCGGCGGCCGTTGCTGAGCACGACGAAATGATCGTTGCGCTCGAAGCGCGCGACAAGGCCAAGCTGTCCGAAGTGCTCGGCCGCCACCTGATGAACGCCTGGGAGCGCGTACGCGCTTCGGTTTGAAGAAGCGTTGCAGTCGCGTTCTGAGCTAGCGGGCTCTTTCTTGCCCGGGGTCCTATTCTCAGGATCGACCCCAATATATTGAGCAGCCCACTCTGTCCGTCGCCCATGTAACCGGCGCCGAGATGACACGACCGCGATCCAACTTGATGCGTATCCGGGATACGCATCAAGTTGGCGAGGAAGGAGATCGGCGATGGCGTCTCGAGACAGGATGAAAGGTACCGCGAGCGTGGTGGTGCAGCTGACCTCGTTCGAGTGGAAGTGCTGGTTCCGCGCGATAAACGCAATGATATTGTCAGCGCCGCCGCAGGCATGCGCGAAGATCACAGAAAGCGTAAGGATCGTTTGGCGGAATATCTCAATCTGGCGGCCGAGCGTTATGGCTTGCGTATATTCGACAATATCGACATCGAGAGGCTCGATGATGTCCCAAGTTGGTCACGGGTCGTGGCGAATGCGCTCATCGAAGAGGCGACGCCAGAGCCTTTGCGATGGGACGGAAGATGCTGTCCATACTTGACGGTGGTCACTAATGGCTCTGACCGATCTTCAACGGAATATCATGGCATCCATCACCAGAAACCGCTCCGAGAGCAGCTATATGGCGGGCGGTGTGGTTCTCAACATGAACTGGCCGCGTGTGTCGGATGACATTGATATTTTCCATGATAGCGACTCGGACATCGGTTCCGCGGCACATCGCTATCCTCGTTGTCGATGAGCACGGCATTCCCGCAGAAACCTATCGTCACGATGCTAAGCGGCCTCGTCTACAGAAGGCGACCTCCGAGCCTGAAGTGGTGCCGAATCTGCCAGAAGTGTCGCTTGGATGGGACAGAAAGGCGCAATGATCATCAGCCCGAATGCCGCAAGGACTCGAAGCTCGCAGTCGCGCTGCTGGAAGCAAGCATTGCATGTGCCACCAAAGCAGTCGGCATGATTACCTCCATCCTCGCCTCTTAAATGCTTCTCAATCCTTTTAAGAAGCCAACAGGACCACGGCGTTTTACGCTTTCTCTCCACGGCAGAGACAGCTCGGTCGCGCTCAAATCTTCAGGTCGCAAAAACAGTGCTCAATCGAAGCAGATCTGAAGTTAGCAAGCAGTTTCAACAAGAACCCTGTCGCTTTGATACTACACCGTCATCGGAAAACACCGTGAAATATTAGAATCCCATTGACTTTTAATGTGGACAAAATTCACTGACTTCGAGGCGATCGGGACAGGGAATTGGAATGGGGCGGCCAAATTCTCAAATAATGCTTGTGGCAGCAGCTGTGCTTGCTTCAAGCAACGTATTGGCCGATCCCGTTCCTCGCCCGACGCCCGTCGCAGGCTCTGTGATCGCGCGCAGATCCGGCGAGGAAGTACGCTTCGTCGACGTTTCCAACTGGCGTTTTGTGGATCTCGCTCAAGATCTTCTTTCCGGCGACATATTGCGCACCAACGCAACCGGTGCGCTTGCGGTTCTTTTTTCCGACCGAACCCAGATACGGCTCGGCCGAAACACAGCGCTGCGTGTCAAGAAGATGGCAACCGCCGGCGACACCGAGTTCGAACTTCAATCCGGTACAATCTGGGCCCGTGCCGAACGCGGCGGACAGGGGCTTACTGTGGACACGCCGGCTGCGACGGCCGCGGTCCGAGGAACCGACTGGACGCTGACCGTCGGCGCCGACGGCAAGACGTCGCTGATCGTGCTTGAGGGGGTCGTCGAACTTAGCAATGCGCTTGGCAGCGTGACCGTCAGCCAAGGCGAAGGTGCGATGGCCGCAATCGGCCAGGCCCCATCCAAGATCGTGATCGTCACGCCGAAGGATCGCGAGCAGATGCTGTTCCATCTCTCTTTGCGTGATTCGTTCGTCTGGATGCCGGCATCTCCCTTACGTGTACCGGACATGCGCCATGAGCGTGAACGGATAGAGGCGGCGCCCCCGTCATCGAGATCTGCCGAAGACTGGCTCGCGCTGTCAGAGATCTACTTGTCTCTGGACGGCCGTCAGAAAGCGAAGGACACATTGACCGAGGCGCGTGGACGTCGGCTTGGCCGAACGCAGCAGGCACGCGCCGACCTCGTCGAGGCGTTGATCGCAGGTTCTGAGAATCGCTATGACGACGCGGCAAAGCTCTTCTCGCGTGCGGCGCGTGGTCTGGACACCAAGCGGCGCGCGATAGCTGCCTATGGCGGCTACTTCGCTCGTGCGCTTGCCAACCCCGACCACGCTGAAGCACCGCCGCGGCATGCAGCGGGTGCCTATGGAGCGCTTGCCCGCGCCTGGACCAACGGGTTTCGCAACGACATCCGTTCTGCGATCGATACCCTCAAGCAGGCAGAGCGCCAGTTTCCCGACGACCCGACATTGCCTGCCGCCCGCGCGCAGTTCGCCCTGCTGCTAGATGACCGCAAGGAAGTCCGTGATGGTATCGAAAGGGCGCTGGCGATCGACCCGCAGGACCCGACCGCGCTGCAAGCCCGCTCCGATTACCGCTTTCACATCGAAAACAATCTCGATGCAGCTTTGGAAGACCTCGAACAAGGCCTCAAGACAGCGCCCGGCTCATCGTCCATCTGGAACTCCCTCGGGCTCGTGCAGGGCGAACGCGGCGACAATCGCGCTGCGGAGAGTGCCTTCAAGCGTGCAATCGCGCTCGATCCGCAGGATCCGGTCTCACATGCCAATCTGGCTATTCTCTACCTGGTCGAAAACCGCCTTGTGGAAGCGAAGAGCGAGATCGATGCCGCGCTTGCCGCCGACCCCGCCTTCGATGTGACGCTGGTGGCGCGCGGGCGTTATCACATGCAAACCGGCGAATTGGACAAGGCTGTCGAAGACCTGCTCGCCGGGTCTACCGCAAATCCCGCTTACTCCGGCGCCCAATTGCTGCTAGCTGGCGCCTACTACGAGAAGGGTGATCGCATCCCCGCCGCCCAGGCGCTCGATAACGCCGACCGGCTAGACCCCAACGATCCTGTCGTCATGCAGATGCGCACTGCGATCGCCATCGACGGCTATGATTCGGACGCCGCAATTCGTTATGCCCAGGAGTTGATGCGCCGAACCCGGGCGCGGGGTGGCGAGACAGCCGCGCTTGGGGCCAATCAGGATGCAGGCTCCACGCTCAACGACGCGTTCCGCCTGCAGGGCCTCAATGCCTGGGGACAATATTACGGCGACGCCGTTTTTGATCCTTTCACCGGCTCGAGCTATGTCGACCAGGCTGTGCGCGGCAGCGTCAATCCGCTCTTCAACACCTATGATTTCGATGGCAGCCCTGTCGTCAACACCGCCAATCCACAAAGTTTCTCGGCCTTCTTCCAGGGTCTGTTGATCGAGCCGCACATGCTCGCAAGCCGCGAACGCACGGCCAACATCCTGCAGCGACCATTCTTCGAGGCAGCACTCGGCGGAGGCATCATCGCGGACCGCGACGATCAAGGCTGGATTGGCGAAGCCGAGCTACGCGGCCTGACGTTCTCGCCATACCCAATCAGCGTCTACGGCAATGTCCAGTGGGAAGAACCGCGCGATACCATCGCACTTGGTCAGGGCCTGGGACTCGATAGAGAAATGCGCCTTCTCGGCGGCAACGGCTATCTGACGGCAACGCCAACGCCGGATGACAGGATTATCGCCTATGCCAACTACGGCAAGTTCGATGATCTCAAAAGCGTGCTCGACATACCTGTCGGACCAATCGGTGTGGACAATATCGGCGACGACAGCGCGTCCCGTCTTCTCTCAGGCATCGCCTGGAGCCACACGTTCGGCTACCGCAATGTGGCCAATGCGGCCTTTTTTTTCGCCGATCAGAATGTTGTCGAGAGCGAGACGCTACGGCTTTCGCGACTGGCCGTTCCCGACCTCGCGACGAGCCGAAGTGAAGAGAAGCAAAAGACCTATATCGCCGCCGTCAATCACCTCTATGGCAACGGCGACATCACCTGGCGTTACGGCATCGAGGGCGGTGTCGTCCACTCCTCGAGTTCACTCGACATCTTCGATCCATTGGGGCTGACAAGCAGCAATGGCGCGCCCGTCATGGCATCAGCGTCGACGTCCTCAACGCAGAACGTCGCCAAGGCCTATGTCGACGCCATCTATGAAATCGCGCCGGATCTAAAGGCCGAAGGTGCGCTGTTTGCCCGCTACATCGAGGGCGCCAACGATGGAATCATCAGACTTGAGCCGAAGTTTGGCATCGCCTGGGCGCCGGTGGAGGGTCATTGGCTAAGAGCGGCAGCGATGCGTGACGGCTTGAATTTCGACGTCGCGACGCTCGCCCCGATCGGCGTCGTCGCCCTGCAGCCGAACCAACTGCGTTTCGGCGCCGAAGGCTATACGGATACACTGGCGTTTCGTTGGGACGCGGAATGGCAAGACTGGCTCTTCACCGCGCTCGACTACCAACACCAGGAGGTTCGGCAACTGTCACTCGACGTACCGCTGTCCACTTTGAGCCTAGACTACGCCAAGGTCGGGCTTGACCGCGTGGCTGCAACCGCAAACTTCGCGCTCGGACACGGCTTTGGCCTTTCGGCGACGGCGGCCCATACAAACGCCGACGTCAAAGACGATCCCGCCAACCCAACCGACGAATTGCTGTTCGTTCCGGAAAACAGCGGTCAGGTAGCCTTGACCTGGGTCAGCACTGCCAATGTGAAGGCGACGATCGCAGCCAACTATGTCGGCACGCGCCCAGCTGATGGCAAAACGCTTGACGATTTCTGGACACTCGATGCTTCCCTGGAATGGGAGCCCTTCGACAAGCAACTCGAAGTCAATCTGGCGGCGTTCAATCTACTTGACGAGGAGTTCGAGCTGAGAAACGGCCTACCCGGCTGGGGGCCGACATTCAAGGGCACGGTCAAAGTGCGCTTCTGATGAAGGATCTTGGCGCCTTTCATCTTTCCAGCGGCGCATCCGCGCAAGGGCATGGACGCGGACAGTTGCAAAGGCGGCTGAAACTGCTCGTGCTTGCAGCCCTTGTCGGTATTGCTCTGTCGCTGGCATCGTTGACTGGCGCCTGGTCGCTCAACGAACTGCGCAGCTACGACTACCTCTCTACTGTCTACCGGCCGCCCCTTCCCGCCAACGGGCCGGTGATCGTCGCGATTGACGAGCCGTCCATGGCCGAGATTGGTCGTCAATGGCCCTGGCCGCGAGCCTTGCATGCGCGCCTTATAGGTGCCCTGCGCAAAGCCGGAGCGCGTGCGATCGGCATCGACGTGATTTTCGCAGAACCGTCGGCGGATCCGTCAAACGACACTTTGCTTGAGCGCGCCTTGGGGCCAGACGTCGTCCTGGCCGGCGACCAATCATTGGTCGAGGCGCCTCAGGCCGACCAGTTTATCCGCACGGAACCACTTGCGATCTTCACCCGGAAGGGTGCCCGAACAGGGATTGCTTCGGTCGATCTCGGCGGAGACGGCACATTGCGGGCAGTGCCTGTCTATCCTGATGGATTTGCAGCCGTACTCGCCGAACTCGCTGGTGCACGTCCCGTGCATCCACCACAATACGGGTTGATCCAGACCTTTGGCCCGGCCCGTACCTATCCAACAGTATCCTATTATCAGGCCCTCGATCCCGATAACTTTCTGCCGGAAAACACCTTCCGGGATCGCGTCGTGCTCGTCGGTCTCAGCCTGCAGAATGCGCCATCGATTGCCGACGGTGGAGCCGATGCCTTTCCAAGTTCGGATACCGTCCATTCGAACAAGCTCGTCGCGGGCGTCGAGATGCAGGCGACGATCTACGACAATCTCGCACATGGTCTGTTCATCACGCGTGCGGCGCCACCGGCCATCATCGCCTCTATTCTCATCGCGGCCATCCTGGCCGCTTTCACCGTATTGCCCGCGACTGGCTGGCAGACGCTCGGCCATGCCGTCATCGCTCTCATGCTCATCGTCCTTGCAAGCTATGCCATGATGAGGCTGGGACAGGTCTTCGTTTCGCCTATAGGGCCGGGCCTTGCGTTTCTCGGCGTTGTCACCGGTCAGGCCGGGCTCGACTACGCCGAGGAACGACGGCGGCGGCGAGAGATCACCCGCGCCTTCTCGCAATATCTTTCCCCGGCGCTTGTCGAGCGGCTCGCGCGGGACCCGTCACATCTGAAACTCGGTGGTGAGCGGCGGACATTGTCGGTACTTTTTTGCGACATAAGAGGTTTCACCTCAATTGCCGAAGATATGAAGGAGGATCCGGAAGGCTTGACAGCACTTGTCAACCGACTGCTGACCCCGCTATCGGAGGCCGTTCTCCAGCAAGGCGGTACAATCGACAAATATATCGGCGATTGCCTGATGGCGTTCTGGAACGCACCGCTCGACGACCCGGATCACGCGACGCATGCAGTGCAGGCGGCGCTCGATATGCTCACCGCACTTCAGGAGGTCAATGACGAGCTTGCAACGGAGGCCATGACAGACGGCCGCGCGGTCCAGTCGTTGCGGATCGGGATCGGCATCAATACTGGCGAATGTATTGTCGGGAACATGGGGTCCATTCGACGTTTCGACTATTCGGCACTCGGCGACGCAGTCAACCTAGCCTCACGCCTCGAGGGCACCTCCAAGGATTACGGCGTTGCGTTGCTTCTGGGCGAAAGCACCGCCTCGCTCGTTAAGAAGACATTCCCGATCGCCGAACTCGATCGGATCACGGTCAAGGGCCGCAGCGCGGTTTCACCTGTGTTCGCGGTCGTTCCTGGCGCTACGCGGGAAGCTCTGCACCGTCACCAGGCCTTCCTGGATGCAAAGTATGGCGCTAACCTCACGGTTGACGATATCATCTTCCACCAGATGAAGAGCGCGATACCGGCGCTCGCCCGGTACTATGAGGGGGAGCGAGCCAGGCTCGGAACATCCCCGCGCGAAAAACCGTGAGAGCCGAACGGGCCCGATTTCCCTTGTGCCTCTCAGTCTTCAGTGAAGCCCGCCGACGCCAAGCAATCGCTCGACCGCGTCGTGGTCGCTTGAAAGCGCCTGCGGCGTGCCTGCCCAGGCGACGCGTCCGCGTTCCAGCACGATGACCTGATCGGCAAAATCCAGTGCGCTCTGGATACGCTGTTCGACCAGCACGATCGTCATGTCGCCGGTCTTGGCAAGCTCGGCAAACGCTTTCATCAACTCCTCGCAGATCACCGGCGCCAAGCCTTCGAGCGGCTCGTCAAGCAACAGGACCGACGGACGGCCGAGGATTGAGCGGGCCGTCGACAGCATCTGCTGCTCGCCGCCGGAAAGCTGACTGCCGAGGTTGCGCCGCCGCTCGTAAAGCCGCGGAAACATATCGTAGGCTTCCTGCAGCGCAGCCTTCGGTCGGTCCTTGAGACCGACGAACAGGTTTTCTTCGACCGTCAGCGTCGGAAACACGCAACGCGCCTGCGGCACGAAGCCCAGGCCCTTGCGGGCGCGTGACGCGCTTGGCAGTGCCGTCACATCGGCATCACCCATGCGAATGCGGCCGTCATAACGCTTCGTCTGACCGGCAAGTGTCGCCAGGAGCGTCGTCTTGCCCATGCCGTTGCGGCCGAGAACGGCAAGGCGCGCGCCTGATGGAACCGAGAACGAAATGCCTTCAAGCACCCGCGTCGGGCCATAGCCGGCCGACAGGTTTTCCACTTCAAGCGGCGTGGCTGGCATTGGCATAGCTCCCCAGATAGGCTTCTCGCACCCCTGGATCCTGGGTGACATCAGACGGCGAACCGTCGAAGATGATGGCGCCGGCCGCTAGCACGACGACGCGCTTGGCAAAGCGGAAGACCAGATCCATGTCGTGCTCGATCATCAACACAGCGAGATCCGCTGGCAGGTCGGCAAGCGCCTGCTCGATGCGACCGGTGTCGCTCTGCGGAACGCCGGCCGCCGGCTCGTCAAGCAGAAGAACCTTCGGCTTCAAGGCAAGCGCCACGGCGATTTCGAGCAGACGCTGCTGCCCATAGGCGATTTCGCTGACCTTGCGGTGCATCAGATCGCGAAGGCCAAGCTTGCCGAGCAGTTCACCGACCTCGCCCATCACATCAGGCATCGAGAGGAAGTTGCCGAACAGACGACCGGAGCGGCCGTCGCGCTGCAGGACGGCGAGCGCGACATGCTCGGCCGGCGTCATGTCGAGAAACAGGCGGGTGACCTGGAAGGAGCGCACGAGCCCCCTGCACACCCGGCCGATGGCATCGATGCGGGTGACCGTTTCGCCGCCGAGGCGAACCTCGCCGGAATCCGGCGCGAGATTGCCGGTGACCAGATTGACAAATGTCGTCTTGCCGGCACCGTTCGGACCGATCAGCGCCACACGGTCGCCCGGCGCCATGCTGAGGCTCACGTCATTGGTGACCGCCAGGCCGCCAAAGGCCCGCTTCAAGTTGCGAACTTCAAAGATGGGCTGCATCACTTTGCCTCCCGGCGGCGGGTAACGAAGGCGGCTGCCGTTCCGTAAAGCCCCTTCGGCGCAAAGAGAACGACGGCAATCAGCAGCGCGCCGACCATCGTCAGCCAATGGAACGGGTTGGCGGCGGAAACGACGTCCTCGAAGAACATGAAGACGATGGTGCCGGTAAGCGCGCCGAAGAGCGAACCGGTTCCACCGAGAACGAGCATCACCAGGCTTTCGGCCGACATGGTGAAGGACAGGCTGTCGAGCCCGACCACCTGCGTCGAGATGGCATTGAGTGCACCGCCGACGCCTGCGACGGCGCCTGAGATGACATACATCTTCATCAGCGCGGCCTTGGGCGATGCGCCCATCGAGCGGATGCGGATCGGATCTTCCTTGATCGCCCGGCACAGCATGCCGAACGGCGAGCGCACGATCAGCCGCAGGACGACGAAGACGAGCACGAGCAGCACGACGCCGAAGACGTAAGCCGTGCGGCCCCATAGGTCGAACTCATAAAGACCTATGAGCGCGCTCGGCGCAATTCCGGACAGACCATCGCTGCCGCCAGTCCACGACGACGCCTTGTTGGCGAACTCATGAAACAGGTGGATCAGCGCGATCGACAGCACCAGTTGCGGCAGACCATGCGCTCGCAGGATCACTGCGCCGCAGATAAGGCCTGCAACGGCGCCGGCCGCAATGCCGAAGGCGAGCATCGCGAAGGGATCGTTAATGCCGTAATGCGCCGAAACGATTCCCGCGGCATAGGCGCCGGCGCCAAACAAGGCCGCATGTCCGAGCGTCGCCACCCCGCAATAGCCGGTGACGAGATCAAGCGACAGCACCAGAAGCGCGATCGCGATGATGCGCGTAAGCAGCGCCAGATTGTTGGGAAACAGAAAGTAACCGACAACGGCGAGCGCCAGAATAACGCCGAGGCCAATCAGGTCGCCGCCGCCGAAGCGGCGCTTGCCCGGTGTTCGTGCGATCAGCTCATTGGTGGTGGTCATGGTCATCCCTTGGCTCTCCCGGCAAGTCCGCGCGGGAAGACGCAGATGATCGCGATGACGGCCAGATAGAAGAAGAATTCGCCGAACTCGGGCATCAGATAGCGGCCGGTCGTATCGATGCCGCCAAGCAGCAAGCAGGCGACGAGCGCACCGGGGATCGAGCCCGCACCGCCGACCGACACGACCACCAGGAACGTCACCATGTAGCGTAGCGCATAATAGGGTTCGACCGGCAGAAGCTCGGCGCCGACCACCCCGCCGAAGGCGGCAAGCCCGACGGCGACCGCGAAACTCACGGCGTAGACGATCTCGGTGCGCACGCCGAGTGCAGCAGCCATGGCCGCATTATCGACCGAGGCCCGCAGCTTGACACCGAAAGCCGTTCTTTCGATCGCGTACCAGAGGGCGGCAGCAACCGCGAGGCCGCATAGGATCGCAAAGAGCCGATGCGTGGCGATCGCGCGGAAACCGAGGTCGACGGAGCCCTGCAGTTGCGCCGGCAACGGGACGGTCTTCAGTGTCGGCCCGAAGACATAGTTGGCGATACCGATGATGCAGAAGGTGATGCCGATCGTCATCAGCACCTGGGTCAATTCCGGCGCACCGTAGATGCGACGGTAAAGCAGACGCTCGATCGGAATGGCGATCAGGATCGTGCCGAAGACGGCAAGCACGATGGCAAATCCATAGGCAAGGCCAAGATCACGCGCCGCATAGGAGGCGATGTAACCGCCGATCATGGCAAAGGCGCCATGGGCAAGGTTGACGACGCGCATCAACCCCATGGTCACGGAAAGCCCGATGGAGATGACGAAGAGCACCATGCCGTAGGCAAGGGCATCGACCGCAATGCTGAAGACTGTTTGCATGGGGCTATCCGATGTCTTTCGTTATCACTGACGGCAGGGTTCAGAGTGAGACAAGTTCCCCGACGAACCAACGCCCGCCTGGATCTCTTCCGCCTTGACGGGAGTCCCGGAACCGATCCCTCTCTCTTTTTCGGGCATTCCCAGATGGAAAACACGTCGCGCCGGTCCAGGGAATGCGCCCCTACCTTACGCATCCCCTGACGGAAAAACTCTTCGCACTTTTCCTGGAAATGCTTGGGGCGTCCGATCGACTCGCCGGCCGCCGGTATTTTGCAGGCAATGCGGGCGAGGCTCAACACCGCCCGCATTGCCAAAGCGTTTACTTCAAGGCTGCGAGACCGGGATCGCCCTGCTTCTCGAAGGTCTGAACCTCCTTGTTGTAGTAGGTGCCGTCATCAGCCTTGGCGACTTCGCGCAGATAGATGTTCTGCGTGATGTGGCGCGATTCGGGATCGATGGAAACCGGGCCGCGCGGGCTCGTCCACGAAAGGCCTTTGACTGCGTCGACAGCCTTCTGCGCGTCCTGCTCCCCGCCGGTCGCCTCGATCATTTTGTAGATCACATGCATGCCGTCATAGGCACCGACCGAGGGGAAGGAGAGTTCGGCCGGATTGCCGATGGCCTTCGCGGCCGATTCGACAAAAGCCTTGTTTTCCGGACTGTCGTGCGAGACGGCGTAGTGGAACGTCGTCTGGATGCCGAGAGCCGCTTCGCCGAGCGCCGGCAGATCGGATTCCTGCGTCAGATCGCCCGGCGCGAAGAACTTGATGCCACCGCTCTTAAGGCCGTTTTCGTTGTAGGCCTTGACGAAGCCGAGCGTGGTCGGACCCGATGGCAGGAAGGCAAAAACGCCCTCGGCGCCCGAATCCTTAATGCGCTGCATGATCGGCGAGAAATCATTGGTGGCAAGCGGCATGCGGATCGCCTCGACGACCTGTCCACCGGCCGCTTCGAAGCCGGCCTTGAAGGCATTTTCAGCATCGACACCCGGGCCATAGTCGCTGACAACCGAGATGACCTTGGAGACCCCCGCATCCTTCGCAACCTTGGCGATGGGTGTCGAGGTCTGCCAGGTGGTAAACGAGGTACGCACCACCAGCGGGCTCTTGGTCACGATCGCCGATGTCGCCGCGTTCATGATCACCAGCGGCACATTTGCCTGCTCCAGCAGCGGAGTGACGGCCATTGCGTCGGGTGTGAAATAGAAACCGGCGAGATACTGCACGCCTTCCTTGACGACCAGTTCCTGGGCAAGCGCCTTGGATTGCGCCGGATCTGCTTGCGGGACGTCGCGATAGATGATTTCGATATCATCGTCGCCGACCTTGCTGCCGTTCACGGCCATATAGGCGTCGATGCCAGCCTTGAAGTTCTTGCCCTGCAACGCGAAGGGACCTGAAAAAGGTCCGACGACGCCGATCTTGATCGTGTCCGCATAGGCAGCACCACTGATGACCCAGGCCGCGAGCGCGACCAGAATTGTCCGTTTCATATTTCCTCCCTATGGCACCGTCCACTCCCGCTGCGGCACCGTCATCGCAAAGCAATCCGATTTTGATGTCTGTCAGTTTGCCATGCGAAACGGTGATGCAAAAATGAAATATGGGGTGTAAATCATAATTCGACAGTTATGTTTTCGTTGTTCGACCCGCTTGAAATTGAAGAGTGCCCATTAACAAGGGCACTAGTCCTGGAGCCCACGGTCTGAAAGCGCGTTTAAGAATGCCCCTCGTAAAAAGTTAGCGAAAACTGGAGCTTGGCGGCAGAGCCAGGAAAGTCGCATCGACAGGCAGAACCCTAGAACCCTTAAATTCGATCAGCGCAGGCGCTCACCAGCGTTTCGGTCTTTTGTTAAAGTGGCAGTCAATCCGTCTGTGATTGAAAATGAATTGCCGCAGGTCGCCGTGCGCGTGACCATGGCCGCCTATCCAGTACTCTTGAAATGAGTGTCTCAAACCTTTTCGGCGTCAACGGTATTTCGCTCTACCAGAAACTTTTTTGACACGTATCGCTTCCTAGCCGTCCCGGGCAGCTTTGCTGGTGAGAAGCTTCCGAAGCGTGACTGCGGGCTGTTCGCCGTCGCGGAACGGTTCCTCTCCGTATCGGATAGCGCTGCGTGCGATGATGTCGATGGCGTCGTCGGGCAGAGCTAGGACACCGCGTAGAACGTAACTCCGTTGCTTCGCCTTGCCGCGCCATAATTCCGACCATGCCTCCGCGAGTTCGCTGGTTCGGCCGGCGTGCTCGATCGCCCTGAGCAGTTCGGCTGCCTGCATTCGGTCCTTGCTATCTTTGCCCGCCTCACTCGCTAGACCTCGCATCCGGCTGATAGTCACCTTGTGAAGCGCATAGCGTACCGGATCGGGTACCACGACAGCTACACCGTCTTCGTATAAGAGCGCGGACCGGATTGGATTCTTAATGAGAAACTCCATCAGGTCGAGCGGCTGAAGCGCGGTGCCAGGCATGATTGGGATCGCTATCGGCGCTCTACGGTCCCGGTCTGAGTTTTTGTGAGCTGTCAGAAGGTCAATTTTGTAATTGCTGGCGTTCTCGTAGCGAGTCGGGCCAGCGTTCGGATAACTCGGATTAAGCTTAGGCGCGAACGAAGTATCTACCGATTTGAGAATGTCTTGAAGATCTCCCAGTTTTTCGCCGTTGTGGCTCGCATGAAGCGCAATTTCGCGGTCTTGGGCAAGGTCGATGTCCTGCGTCCGGTGGAGATCGCCACTCAGCTTGACTCCGAGGATACCGCCGTAGGCCTGGTATGCCACTGAACCCACGAGGATAGCACCGGCTTGAAACAATCCGGCTCTTTGGAATGCCTGCGTCAGTTTGCCTTCCATTGGATCGGGAGCGGGTAGCCCTGACCGGCGCAGCAAGGAGGCTGTCGCCTTTTGAAGCTTATGGCGCGTGTGCTCGTGACCATGTCGTTCGACCAGATCGTCTACATCAGGATCGCCGACTAATCCGGCGTAGCTTGTTCGTCGGCCACTCGACGCGGTGGGGTCACGCATGACGTGATACCAGTACTCCTTTGTCCCCCGCTTCAGTTTGTGAAAGGTGCCGTTCACGGGAAAGCGGGCGTTGAAGGCGCTTTCATGTGCGCTTTCCACCAGATCTGCGAACGCGATAGTCAACGAAGGAGCTAGAGGCCGCATGTTAATCCTTGCTAGTCATTTGCCAAAAGTTTAGCAATTATTGCTAGACTTTGGGCAAATGTCTAGCAAGTTGCGCCATGTTTCTCGCCAAACGTGCCGACCGTTGCCCTCTCGATACGGTTCTGACGTGGACGCAATGTCCGTCGTTGAGCTAGACAGGGCAGTACCCGCGCCATAAATACATCCGATCAGAAACTCAGCACTTTCAACAACGAACGCGCCCAACACCTGCCGGAGCATTGCTTGAAGCGAATAGTCCTGTTTTCGGGCGAAACTGCCTGTCGTGCCATCAACATTGCCAGTACTATCGGCTTCCCGTACCAAGTCATTTCTGGGCGGACGAAGCGTCCTCGAACACTCAACATTGAATGCGTTGAACAATGCCATTCAGAAAGAGATGTCTTCGACGATTGACCAACACACCACACGTTCTCTGACCATCGACGTTTCCCTCGGTTTTGTCGACTAGGCGGGATTAATGCGAACCGACCTGCGATTAAGCGGGGCGTGCCTTGCGAGCTCGCTAGACCTTTTGCTCCCGGCTTAACGCAGTGAGTTTTGACCGCATATGTGCCATTGCATCTGATACCCAGCTTCACCCTCGCGGCCGTAACACCAGCCGATCTTGCTGAGTTTTTGACCCAAAAGGTCACGTCTTTCGCAGGCAGCCATAATCTTCGGTGAGTTACCGATGCTACCTCGACAAAGACCGTTCTCTTCCTGATATTGCCTGAGTATCCGAAGCGGATGTGAAACGTTCTTGTCCGTCGCGATGACACTCCCATCTTCTGACTCGATCTGCCTCGTCTGTGGGTTCCAAACTACTGCAAAGTGTGCGGCACCAGAGGACGACTTTCCCCGTTGGGGACTCCGCGCCTACCACTCGACCTCGGCAACGACGGTACACCGAGTTCCACAAGTCACCTTCTCTGTCCCATGCCGTATGCGCTCGGGCCAACGTTTTGCGAACAGTTCTTTCTCCTTGGCGACTTCGCGTTGCGGCTGCCGTAGAACTTCACCGTCTCGGCGTATGTTTGTTTCATGAAAGCCAGTGCCAGATCGTTATCACTCGACCATGCCGCATGATACTCGGCTACAAATGCTAGCGCTCTGGCCTCGGGGTTCTCCCCTTCGTCACGGCTGGCGGCGGAACTGTCATTCTCCGGCGGCGTCCCCACCCCTGATCCGGCGACGAAGAAACGACCACCGAATTGTTTTCACCGGTTGTGGTCACCCGCCAGCGCGCCATCTCAGTGGACGTCAGATAACGCATGTCAGCACTAGGTGTCGAAAGGCTGAGCTGCAGCAATTTGGCACTCACCCCCATCTCGCTGAGATAGCCGATTACCTGCGCAGTTTGAGCCTGAACCGCTGCCACTGCTTAAAGTGAAGGGACGGATAGAAGCGGTGGAGATATACGAGTTGGTAAAAGCCGAAACACGTCAACCTGGATAGGCAACCCATGAAGCAATGATGGGAATGCGCTCGGCCGTTCTTGGCTTTGACACAGGCCGCGCCTCTACATCGGAGCGCCCCAGATACCAATCCGCCCGATGGAGCAGCAAGCTTGTACAGTGCCTCCCGTATGCTGTCGCAAGTGGGCAGAGGGGCGCGGCAAGTAAAAGACCCCGCTCCCCATTTTCAAACGCCCCGTCGATTACCCCACAGCAAGACGTGCAACTGCGGCAGCACCCGCGCATCAAACCACTTGTCGCCGGTCACCTTGTCGACCAGCCAGAGCATGCGGTTCATCACACCTTCGATGTCCACCGTCGCGCCGTCGTCCTCCGGCGGCGGTGGCGTGTGGTTTCCCGGCTGCAGATAAATCGGCAGCGCCGGATAACGCCGGGCCACATCCTTGGCATAGGCATAGTCGTGATCGTCGAAGACGACGATCTTGAGCACCGTCATCGGCCGCCCGGCCGCCATGACGAGACAGTCGTCCAGCTGTGCGAAATCGGTTGCCATCCCGCTTGACGGCGGCTTCGGGCTGAGGACCAGTGTGTCGAGGTTGGCGAACCAGTCCCGGGCGACGCTTCCCTGTGTCTCCAACGCAAACCGATAGCCTTCTCCATGGCCGCGATCGATCAGCGGGCCGAGCGGCTGGATGGCGGGATTGCCGCCGGAAAGCGAGACGGTGAGCGGCACGCCACCCGAGAGCCGCCTGACTTCGCTCCAGATTTCGTCGACCGACATCGGTCGCCACTGCTCGCGGTACTCGCCATCAACTGCGTGCAGTGTATCGCACCAGGTACAACGATAGTCGCAGCCGCCGGTACGCACGAACACGGTCGGCTGGCCGATCAACACGCCCTCGCCCTGGATCGTCGGCCCGAAGATCTCGCTGACGCGGATCGCCGCAGTCGTCATGGCCGGTACTCCGCCCAGGTCTTAGGCGTCTCGCTCACGCGAACCGCCGACGTTTCCGGCAGCCGCTCCTTGCACCAGTCGTAGAAATGCCGTGCAAGGCACTCCGACGTCACCCGGTCGTGGCCAAGCACGTCATTGAGATGGCGGTGATCGAAGCTTTCGTCGATGTAGCGCTTGAGCGGGGCCAGGTCATGATAATCCCGCACGAAGCCGTTTTCATCGAGATCGGCGGCGGCAAGCTCGACCTCGACGATGTAGTTATGACCGTGCATCCGCGCGCACTGGTGATCGGCGGGCAGGTGGCTCAACTGGTGTGAGGCGGAAAAGTGAAACTCCTTGGTAATGCGGTACATCAGCGAACCTCCGCCGCCGAGAAGCGGCTGGTGGCGGCGCGCCAGAAATCCGCATCGGCATACTCGGTCGGATCATCGACGCCGGAGAGATGAAAGGCCTCGCGCCGCTCGACGCAGGTGCCGCACCGACCGCAGTGGTCGGCCCCGCCCTTGTAGCAGGACCAGGTTTCCCGGAAGGGCGTGCCGTACTTGGCGCCATCGGTAACGATTGCGGCTTTGGGCACATCGACATAGGGGGCATAGAGCCTGACGCTGCCATAGCCCGCCAACGCCTCGTCCTGCATTTTCTGAAACGCGTCGATGAAGCCAGGCCGGCAATCTGGGTAGATGAAGTGGTCCCCACCATGGACCGCAACGGCGACTGCCTCAGCCTTTTGCGCCGAGGCGAGACCGAAGGCGATGGCCAGCATGATGGCGTTGCGGTTCGGCACCACCGTGGCCTTCATTGTCTCCTCGGCATAATGGCCATCGGGCACGTCGACATCATCGGTCAGTGCCGAGCCGGTCAGGTGCCGGCCGACGCCGGTGATGTCGATGATCTGGTGCGGAACGCCAAGGCGGAGGGCACAGGCCGCGGCGAAGTCGAGCTCCTTGCGATGGCGTTGGCCGTAATCGAAGGAAAGAAGGCCGACGAGTTCGTGTTCCGCTGCGATCCTGTACGCGAGCGAAACGGAGTCCAATCCGCCGGAGCAGATGACGATAGTTCTCATAATTGTGGATCCCTTGTTTTGACCGGGTGGGCTGCGACCGGATGCTGGCTGCTTCTAAGCCATTGCTGCGGTTTTGGCCAGCCCTTAGAGGCGAGCCTTGTTTGCGGCGGCGGCGCAGCCATTCCCGGCAGTCGGAATGAGGGGCGAGCCATTTTATCCGCAGCGCAAAATCAAAAATCGCTCCGGCGGATTTCCGCCGCGTTTCAAAGACGCTAACGTCGCGCCATCATGCCTGATGGCGGTGAACTCCGGACCCTGTCTTTGGCGGCAGGTGCCAAACGGTGGCGGAGTTCGGTATTGGAGGAGTTCTGGAATGCTGATCGACGGAAAAGTCTTCATTGTGACCGGCGGCGGATCGGGCCTTGGCGCAGGCGTTGCGCGCCTCTTGCACGGCAAGGGCGCTCGTGTCGTTCTTGCGGATATCAACGAAGACGCTGGAAGAGCAACGGCCGAAGCCCTTGGAAGCAACGCTCTTTTCGTTAAGACGGATGTCACCAGCGAAACCGATGGCGCAGCCGTAATCTCCGCGGCCGTCGATACGTTCGGCCATCTCAATGGGCTGGTGAACTGCGCCGGCATCGCGCCGGGCGAAAAGGTGCTTGGGCGCGAAGGTCCTCATCGCCTCGATAGCTTTGCGCGTGCGGTCAGCATCAATCTGATCGGCACGTTCAACATGGTTCGCCTGGCGGCCGCCGCGATGGAACGGGAAGTGCCTGGCGAAGACGGCGAGCGCGGCGTCATCATCAACACGGCCTCCGTCGCCGCCTTCGACGGGCAGGTCGGCCAGGCAGCCTATTCCGCCTCGAAGGGCGGCGTCGTCGCCATGACGCTGCCGATTGCCCGCGAACTGGCGCGGCACGGGATCCGTGTCGTGGCGATCGCACCGGGCATCTTCGAAACGCCGATGATGGCCGGGATGCCGCAGGAGGTTCAGGACTCGCTCGGCAAGAGCGTTCCCTTCCCGCAGCGCCTCGGCAAGCCGGAGGAGTTTGCAGCCCTTGTCCAGCATATCTGCGAAAACCGGATGCTGAACGGCGAAGTCATTCGTCTCGACGGCGCGCTTCGCATGGGCGCACGCTGAGACTGAAATTTGACAGGCCGGACGCGGGTTAGCATCCGGCCGCATACACTATCGTCTGGACAGGCAGCGTGTTTCGCGCGTTGCGGCAACCCGTGGACGCCTTGTTTGTCGCACGGCGCCACAAATGTTTCCGGGCAACAAGCTAAGCATCAGGCGCCGGCACGATCGACGCGCGCCGCCGCCTGCCTTCCGCCCGGGGTAATGACGTAAGCGCAACGGCGCGCGCCGGCGAGAATATGTTCGGTGCGCTCGACTCCAACGTCACGACCGAGAATATCCCGGAAGATATTGATCTCCGCCCGGCAAAATCCCTGGCAACTGGCAGCTGCCGCGCAGATCGGACAATGGTTTTCGACAAACAGAAAAGTACCGTCGCCCGCCTCCTCGTACCCGGCCATATAACCTTCGGCCGTTCGCAGACGAACGAGCTTTTCCAACCGATCACGCAGGCTCCTGGCGCCGTCGAGTGCTGCGCGATAGCCGGTTCGCGTCTCCTCCTCGCGCGCCGCGATGATGCGGTCGATCGCGGCGTCCCCGAGCGTCTGGCGGATCGTGCGCAGGAGCTGGACAGTCAGCTCCGCATGGGTATCGGGAAATTCCGCGTGGCCCGACGCTGTCAATCCCCAGAACTGCGAGGGACGGCCGACGCCGCGCGCCTCCGACCAGGAGTTTGCAAGCCCCTCTTCGGCAAGGCGCACGAGCTGCTGGCGCGCCGCCTCGCCTGATATCGACAGACGCTTGCCAAGCGCCGGCGCCGTCTGCGGACCATGCAGCTTCAGCGCCAGCAGTATCCGTTCGGCCGGCGACCGTCCCTGGCTTTGATCCCGATTTAACAAGTGATCGCTTGACATATTATTGCCCGGAGATTTACAAAGAATTGTCTTGTTAAATACACGCCTGATGGTTGTCGCACAAGACATTCGCTGCGTTCCATCCGGCTGAAGAGGATTTCAACCATGGCTTTCGAACTCCCCTCCCTACCCTTTTCCATCGGCGCGCTGGCTGAAGGCGGCATGAGTGCCGAGACCCTGGAATTCCATCACGGCAAGCATCACCAGGCCTATGTCACTGCACTGAACGGCTTCGTTGAAAAGGATCAGTCGCTTGCCGGACTGTCGCTGGAAGACATCATCCGCCACGCCAATGGCAAGGCCGAGCTGGCGCCGGTCTTCAACAATGCCGGGCAGCACTGGAACCACATTCTGTTCTGGAACAATCTCTCTCCCAAGGGCGGGCGCATTCCGGACAGTCTTGAGAAGAAGATCACTGAGGACTTCGGCAGCGTTGCAGCCTTCAAGGACGCGTTCAAGACGGCGGCCATCAGCCAGTTTGGCTCCGGCTGGGCCTGGCTCGTGCTCGACGCCAGCGGCAAGCTCAAGGTGACGAAGACCGCCAATGGCTCGAACCCGGTCGCCACCAACGAGGGCAAAGGCCTGCTCGGTCTGGATGTGTGGGAACACAGCTACTACATCGACTACCGCAATCGCCGCCCCGACTATGTCAGCAACTTCCTCGACCGGCTGGCGAACTACGAGTTCGCCGAGGCCGAGCTTAAGGCTGCCTGACCATCTTCCGTGGCGCCGCACCGGCGGCGCCACACACAATGCATCAGCCGGATTGCGCCCCATGACCCAGATCGCCTCTGTCGATATCGCCGCTCACGCCGAGCTCGCCGTCACCAGACCCCAGTTTGCAGACACGATGGCGCGGCTGGCGTCGACGGTCTGCATCGTCAGCGCCGGCATTGGCTCTGAATGCCTTGGCCGGACGGCGACCGCCGTGTTCTCGCTTTCCGCCAACCCTCCGTCAATCGTCGTCTCGATCAAGGCAGATAGCGCCCTTGCGGACACCATCTTAAAGCAGGAAGGGTTTTCGCTGGCGATGCTCGCCCAGGGACAGGAACTGGTTGCCGACGCCTTCGCCGGCAGGGTCGCCGCAGCCAGCCGCTATCTCGTCGGCGTCTGGGCCGACTGGCCTTCCGGCCGGCCGCGCCTTCTGGGTGCTGCCGCCGGGCTCGACTGCGTGCTCGGCGCTTCCATCCTGGTTGGCGACCACCGGCTCTTTGTCGGAACGATCATAGCGACCGAAACCGCCGCCTACGCCGACCCCCTGCTCTGGAGCGAGCGGCAATACCAGGCGCTCGAGAGATCGACGCCCTTTGCGGCCACATCCGGCGGGCGCCCCTTGCCATCCGCCACCTCGTGCCCGACGATCTGAACGGCGCAAACCGACACCCTGCGGGAGCCACCATGCGACAGGTGCTTGAAAAACTTCTCGACGACGGTCGTGACGATGCGCTGCTGCGTTTCACCCTCGGCAGCATCTGTCTGCAGGAGGCGGATGCCGAGACCGCCCTTGTTCATCTCCAGCACGCGATCGAGTTCGACCCCACCTATTCGGCCGCCTGGAAGCTCAGCGGTGCGGCGCTGCTGAAACTCAATCGCATCGACGAGGCGCGGCGCGTCTGGACAGAAGGGCGATCCGTGGCCGAGAAAAAGGGCGACCTGCAGGTGGGACGCGAGATCACGGTTTTTCTCAGGCGGCTGGACAAGCAGTGCGCAGCCGCGAACAAAGGCTAGCCGTAACGGCTCAAAGCACCGGGCAAAAGCGCGCATTTTTCGATAACCACATGCGGAAAAACAAGAGCTTAAAAAGCGTAGTGAGCGAATCCCAGTGATCGCGACGCTTAGTCGTCAGCCGGATCCGAGCCGCCTGATGTTGCCGGCAAGCTCGGCGGCCAGACGCAGGGCTGCTGCGGTTGCTCCCGCCATCTGCGGCATGATCAGCCATTCGAGTGTCCAGGCAGCACCGGAGCGCTCCTGCTCGTGCACCAGCGCCTGATGCACACCGGAAAGCTGCGTCGCATTGAAACGCGCAAGCGCCACCAGAACTTCGGCAGCGACCGGGTTCTGCTTGTGCGGCATCGCCGACGATCCCCCGCCACCGGCAAGTTCGATTTCGTCACCCTGTTGCGCCATCAACGCAATGTCCTGCCCGAACTTGCCGAGGCTGCCGGTAACCAGCGACAGCGCATTGGCGAAATCGGCAACTTCCGAACGCTGGCTGTGCCATTGCGGAAAATCGGCGAGCGCCAGTTCCTCGGCAAGCGTGGCGCGCACATCGTCCGCCTTGTCCTTCAGCTTGTCGAGCGTGCCCGCCGCGCCGCCGAACTGAACCGCGAAGAGGTCGCGATCCATCGCCTCGAGCCGATCCTTGTGATCGAGCAATGGTTCGATCCAGGTGCGCAGCCGATCGGACACGGTGATCGGTATCGCCGCCTGCATGCGTGTGCGGCCCATCAGCATCCGCTCGCCCCATTGATCGTCGCATTCCTCCAGCACCGAAACAACGTCTCCGAGGCGGGTGCCGAAAAGCTCGGCGACAGCCTTCATGCGCAGCATCAGGCTCGTATCGATGACGTCCTGGCTGGTTGCGCCGAAATGCACGTGCGTTGCCGCCTCACCACCGACGGCTGCACGCAACTGTCGAACAAATTCAGGAACGACGACGCCGTCGACTGCGATAGCCCGCCTGAGCGCGGCGACATCGGGAAAAAACCCGCGACAGGCCTCGGTGATGCGATCGGCGGCACTTTTCGGGATGACGCCGTGGATCGCCTCCGCGCGCGCCAGCGCCGCCTCGAACGAGAGCATCGCATGAATGTCGGCGGCAGTCGAAAACTCGGCAGCCACCGCCTCATCGCCCAGAAGGCCGGAGAGATAGGGATGATCGAAAGCGGAATAGGTCATTGTCCCCCCGATGATTGTCGCGATGCCCGCTCGCGCTTGAACGGAATGCCACGTTCTGCCTTCAGGCGTCCATGCATCACGATGCAACGGATTGGCCTTTGGCGTGACATTCCGGTTTCAGATGTCGAGGAAGACCGTTTCCTTCTCACCCTGCAGGTGAATGTCGAAGACATAACTAGGGGCGCTGCCGGTTGCGACAAGCGTCGCGACGCGATGGCGATGCTCGACGCGCAAAAGCAGCGGATCGACGGCGTTCGCCTCGGCTTCTTCAGGAAAATACATCCGCGTGTGCAAGCCGATATTGATGCCACGCGCGACGATCCAGAATGTGATGTGCGGCGCCATCGGTCGGCCGTCCTTGAACGGCACGCGACCAGGCTTGATGGTGTCGAAACGGAAGACGCCATCTTCGGCACCGGTCGGACACCGCCCCCAGCCGGAAAACGCCGGATCAGCGGCGCCGCGCATTTCCGACGGCGAATTGTAGAGGCCCGCCGCATCCGCCTGCCAGATTTCCACCAGCGCATCTCTCAGCGGCGTTCCGGTGCCATCGAGCACTCGGCCACTTATGGTGATGCGTTCGCCGAGCGTGCGCTCGCTCACCATCGTCGAGCCGAGGTCGGCGTCATAGACGCCGCCGATGCCGCAGAAATTCGGCGTGAGGCCGATATGCACGTAAGGACCGGCGGTCTGCGACGCGGTTTCCTTGAGGTAGCCGAGCGCCTGGACCATCAGTTGCCCTCCATGCGATTTTCAAACATCGTCGAGCGGCGGCCGCGCAGCACGATATCGAACTTGTAGGCCCGCGCATCCATCGGAACGGTATTTGCCCAGTCGAGTGGCGCGATCAGTTGCTCGATCGCGCGGCGATCGGCGATCGTGTTGACGATCGGACATTTCCAGATCATCGGATCGCCCTCAAAATACATCTGTGTGATCAACCGCTGCGCAAAGCCGTGGCCGAAAACCGAAAAGTGGATGTGGGCCGGACGCCAGTCGTTGACGCCATTCGGCCAGGGATAGGGGCCAGGCTTGATCGTGCGGAAGGAATAAAAGCCGTCCTCGTCGGTGATCGTGCGGCCACAGCCGCCAAAGTTCGGATCAAGCGCTGCGAGATAGCTTTCCTTCTTGTGACGATAACGCCCGCCGGCATTGGCCTGCCAGAATTCGAGAAGCGCGCCGGGAACAGCCCGGCCGCGTTCGTCGAGCACACGCCCGTGAACGATGATGCGCTCGCCAATCGCGCTTTCGCCCGGCTTGGCGAAGTTGTGGATGAGATCGTTGTCGAGTTCGCCCAGAATCGAATGACCGAAGACCGGGCCGGTGATTTCGGAGATCGTGCCGTCAAGCGACAGCAGCGCCTTTTGCGGCGAACGCAGGACCGAAGTTTTATAACCTGGCGTCAGCGCCGGCGCATGCCAGTTCCTGTCGCGGGGAAAGAAGCCGCCGGTCTCGGGCTTCCGGTTTGCTCTGTCGGACATCGCTTACTCCCGTCAAGCCGCCTTGCCGGCGTCCATTTCCCCAAAGACCTGCTTGACGATCTTGATTGCGTGGTTGGCCGCCGGCACCCCGGCATAGATCGCCACATGCAGCAGCGCCTCGCAGATATCATCGCGGCTGGCGCCCGTATTGGCGGTGGCACGCACATGCATGGCCACCTCCTCGTCCTGACCAAGTGCCGCCAGAAGCGCGATCGTCACGATCGATCGCTCCCG
This sequence comes from Ensifer sp. 4252, assembly GCF_050434565.1. Classification (NCBI taxonomy): domain Bacteria; kingdom Pseudomonadati; phylum Pseudomonadota; class Alphaproteobacteria; order Hyphomicrobiales; family Rhizobiaceae; genus Ensifer; species Ensifer sp. 4252. The sequence continues at coordinate 135,627 of NZ_JBNDIU010000007.1, forward strand.
TTTCGTCCAGGTCGGTCGCGACCAGACGTGCCCCCAGGCAGCCTCGGTGATCAGCTCCTGGAACGGCCGGTCGAAATCGGTCGAGGCTGATTGGGCGCGATCGACATGGTTGTCGCCAAGAACAGCCCGCCGCGTCGCCATACCCTGGCGATAGCGGTCGGAGGGCGCGAAGGCATCACTCATGGCTGTTGTCTCCATGCGTTACGATTTCGAAGAAGGCACGCAGCACCGCAGTCAAAGCTTCAGGGTTTTCGACACAGGGAATATGCCCGGCGTCGCGGATGACCTCATAGCGGGCGCCGGGAATAAGGCGCGCGGTGGCAAGCACCACATCGGGCGGCGTCGAACCATCCTGGTCGCCGACGACGCAAAGGACGGGCACGGAGATGCGGGCGGCCGCCTCGGTATAATCGGCGTCGCGGATCGCACCGCAGGTGGCAGCATAACCGGTGACCGGCTGGCGGATCAGCATGTTCCGGTAGCCGGCAAGCGCGGTATTTTCAGGCCTGCGAAAAGCGGGCGTAAACCAGCGCTCCAGCACGCCGTCGGCGATCGCCTCGATGCCGTGCTCCTCGATGGCGGCAATGCGCTGCGCCCACATTTCCCACGTGCCGATCTTATGGGCGGTATCGCAAAGAACCAGCGCACGCACGAGATCCGGCCGCCGCTGGTAGAGCGATTGCGCGATCAACCCACCGACGGAGAGGCCGCAGATGATCGCCTGACTGACCGAGAGCATGTCGAGCAGGCCGGCAAGGTCATTGGCGTGGTCTTCGATCGCGTAAGGGACAGTTCCGATATCGGAGAGACCATGACCGCGCTTGTCGTAGAGAACGATCGCATAGTCGCCCGCAAGGCGCACGATGACATCACGCCAGATACGAAAGTCCGTGCCCAGCGAATTGGCAAAGACCAGCACCGGCCGCTCAGCCGTGGCGCCAATGACCTGATAGTGGATGGTGATGTCGTTGATGCGGGCAAACTGCACGGCACTTCTCCTCTGCAACCAAATTGTCTATTTAATCTGGTTAGGTAAAATGATATTTCACGGCATTCCATTAACTCAAGAGTTATGAATTCCATGGTCGACGCCCGGGTCAAGTTTCGTCATCTGCAGACTTTTGTCGAGGTCGCAAGACAGAAGAGCGTCATGAAGGCGGCTGAACTCCTGCATGTCAGCCAGCCGGCGGTCACCAAGACGATCCGCGAGCTGGAACAGGTTCTGGGCGTTGCTGTTTTCGAGCGCGATGGGCGCGGCATCAAGATCACCCGCTATGGCGAGGTCTTTCTTCGCCACGCCGGTGCGGCGCTGACGGCGCTTCGACAAGGCCTCGATTCGGTCTCGCAGGAGCGCTCCGGTGATGGCGTGCCGGTGCGCATCGGCGCCTTGCCGACGGTCTCGACGCGGATCATGCCGCGGGCAATGTCGCTTTTCCTGGAGGAGGACACCGGCGCACGGATCAAGATCGTGACCGGCGAGAATGCCGTTCTTCTCGAACAGCTGCGGGTTGGCGATCTCGACCTCGTCGTCGGCAGATTGGCGGCGCCGGAAAAGATGACGGGCTTTTCCTTCGAGCATCTTTATTCCGAACAGGTGGTCTTTGCCGTGCGCGCCGGGCATCCGCTGCTTGCCGGCACGCAATCGGCCTTCGCCCATCTCGGCGACTATCCGGTACTGATGCCGACCCGAGCCTCCATCATTCGCCCCTTTGTCGAACACTTTCTGATCGCCAACGGCATAGCGGGCCTGCCCAACCAGATCGAAACGGTTTCCGATGCCTTCGGCCGCGCCTTCGTGCGCGCCAGCGACGCGATCTGGATCATCTCGGCAGGTGTCGTCGCCAGCGATATCGAGGATGGCACGCTTGCAATCCTGCCGATCGACACCAGCGAAACCAAGGGCCCGGTCGGCCTGACGATGCGGACGGACTCGGTTCCGTCGCTGCCGCTTTCCATCCTGATGCAGACCATCCGCGAGGCCGCAGCGGCAATCGCCCCGAAACCCTGACGGCAGCACCGCAACGCACAGCGGCCGACCCTTTACAAAACCTCCTCGTCGGCCGAGATTGCGGCCATCATCAGTTTACCGAAACCAGCATGCGATCGATCCAGTGCAGCTCGAAATCTTCGCCAGACACCACATTGCCGATATGCTGGGCTGGTTCCCGACCGCCGAAGCGCTCATTCAATGGGGCGGGCCGGGGCTCCGCTTTCCGATCGATGAGACGCAACTCGAGGAGATGCAGGGTTCGACCCTAGGCGATGTGCCGGCACGCTGGATGTTTGCCGGCATTGTCGATGGCAATCTTGCCGGTCACGCCCAGGTCGCGCTTGACTGGGGAAATGGCGTCGGTCGCCTCGGCCGCGTGGCGATCAACCCGTGGTTTCGCGGCCAAGGCCTCGCCCACCCCTTCCTTCAGCGGGTCATGGAGCGATTCTTCGCAGACGCCCGCTTCGAACGGCTGGAACTCAACGTCTATACGTTCAACACCGCGGCAATCCGCACCTATCTGAAGCTCGGCTTTATCGAGGAAGGCGTCCGGCGGTCTTCAGCCAGGGTTGGCGATATCAGATGGGACACCGCCATTTATGGCATGCTGCGCAGTGATCTCGCGGCGAAAAACCTGGCTTAGAACGGCAGCCCGACGTAATTTTCGGCAAGCGCTGTCGAGGCGGCGCGCGAATGGGTGAGATAATCGAGTTCGGCCTCCTGGATCTTCTGGTCGAAATCGCCGGTATCCGGGAAACGGTGAAGCATCGTCGTCATCCACCAGGAAAAGCGCACGGCCTTCCACACCCTTGCCAAAGCGTGGGCGGAATAGGCGTCGACCCCGGCATTCGAGCGGTCCTGGTAATGTTCCAGCAGCCCTTCGAAGAGGTAGTGCACGTCGCTTGCCGCAAGGTTCAAACCTTTGGCACCGGTCGGCGGCACGATATGTGCCGCGTCGCCAACCAGAAACAGCCGCCCGAAACGCATCGGCTCGGCGACGAAGGAGCGGAGCGGCGCAATCGACTTTTCAAACGACGCGCCGGTGACCAACGCCTCCGCATGATGTGCCGGCAATCGCCGCCTGAGTTCGTCCCAGAAGCGCTGATCCGTCCAGTCCTCAATCTTCTCGTCGAGCGCGCACTGCAGGTAGTATCGACTGCGGGTCTGCGACCGCATGGAGCAGAGGGCAAATCCGCGCGCATGGTTGGCGTAGATCAGTTCGTGGCTGACCGGCGGAACATCGGCAAGAATGCCAAGCCAGCCGAAGGGATAAACCTTCTCGAATGTGCGGATCGCATTTTCAGGAACCGACTTGCGGCTAACCCCGTGAAAACCGTCGCAACCGGCGATGAAATCGCAATCAATACGGTGACTTGTGCCGTCCAACTCATAGGTGACGTACGGCTTGTGACCATCGAAATCATGCGGCTCGACATCTACCGCGGCGTACATCGACGGTGCGCCGGTGAGCGCGCGCTCCTCCATGAGGTCGCGCGTCAGCTCCGTCTGGCCATAAACCATCACGCGCCTGCCGCCGGTCAGCCCATGGAGGTCGATGCGATGATCCCGACCATCGAAAGCAAGCGAAAAGCCGTCATGTGGCAGGCCCTCGGCATGCATGCGAGAGCCGGCCTTCGCACGGTCCATCAGGCCGACCGTTCCCTCCTCAAGAACGCCGGCGCGCACCCGGCCAAGAATGTAGTCCTTGCTGACGCGATCGAGGATGACATTGTCGATGCCGGCACCGGTCAGCAATTGCCCGAGAAGAAGGCCCGATGGACCTGACCCGATGATGACCACCTGTGTGCGCATGCTTTCCTCCCGAAACTGACTTTTGACAAAACTCTGCTCGGGAGAGCGGTCCGGCTCAATGGACATTTCGGTCAAGAAATTGCACTAATCGAACATCATGAAGGAATGTGGGCGATGAAGAGGACGGTCCCGACCTACCAGCTTTATGGCGAACAGCCGCTGGAAAGACATGATTTCTGGCTGCATTGTGAAACGATCCACTCGCGCAGCAGCCTGCATCATTGGGAGATCGGGTTGCATCGCCATGAGAGCTTCTTTCAGATCTTGTACATTGACGGCGGATCAGGAGACGCGGTGTTCGGCGACACGGCGCGCGCTATTCGTCCCCCAGTTATGATTACCGTGCCGCCGGCGATCAGCCATGGCTTCCGCTTTTCCCGTGATATCGACGGGTTCGTGTTCACCGTTCTCGCCTCGCATCTTAAGGTATCGCCCGGCGAACGCAGCCGGCTCGGCGCCTGGATGGCGACACCGCGTCTTACCAGCCTCGATGGCAGCGACGACGGCCGCTATGTGGCGCTGACCCTCGCCCGGCTGGGTGCTGAATGGGAAGCCAGCCGGAGCCACCGCACCGACCTGCTCGATGCCTATCTGACGTCGGCGCTAACGCTGGGTGCCCGCCTCGATGAAGCGGACCCCGTCGAGGACGACGCCGCCGACACCGAGAACGAACGACGCTTCGAGCATTTCCTCGCCCTCGTCCAGCAGCACCATCGCTCGCACAAACCAGCCGCGTTCTACGCACGCGAACTCGGCCTATCGCCGACGCATCTCAACCGTATCGTCCGCAGTGTTAGCGGCCAAAGCGCCCACGAGATCATCGCGCGCAAGCTGACGGACGAAGCACGACGCGAGCTTGTTTTCACCCGCGGCAGCGTGCAGGAGATCAGTTTTCGGCTCGGCTTTGCCGATCCGGCCTATTTCTCTCGCTTCTTCCTGCGCCAGACCGGCCTGACACCTAGGGCGTGGCGGCTTGCCGAGCGGACGAAGCTCGGCGCGTAACTGCCCAGCCAGGCTGTCTACCAGACAACACATGATTGCTGCCGCTGCTACAGGAACCGCCCCCGCAGCGACGGCCGGCGGATGGCGAGCGACGTCGCCGTCCCCAGCAGCATGATCGTTACTGGACGACCGTCGCGAGTATTGGCGTCGCCTGCCCAATCGCATCCTGTTCGCCTAGTGCTCGTGGCCGAACGGGACACGAAAGCGGGAGCATGTTGCAGCCGCTTAGAGCGGCGACCGGATTTGAGGCTGTACAGGCCTGAAGGGAGAATGGCGTCTCCGGAATTCGCGGCCAATCCTACGGCCGCGTTTGACCGGCGCCTTGAAGCGGCAATGAAAGATCGCCGCCTACAGTTGATTTCGCCTCAAAAACTCGCAGCAGGGCCACTCGCCTGCGGTCACTCTTGTGCGGATGAACATTCATAGAGCACTTTGCCGGTCGACGCATCTATGCCTGCCAGGCTCACTTCATACCCCCAAAGTCGGCTAATGTGCGCAATCGTCGCGTCGCGATTGCTTTCCTCCAGCAGAAGACCGTTCTTGACCACGTGATTCAATCGAAGTTGCCGATCTCCAAGCAAATCGACATCAACGACCTGTATTTCCGGTCTATTTGCCACAGGGTCATAATTCCGAGAGAGCGCAGAGCGTACGGCAGAATAGCCCCGCTCGTCATGGATTGAAGTAACTTCACAAAATTTGTTGGTCGCGCGGTCGGAGAGACGAAACAGGCGGAATTTGCGGATCACCGCCGGGCTCAGATATTGCAGAATGAAGGAGTCGTCGCGGTGGTTTTCCCAGGCGTCGATCAGCGTGCCCATCGCGTCGCCGTTACCGGATATGGTGGGAAACCAGTCCCGATCCTCTTGTGTCGGCGTCGTGCAGATGCGTTCGATATCCTGCATCATTGCAAAGCCCAGCGCGTAAGGGTTGAGGCCGTAGAAGCGGGAATGGTCGAAGCCCGGTTGATAAACAACATTGGCATGGCTCGCCAGCAACTCCAACATTGCGCCTTCACTGATTTTGTCCTGGTCGAACAGTCTGTTGATAATGGAATAGTGGACGAAGGTCGCGCATCCCTCGTTCATCACTTTGGTCTGACTTTGCGGATAGAAATATTGCGCGATAACGCGAACAATCCTCAAGATCTCGCGCTGCCAGGGTTCAAGGATCAGACTGTGCTTCTCGAGAAAGTAGAGCAGGTTCTCCTCGGGAAGGTTAAGCACCTTCTTCCGTTCCAAAGCTTCGCGCTCCGCCTCCTCGATGCCGGATGTTCCGCCTGCCGTCGGCAGCGTCCGCCATAAATCGCTATAAGTCTGTTCCTCGTATTCCAGCCGCTCCCGGGCCCGCTCCGTCACCTTTTCCGATGAGAGTCGGGGGGGACGGCGATAGTGGAATACGCCGTGATCCTGCAGGGCATGCGCCGAATCGAGAATCTCCTCCACCGCATCAAGACCATGCCGCTCCTCACATTTGGCAATGTATTTCTTAGCGAAGTCCATGTAGCCAAGGATCGCGCCGGCATCCGTCCACTGGCGGAACAGATAATTGTTCTTGAAGAAGTGATTGTGGCCGAAGGCGGCATGCGCGGTAACCAGCGCCTGCATCGGCATCGTGTTTTCTTCCATGAGATAGGTGATGCAGGGATTGGAGTTGATCACGAGTTCATAGGCCAGCCCGCGATAGCCTTTTTGATAGAGTTGGCTTTCAAAAACGAAGCGCTTGCCAAACGACCAGTGCTGATACATCAGCGGCATGCCCACGGACGAATAGGCGTCGAGCATCTGTTCGGAGGAAATAATTTCGACCTGGTTCGGATAGACGTCGAGTCCCATCTCACCGATCGCAATCGCCTCGATCGCATCATAGGCACGCGAAAGCGTCGCAAAATTCCATTCGGAACCGTCGAACAGCAGGCTGGAGGCTGGCCGTTTCGCCATTCGGTCGTCCCCTCACCTGCGCAATTGAACGGGTTGATGCCGGGCAAAGAGTTTACGGAAGACGGGGTAGATGTCGGCGGGCCTTGCAACGCGCGTCATCTGGAAATTCGATACCGCGCTATCGACCGTGCGGTAGGCGCGCCAGAGCGAGGTGCCGTTGTCCGTCGACCCGAATATTCCGCTCTCGCGCTCGTCTATGATCTCAACATAGGCGTAATACTGGCACAGACGCATGAGCGATTCCCGCAGGAGTTCGGCGCACCACTCCGAGTCACCGTTGGCATTGTCGCCGTCGGAGGCCTGGGCGGCATATATGTTCCAGAGATTCGAGGGATAGCGGTCCTCGATGATACGGAGCATTTCCTCAAGCGCCGTAGAAACGACAGTGCCGCCGCTCTGCTTGCTGAAGAAGAACGTCTCCTCGTCAACTTCCCGCGCCTCGTCCGTGTGGCGGATGAACACGATGTCGATCCGCTCGTAACGACGCTTGAGAAACAGGTGCAAGAGAACGAAGAAGCGCTTGGCAAGATCCTTCTCGCGCTCCCCCATTGATGCCGAGACGTCCATCAGGCAGAACATCACCGCACTCGCATTCGGCAAAGGCTGGCGTTCGAAACGGTTAAACCGCACGTCAACGGGATCGACATAGGCGATACGCCGCCGCCGCCGTTCAAGCACTTCCAGTTCTTCGCGCACCTGCGAGAGCCTGTGGCGCTGATGTGGGGATGGCTGCTCCTCCCTTTCCAGGGCTGCGATCTCGTCGGCAAGCGTCTGAAATTCCTTCTCGCTCGGGCGGCGCAGGGCCATGCGCCGCCCGAAGCTGTTGCGCATCGTTCGTCCAACATTGATGTTGCTAGGGGTGCCCACTGTCGAGAAACCGACGCGATGGGATTTGTATCTGACGGTCTCCCGCAGGCTCAGCTTCACCATATCGGGAAGCTCCAGATCTTCAAAAAAAAGATCGAGCACTTCCTCGCGCGAAAGCACGAAGACAAAGTCGTCCGCGTTTTCGCCCCGGCCGGGGTTGGCGCCGCCTCCTCCACCAGCGCCTGCATCAGGCTTTTTAAGTCGGTCCCCCGGCGAAAAGGTCTCGTTTCCGGGCAGGACATACTGCCGCTCGCCGCTGCCGCTCGAATGTCGGAAGCTAGGCTCGTCCGCACCACGCTTCGGGATCGGAACGCCGTGGGTGGCGTCCACATCGGTGATCCTGTCCGACTTTATCTGATCTCTGATCGCCCGCTTCAATTCCTCATGGACCCGCTTAAAAAAGCGCTTCCTGTTGCCGAGATTCCTGTCCTTGGGGTTAAGCCGGCGATCGATGAAATTCGGCATTGCCCGTCCCCCGCTTCCGCATCGTCAACCGGCCTTGTTGACCCGCATATACCAGTCGACGAGCCGCCGCACCTGACGTTCGGTGTAGCCCCGTTCGGTCATGCGCTCAACGAACTCAGCGTGCTGCTTCTCGGTCGCGCTGTCCTTCTTCGAGCCGAAGCTGATGACCGGTAAAAGGTCCTCGACCTGGCCGAACATGCGCTTCTCGATCACTTCCCGGAGCTTTTCGTAACTTGTCCAGGCTGGGTTACGCCCGTTGTTCCTGGCGCGGGCACGCAGGGTGAACTTTACAACTTCGTTGCGGAAATCCTTGGGGTTTGCGATCCCTGCGGGCTTTTCGATCTGTGACAACTCGCCGTCGAGAACGTTACGATTTAGGATCTGACCAGTGTCAGGATCCTTAAAGTCCTGATCTTCGAGCCAGGCATCCGCGTAAGAGATGTAGCGGTCGAACAGGTTCTGACCATATTCGCTATAGGATTCGAGATAGGCCTTCTGGATCTCGTGACCGATGAACTCCGCATAGCGGGCGGCGAGCTCCGACCGGATAAAATCGAGATAGTTCGCTTCGGTCTCTTTGGGAAACTGCTCCCGCCGGATAGCCTGTTCCAGGATATACATCAGATGAACCGGATCGGCAGCGACTTCCTTGGTGTCGTAGTTGAAGGTCTCAGACAGAACCTTGAAGGCAAACCGGGTACTAACGCCGGTCATGCCCTCATCGACGCCTGCGGCATCGCGATATTCCTGCAGGGACTTCGCCTTGGGATCGGTATCCTTCAGGTTTTCGCCGTCATAAACCCGCATCTTTGTGTAGGACGGCGAGTTCTCGTGTAGAGCGAGGCGCGTCGCCACTGTGAAGCGACTAAGGTTCTCCAGCACCTCGGGCGCGCATGGGCTCTCGGATAATTCGCTCTCGCGAAGCAGCTTTTCATAGATCAGCCGTTCCTCCGTGACACGCAGGCAATAGGGAACCTTGACGACCAGTATTCGGTCGAGAAAGGCCTCGTTGTTCCTGTTGTGCTTGAATTGCAGCCATTCGGACTCGTTGGAATGGGCAAGCACGACCCCCTGATAGGGAAAAGCTCCGAAGTTCTCCGTGCCGTTGTAGCTTCCTTCCTGCGTGGCGGTGAGCAGCGGATGCAGAACCTTGATCGGCGCCTTGAACATTTCGACGAATTCGAGCAGCCCTTGCGTTGTCCTGTTGAGCCCGCCGCTATAGGAATAAGCGTCGGGATCGGCTTGGCTGAAATTCTCAAGTTGACGGATATCGACCTTGCCGACCAGCGCGGAAATGTCCTGGTTGTTCTCGTCGCCCGGTTCAGTCTTGGCGATGGCGATCTGGCGCAGCCGCGACGGCATGAGCTTGACGACGCTGAACTTCGAAATGTCGCCGCCGATTTCGTCTAGGCGCTTGGCGGCCCAAGGCGATACCAAATCGGTGAGCCGCCTCTTTGCAATTCCGTATTTGTCTTCGAGCAGATCCCCCATGTGATCGCGGTTGAATAGACCAAGGGGCGATTCAAAGACGGGGCTTATCTTGCCGTCGATGGCCAACGTGTAGATCGGCTGCTGCTCCATCAGCTTCTTGAGACGTTCGGCAAGCGACGACTTGCCACCACCCACCGGCCCCAAGAGGTAAAGGATCTGCTTGCGTTCCTCGAGCCCCTGCGCGGCATATCGGAAGTAGCCGACGATCCGCTCGATCGTGTCCTCCATTCCATAGAAGTCCGAGAAGGAGGGGTACAGCTTGATAGTTCGGTTGGCGAAAATCCGCCCAAGGCGCTCATCCGCGCTCGTATCAATCAACTGCGGCTCGCCGATTGCGGTAACCATGCGCTCTGGGGCCGTGGCATACATGCTCTTGTCGTCGCGACAGGCCAGGAGATATTCCTGTAAACTTAACTTCTCTTGCACTCCACTTGCATACGTCTTTGAAAAAAGGTCGAATACATCGCCGTCACTGGCTCTCATTGAACCCTCCCGCGGCCGCCGAAAGTCATAAACTTCCGCTACGACCACTACTCTATTTAAAACGCACTCGGGACGGGTTTGTTCCCGAATTTGGCTGCCTTCACTGCGCCGAGCGAAATCAGACAATTTTATACTAGCACAACAGCGGGCCATCTCCGCACCTAATCAAATAGAGAATTCGAGGTACAAAAGCGAAAATCAGCGTAAAACGGCCTCGAGGCCCATCAGGCTGTGCAGGACCAGCGCGCACACCTTGCTAATTGCCCGGATCGAAATCGCCTTTAAGAACGTTGCAAGATCGCCTATTGGAAACGTTCTGCCAAAAACAGGCTCGCATTGTTGCCAAATGCCCGTTCATGGCTGCCTTCGCGGTAAGGCATCCGAAAATGTAGCACGATCCTCGACGGCCAGATCGTCGACGATGCCGACTTGCCCTGCCGGTTGGCCGGCTACAAAACCTTGCTATCATCGGTCCAGAAGGGCTGCAATCATCCTAGAGGGAGTTACCGTGGAAGCCGGACATGATACCAGCGAGCTTGAAATGGTCGTCTTGATGACGCCCGACATGGCCAACTTCAGCGGCAAGGTCCATGGCGGCGCCCTGCTCAATCTTCTCGATCGCGTCGCGTTTTCCTGCGCCTCGCGCTATTCGCAGGAATATGCGGTGACCCTGTCGGTGGACCAGGTCGTCTTTCGCCAGCCGATCCATGTCGGGGAACTGGTGACCTTTCGCGCCTCGATCAATCATGCCGGGCGAACCTCGATGGAGGTCGGGATCCGCGTCGAAGCCGAAAACATCCGCACCGGCGAGCGCAGGCACACGAACTCCTGCTATTTCACCATGGTGGCCGTCGATGCCGAGGGGCGTCCGACCGCCGTCCCAACTTACAATCCCGTGACCAGCATCCGAAAGCGGCGCCAGCGCGCAGCGGAGGTCCGCAGAAACCTGCGGCGTGAGTTCGAGGCCCGCTTTCAAGCTGCTGGCTCGCCCACCGAAGCCTGACCGCCACAATCCGTCTGCCCGCATGGCGGTTTCGCCCGGGATCGCAAGGTCACTTTTTGCAACAAGGCCTCGCAAGTATCATTCCTGTGTTTGGCCCGGCGGCTTGATGGTGTATCTTTCGCCGGCCGGAGTGAATGGCCAAGCGGAGCTGCCCGGCGCGTGGAGGGTGGCGTCTTGGCCCTTAAGCCTGTTGAAGCCCATGCGTACATTCGGCGCCTTCGGCGGCGTGATTCCCGCGTAAATGTGCTGTGAGCATGCCCCCGCATTCTGAAAAGTCACAATGACGCGTTCAAAGCCATCGCGCCGTGTTTTGCATCTGGCGCCATTTTCGTGAACAAGCGAAGCCACCTATCAACGCCTGCCGCTGCGGGAAACCAACACCGTCGTTGCGGGCTCGGTATATCGGAGGATCAAATGTCCACATCCGAGACGGGAAAGCAGTTTACTGAGGGCGTCGCAAACGGCGAGGTTCGGTACGATCTGGAGGATTTCATCCGCGCATCCGGCATTCCGCCGCTCGAGGCCTACGAGATGTTCACGAAATACGGGCCCTACAAGTCAGACCTTGATCCTTTGATCAGGGCTCGGGCCGACCAGCATATGGATCTGATGAAGTAGAGGCTATCGCCCGGCCACGGCTCGCTGCGGATAGCGGAGCGCGACGATCGCTTCGCTAAACGCGAAAGCCGCGCTCGGCGATCAGTTCTTCCGTATCAGTCCTCGTGTAAGGCGTGTTCGCCTCGAGACGTCGTCTCACTGGTGGTCAGTGCGCCTGTTCACGTGTCAGAAAATGGAGGTTGCCGCTCAGATCGGAAACCACGAGCCGCCGCTCGTCCCAGACGAGGACGGACACGGGTCGTGTCAAGGCGTCGAGAATGATCTTTCGGCTGCCCGTCATTGTGTCGAGTCTGAGCAAACGACCGCTGCCCTTCCGGAACCCTTCCGGCTGATCGTAGATACCGTGTTCGAGAACAAGCATCGCTCCATCACTGTTGAAGGCGATAGCAACGGGCGCATTCAGGCCTTCGACGTCAAGTCGCGGATTTGACGCGCCACCGGTTTCGGGGATCGAAACGATCTTTCCAGCACCGGCAAGGAAAGGAAAGCCGCCGAACAGCGCGACATAAAGGCGTCGGTCGCGCAGCCAGATGCCGGTCGGCACCGCATCGACCTCATAGCTTTTCCCCGTCGTGAACTCTGTCGGCGACAGATCCTGCAGTGCCGTCGCTGCCTCGGTCATACGGCGGAACGTCATGATCGTGTTCTTCTGGCCGTCCATTTGCACCCGTTCGACACTGTTTCGCGCGGCATCGATCACGTAGTAAACGCCGTCCGCCAAGATGAAGTCGAACGGATTCCAGAAATCGCTGCTGATGACGCGGACCGCGCCAGCGCCATCGATCGCAATGAGAGCGTGGTCGTATGGGCCTGCGTCGGAGTTGGCCGGCGTCCACCCTTGGGCGACGACAAGGACGTCGCCGGCACGCACCACACGATAAGGTCCGGTCGGGTCGCCGATCACGTCGAGGCCATGCGAAAAGACCGGACCGAATGCGACGAGCTTACCCTGCCCGTCGCGGCGATAAAGCCGGCCGCTGGCCAGATCGGTGACGAGCAGAGCCTCGCCATCGCGGGACATACCGGCGAACGCGGCACCCGCCAGGCTAACAGTCTCTAGCCGGTAGCCGGGTGCGACTGCCGGCTCTGCGCTGGCGCCGGCTGCCAGGAACAGAAGGCCCGCAATGATTGTCAAGCCGCGGAGCGAATGCATCGGAACCCTCCATTGGCTGAGAAACGAAATTCCGGATTATAGGCGAGGCGATAGGTCGTCGTAAGGTGGCGTGCATCGCTGTTCCAGGAGCCCCCGCGAAGCACGCGGTATAGCCCCGTACCTTTTGCCGCGGCCCAACCGTCGTAGGGCACGTAAACATCACTGGTCCACTCCCAGACATTGCCGACAAGATTGAGGACGCCCTCGCTGCTGGCGCCATCGGCGAAAGACTGTGCTGGCGCGGTCATCAGATAACCGTCGCGCGCGTCGCCGGAGCAGCAGATATCCGCGCCGGAATTTGCCCGCACAAAGTCACCAGGGGCCGAGCCCCACGGAAATGCCCTGCCCGTCGTTCCGCGTGCCGCTCTCTCGTATTGTTGCTCCGACGGCAGCGCCAACCCATAGTGACGGCAAAAAGCATCGGCGTCGCCCCAACTCACCCCGACGACCGGCCGGTCGTCCAAACCCAGAACCGGGTGATTTGCGTAGAAGGCCGGGCGGTGACCGGTCTGATCGATGAAGCGTCCGTATTGCCGGTTCGTGATCTCGGTACGGTTGATCGCGTAGGCCCGCCCTTCCAGAACGCGGCGCGGATGTTCATTTTCGGGGCCGTCGTCACGACCGAAGACGAAGGCCCCGGCAGGGATTTCGATCAGCGGATTGCCGTCGATAGGGCCGACATCGGCGGCGGCCGCGCAGAATGCCACTGTGATTGCAATCGCCGCCGTCCAGATGTCAGAAGTCGACACGGTGTTGTGTCCCTCCATCGAACAGAAAGACGCGATCGGTCGCCACCTTCACGCCGACCCGCTGATCGATCTGGCCAGCGAAGTTCTTGTCGGCGCGCAAGGTCATCAGTTGTCCGCCCAACTGCAGACTGACAAGCGTGTTCTCGCCGGTGAGCTCCACCGAATAGATCGGCGCGACCAGATTGACGTCTGCATCCTCGGCTCCGGCCGCATGGACGTCCTCCGGACGCACACCGAGAACGGCGGAAGAGATATTTGCCTGGCCGAGACCCGCCAACCTGAGGCCGGCCCTAACGAACACACCGTTTTTCACCTCCCCCGGGATCAGATTCATCGGCGGAGAGCCGATAAACCCGGCAACGAAGAGGGTGCGCGGATCGTTATAGATCTCCCTCGGCGTTCCGAGCTGCTCGATCACGCCTTTGTTCATCACAGCGACGCGGTGGGCGAGTGTCATCGCCTCTATCTGGTCGTGGGTGACATAGATCGTCGTGACCTGCAGCTCATGCTGGAGGTGCTTCAGCTCGGCGCGCATTTGAGTGCGAAGCTTGGCGTCGAGATTGGAAAGCGGCTCGTCCATCAGAAAGACACGTGGCGTGCGGACGATAGCGCGGGCGAGTGCTACGCGCTGGCGCTGGCCGCCGGAGAGTTCCTTCGGCAGGCGCGACAACATCGTGTCGAGTTCCACGCGCCGCGCGACCTCGGCTATGCGTCGCTTGTATTCGGCCGGGGGCACTTTGCGGATCTTCAGCGGGTAGCCGATATTGTCCTCAACAGTGAGGTGCGGATACAAGGCATACGACTGGAAGACCATCGCGACGTCACGATATTTTGGCAGGACGCCATTGATGCGTTCCGCATCGATGTAGATATCACCCGATGTCGCCTCTTCGAGACCGGCAACCATGCGCATCGTCGTCGTCTTGCCGCAGCCGGAGGGGCCGAGCAGGACGAGAAACTCCTTGTCCCGGACCTCGAGATTGAAGTCGGTCACCGCGATGAATTCGCCGAACTTCTTTGAGACATTGGTGAACGTGACGGACGCCATGGTCTCACCCCTTGACGGCCCCGAGAGACAGCCCTCGGACAAGATGCTTCTGAACGATGAAAGCGAAGATGACGATCGGCACGCAGGCCATGAACCCGGCGGCGCTGATTTCCCCCCAATAGGTCTTGTATTGCGTCACCCGCCCGGCGATGCCGATCGGCAGCGTCTGCGACTGCTCGGTGAGCGTGATGATCAGGGAGAGCAGGAACTCGTTCCACGAGATGATCAGACAGAAGATGGCCGTCGCCGCGAGCCCTGGGCGCGCGAGCGGCAAAGCGACATGTAGGAATGCGCCCCAGCGTGTGTCGCCATCGACGATCGCGGCCTCTTCCAGTTCGACCGGCAGGTCCTGGAAATAGCTCTTCATCATCCACGTCGCGAACGGCAGGTTGAAGGCCGTATAGGCGACGATGAGCGCCGACTTCGTGTTGAGCATGTCGAAGTAGTTGAAAAACAGATAGAGCGGAATGATGCTGACGATAGGAGGCATCATGCGCGTCGAGAGGATCCAGAACGAAATCTGCTTTCGCCACTGCCACGGATAGCTGAAGCGCGCCAAGGCATAGCCAGCCATCGTGCCGAAGCCCACGGAAATGATCGTGGTTCCGACCGCGACGAGCAAGCTGTTCAATGCGTAGCGCAGGAACGGCCGCTGGATGAACGCTTCCTCGTAGTGCTTCAATGTCGGGTTGCGCGGCAGCCATTCGGGCGGTACGGCGAAGATGTCTATGTCGAACTTGAACGAATTCGCCGCGATCCAATAAACAGGAAACAGCGTCAGGATCAGCGCGATGAGGATCGTCAGATAGGCGGACAGGCTTAGAAGCATCTCCCGGCCCCGGCTGCGTGTTCTTATCGTCGCCATCGTCGCCTCACTCCGCCAGTCGCATGCGCTTCATGAACCACGTGCTCAGCACGATCGTCACGAACAGCACGAAGAGCGAGATCGCCGCCGCGTAGCCGGGATCGGCGAAGCGGTAGGCGACCTGATAGATGTATAGACTCAAGACCTTGGTTCGGTCTGCCGGACCTCCCCCCGTCAGGATGAAGACCAGGTCGAAAAGGCGCAGCGCATCCATGACGCGCAGGAGCAAGGCAATGGCGATGACCGGTTTCAGAAAGGGCAGCGTCAGATCCCAGAACTGCCGCCATGACGAGGCGCCGTCGAGCGCTGCGGCCTCGTAGGGTTCGACCGGCAGGCTTGCCAGCCCCGCCAACATCAGAAGGAATATGAACGGCGTCCACTGCCAAACATCGGCAACGATGATCGAAAACATCGCCAGGTTCACGTCGCCCGCCCAGGCCTGCAGTGGAAGACCGAGACGGAACATGATTTCGTTGAGGACGCCAAACTGTGGCTCGTAGATGATCTTCCAGGTGATCGCGACGGCGACCGGCGGCAGCATCATGGGGATCATCAGGACGGTTTTGAGAAAGGCCAGCCGGCGGATGAATTTATCGAGGAGCAGCGCCAGGCCGAGACCGAGAAGGAATTCGGTCGTCACTGCCACGACTGTAAAGACGGTCGTGTTCCAGAGTGCGACGTGAAATTGCGTGTCGGAAAGAAGTCGAGCGAAATTGTCGGGGCCGACGAACTCCCAGGGCAGATCGGGGTTCGGACTGATCTTGTGAACTGCGGCATAGAACATGTAGAGGCTGGGAAAGATCGTCAACCCGAGCAATATGAGGACCGTAGGCGCAAGCATGAGGAAGCGCAGATGGCGCTCTGCCCACCGCTCCAGACCGCCACCTGGTCGAGGCTGCGCGGCCGACGTTTCCTTTTCGGACTTCAACAGTGGTCCCTCCCGCGGCGCGCCTGAATCGATTGCCGGCACCGTGAAACGAGGCGAGGTCCGAAGACCCCGCTCCGCGTAGATCACTGCCTATTTAAGGCCCGTAATCTGTTCGACTGCCGCTTGGGCGCTCTTAAGAGCCTCTTCCGGTGTGATCGTACCCGCTACGGCCTTGGAAAGCTCTATACCGAAGGCATTCTCGATCTCCGGCCACTTCGGATGACGTGGACGAGGCGTCGAAGCCTGGATCGCCTCCATCAACACCGGATAGTGTCGGAACTGTTCCTGCGATGTCAGTTCCGGATCGGTGAAGACCGAGGTTCGGACAGGCGGATTGCCGCGCGTGGCGGAAATCTTGATTTGCTCCGCCGAGGTCGCCCAGACGATGAAGTCGAAGGCCTCCTGCTTATTCTTGGAGGCCGACATGATGCCCATGGTCCAATGGCCGATTTCGGAACTGCCCGGTTTCGCGCCCGCCGGAATTGGGGCGTAGGAAATCTTGCCAACCATCTTCGACTGGCCCGGATCCTCAAAGGTCGCAACCCAGTTCGGCCAGTTGATAGACGAGGCGGCGGCACCAGCGGCAAGCGCCGTCCCCACTTCGTTGGCGTTGTAGCTCTCGATCCCCTTTGGAGAAACGTCGCGGAGCGCCATGAACGTCTTCATCGCGGCCGCACCTTCCGGCGTATCGATCGTCACCTTCGTGCGATCCTCGTTAAACATATTGGCGCCGTAGGACCAGAAGATCGGCATGAAGTCGGCCACGACCGGGTTACCCTGACCGCCCCGGAAGACATAACCGAAATAGCGACCTCCGCCGTCCTTGGTCAGGGTCTGGCTCGCCTTCAATACGTCATCCCAGGTCTTGGGAGCGTCGACGCCAGCTTCCTTGTACTTGGCGGCGTCATAGAAGAACATCTGGGCGTTTCCCACATAGGGCAGGCACACATAAGGTCCCGTATTGTAGGGATTGCGACAGATCGCCAGCGACTTCGACAGGAAATCGTTGTCCGGGCCTTCCATGCCCGCATTCTTGAAGTATGGCGTCAAATCCTCGAGATGTCCGTTCTCGGCGAAAAACGGGATCCACGGGTCATCCATCAAAATGATGTCGAACACGCCGGATTTGGTTGCCCCCGCATTGGCGCCCTGTTCGAATACATTGGCATAAGGCGCCTGCACGATCTCCACCTTCGTGCCCTTCATCTTCGAGTAGTCGTCGGCAGCAGCCCTAAGGCCATCACCCTCGCTGCTCGATGGCACGAGGACGGTGAAATCCGCCCATGCGACCCCGTTGATCGCCAGCGCGGACGCCGCAGCAGCCAAGACGAGAAACAGTTTGCGAACCATCGTACACCTCCCATTCCGAGTTGTTATCCGAAGGCCTCATTTTCGTAGGGGGCCCACCCTATCCGGCACGGCGGAGATGCGATCTCGACGTCCATGCGAACCGATATGCGACAAGTTGAAACGTTGTCCGGCATTTTCTCGAGCCGACGCTGCTTCCGAAGCCGATTTTACCACATCAGACGCATTATTTAGAGATGCTGCATTAGCATTCTCTATGATTACGTCTTGCGTGATCGCCCAGGTCGAAACGTGATCTCAATTGATAGGAATGCAGGGACTGTACCGGCCGAGACCCGGATCATCCTCGGTGCGATTGGAGATAGGAAATGCACGATCAGCCTCGGGAAAATGTCGCGGCATCACGCTTTGAGACTGCCGTTACTACCGCAACGAAGACGGCAGGGCCGTTCTCACCGACAAAGACGTTCCCCAGGCACTTTCGGGCCAAGGCATCGGCACACGGCTGGCGCGTGAGGCCTTCGAGGCGCTCCGCCAAAGGCAAGCACAGCGTCCTCGACGATGAAGAACTCATCGCGCGCATCAAAGCGAGATCTCCGCAGTAACGGGGGACGTCGACAAGCCGGCTTCACCCTGGTCGCGCCCTCATGTCAAACGCTGCGCAGCCGCTTCCAGCCGCAAAAGTCGACACCGGATCAACGCCCTGACTTTTTCTCGGCGATTTCGCCAGCCAGCGTGATCAAAGGGCCCCGACGAGGGCAATGGTGTGGCGCGCAATCATGAATTCTTCGTCCGTCGGCAAGACATAAAGTGCGACACCGCTTGCGTCGGTTGAAATTCGCGTCGCGCCCGCATCGTTGGCGGAAGGATCAAGTTCAGCGCCAAGCCACGTCAGACGCTCGGCGATACGGGCTCGAATAGGCGCCGAATTTTCACCCACGCCGGCGGTAAAGACAAAGGCATCCAGACCGCCGAGCGCCGCCGCGAGCATGCCGGCGCTGAGTGAGCAACGATGCACAAAATGATCGATCGCGAGAGTTGCACGCGGATCGTCGCTGGAAAGCAGGTCGCGCATGTCGGAGGATATTCCGGAAAGCCCCCTAAGCCCGGACGCCCGATAGAGAAGATCGGTGACGTCCGCGGTCGTCATGCCTTTCTGGTCGATCAGGTACAGCACGACACCCGGATCCATCTGGCCCGGCCGGGTGCCCATTGGCAGACCATCAAGCGCGGTGAACCCCATGGTCGTCTCAACGCTGAGACCTTGATACAGGGCGCACATCGATGCGCCACTGCCGAGATGAGCAACAATGACCCGACCGTTGGAGAGTGTAGGAGCCACATTGGTCAGGTGCTCGGCTATGTACTCGTAGGAGAGGCCGTGAAAGCCATAGCGTCGAACGCCGTCCTGGTAGTATGCCCAAGGCAAAGCGTAACAATCCGTGTGCGGGGCGTGGCCACGATGGAAAGCCGTGTCGAAACAGGCGACCTGCGGAACATCCGGATTAATTTCCATGGCGAGGCGGATGGGAGCCAGATTGTTTGGCTGATGCAGCGGCGCGAGTTCCTGGTAGCTGGCAAGCTTGTCGAGAACGGCATGGTCGATCAGGACAGGTGCCGCATAGTCCGGTCCACCGTGTACAACGCGATGACCGATTGCCTTAAGCGTAAAGCCTTCAAGTGATTGCAGCCAGATGCGCGCTTCAGCGATGGCCGTCGGCAGGTCGCCTATAGCTTCTGGGGGATAGGCTCGGTCGATCAGCACCGTCCCGTCGATCGTCTTCGCGAGCAAGCGCGGTCTGCTGCCAATGCCATCGATGTGACCACGCACACTGCGTGACAGGCCAGCCTCCGCAACCCCGAAGATCTGAAACTTGAGGCTCGACGAGCCCGCATTGACCACAAGTATGGCGTCCATGATCAGGCCACCACCTGCATCGATCGCCGCTGGGCGGCCGCGTAGAGGGTGGCAACAGCGCACGATGCGAGGCGACTGCGAACCGAGTCCGCCCGTGATGTCAACACGATCGGCACGCGCGCACCGAGCACAATGCCCGCGGCGTCGGCATGGGTGAGGAACGTCAGGTTCTTGGCCAGCATGTTGCCTGCTTCAAGGTCAGGCACGACGATGATCTGTGCCCGGCCCGCCACCGGCGAGGTCAGCCCTTTGATCCGCGCCGCCTCGGGGCTTATCGCGTTGTCGAAGGCAAGCGGTCCATCGAGCAGGCCACCGATAATTTGCCCACGATCAGCCATCTTGCACAATGCCGCGGCTTCGATCGTCGAGGGAATCTTGGTCGTAACGGTCTCAACTGCCGAGACGATTGCGACCCGCGGCTGTTCACCCAACCCAATTGTCACCCAGAGGTCGATGGCGTTCTGCACAATGTCGCGCTTGACGTCCAAATCGGGAAAGATGTTGATCGCGGCATCGGTGATGAAGAGCGTGTCGGCATGACCAGGCACATCCATCACGAACACGTGGCTGATGCGGCGTTCGGTTCGTAGACCCGTGGCAGAGGCCGTGACTTCCCGCATCAGTTCGTCGGTGTGGAGGCTCCCCTTCATCAGGAGTTCGCCCTTTCCCTCTCGGATCAGGGCGACCGCCTTGGCTGCTGCGGCGTGACTGTGCGCCACATCGACAATGACGTGCGCTTTCAGATCGAGGCCGGACTCCTGAGCGACCTTGCGGATTCTCCCCTCGGGGCCGACAAGAACCGGCACAATTAGTCCGTTGTCGGCGGCCTCAAGTGCACCACGTAGCGAGGCTTCGTCACAGGGATGCGCCACGATCGTGACTGCTGAGGCCGCCGCCTGCGCCGCAGCTATAAGGCGATCATATTTTGACTGTTGAGCTGGCACCTTGTTCTGGTCGGCCAATGGAACCTCCTAGGCTTCAATCACGATGCGCCGCTGCGCGGATGACTTCGCCTCCAGGTGACAGCACCGGATCGCCGCCGCCTTTCTTCTTCCCGAGGCCGAGGAGGTCTGCCACAGCTCGGCTACAGCGCCAGTGAGCGTTCCAGACGACGACCCATCAAACTACCACTTCGCAGCGTTTGCGCGGTGGGTGGCTTTGAAAGCGCATCGATCCCAAGACAACTTGCCAATCAGCTTAGTCATCATGTCCACTCCTTCGCAACCGAATTTGTGATCAATCGCAAATTGCGCGCGCTTGCGGCCCAACGTCGGCCGATGGCCAGATTGCGTGGCCATCTGGCACACGCGATAAATTCCTGCTCCCAGTGGCGGCACAAAACCTCAAAGGCTGACGAAGCCCAGTTCGTCACGTCTTTACAACCGCCGTCCAAGGGCAACAGTCGTATGTTGCAGGACCGGTTGTCGAACCGCAGCAACAGGTTTAGCATTCGCCGCGCTAATGACGGTATGCCTCTCACCGGAGTTAGATCGATATGCTTGTCAAAGATGTGATGACGACGAAGATCGTCAATGTATCCCCTGACAACAGCGTCAGGCACGCAGCTAGAGTCATGCTCGACAATCACATTAGCGGCGTGCCCGTCGTTGACGATGAAGGGTGTCTGGTGGGCTTGATTAGCGAAGGCGATCTGATCCGGCGGACCGAGTTGGGTGGCGTCGCACCGATGGTCGAAGCGGCACTTGCTGCCGAAGATAGGGCCAACGCATATGTGAAGCGCTCCTCGTGGAGGGTTGGTGACGCTATGACCGCCAATCCCATTACAATCGACGAAAATATGTCTGTGGCGCGTGTTGCCACGGTCATGCAGGAACGCGGCATCAAGCGTATTCCTGTCCTTCGAAACGGCGTCCTGGTCGGTATCGTCAGCCGCGCCGATCTGTTGCAGGCGATCTTGTCAGCAAAGGAGGACGAAACCGCAGCAGGTGATGAAGCCATCCGACGCAGCATCCTCGTCCGCCTTGGTGAGAACACCGGGCTTGAAGCACTGGATGTGAGGGTCGATGTGACCGATGGCGTCGTGCACCTCTGGGGCAACGTCAAGACTGCCGACTGCCGGAGGGCAGCGCGCATCCTCGCCGAGAACGTTCGCGGCGTCAGAGGCGTGGTAGACCATTTCTCGGACCCTCATCCGCAATAGCTCGCCTCACTTGCCTCGAACAGCGTCTTCGAACTCATCCAACTGGAGGAGCATGGACATGGCAAAGACGATGAAAGCGGCTGTCGTTCGACAGTTCCGCACTCCGCTCAGCATCGAGGAGATGGCGATCCCGGTCCCAGGAGCAGGGCAGATACTCGTCAAATATGAAGCGACGGGCGTTTGCCACACTGATCTGCATGCAGCCAATGGCGACTGGCCCGTAAAGCCATCCCCCCCGTTCGTACCGGGGCATGAGGGTGTTGGGTTTGTGTCAGCCGCCGGCACCGGTGTGAAGCGAGTAAAGGAAGGCGACAGGGTCGGAGTACCCTGGCTCCATACCGCCTGCGGCTACTGTCCTTACTGCAGAACAGGTTGGGAAACGCTGTGCGGCTCGCAATCGAATACAGGATACTCCGTGAATGGCACGTTCGCAGAATTCGGACTTGCGGACCCCAATTTCGTCGCCAGCGTTCCAGACAGATTGGAGTTCGGAGCCGCGGCGCCCGTGCTCTGCGCTGGGGTCACGGTGTACAAGGGCCTGAAGGAAACCGAGGTCCGTCCCGGAGAATGGGTAGCCGTGTCAGGTGTCGGTGGCCTGGGCCACATGGCGGTGCAATATGCCAAGGCCATGGGCATGAACGTCGTCGCCGCCGACATATTCGAAGAAAAGCTGACCCTGGCAAGGCAGCTTGGCGCTGACATCACGGTCAACGGCAAGGCTGAAGATGCCATTGACCGGGTAAGAAAAGCGACGAACGGTGGTGTTCATGGAGCCCTCGTGACTGCTGTCTCTCCGATCGCGATGGAACAGGCCTTCGGTTTCATGCGGTCGAAGGGGACGATGGTCTTGGTTGGCCTTCCCCCTGGATTGATTTCTCTGCCGGTGTTCGAGACGGTCTTGAAGCGCATTACTGTGCGTGGATCGATCGTCGGCACCCGCCAGGACTTGGAGGAATCGTTGCAGTTTGCCGCAGACGGCAAGGTGAAACCTCATTTTTCCTGGGAGAGCCTCGAGAGCATCAACGACATCTTCCATCGAATGGAAGCCGGCAAGATCGACGGTCGCATCGTCATGCGACTTCACTAGCTTGCGTGGCGGCAAGCCGAAGGGATTTCAACACACCTCATTGATCGGGAGGCTTAAATGGTTTC
The DNA here is from genome assembly GCF_050434565.1 of Ensifer sp. 4252. NCBI lineage: Bacteria > Pseudomonadati > Pseudomonadota > Alphaproteobacteria > Hyphomicrobiales > Rhizobiaceae > Ensifer > Ensifer sp. 4252. The sequence continues at coordinate 158,580 of NZ_JBNDIU010000007.1, forward strand.
GGTTGATACGGCATCGATGAACAAGACAGCATCCGGAAAATCACATTCGCCAACACCGTTGTCATCGGAAGACCTTCGCCTGATGGACGCCTATTGGCGGGCCTCGAACTATCTTTCGGTCGGCCAGATCTATCTGCTCGACAATCCGCTCCTGCGCGAGCCCCTGAAGCGAGAGCACATAAAGCCGCGCCTGCTGGGCCACTGGGGAACCTCACCCGGCCTCAACATGCTCTATGTGCATCTCAACCGGGTCATCAAGCGTGACGACCTCAACATGATCTACGTGATCGGTCCAGGGCATGGAGGGCCGTCGTTGGTGGCCCACGCCTATCTGGAAGGGACCTATAGCGAGTTCTATCCCGACATCGGACAGGATAACGAGGGACTGCAGCGGCTCTTCAAGCAGTTCAGCTTTCCCGGCGGCATTCCGAGCCATGTGGCGCCGGAAACACCGGGCAGCATCCATGAGGGCGGCGAACTAGGCTATGCGCTCAGCCATGCCTATGGCGCGGCATTCGACAATCCCGATCTCATCGTTGCCTGTGTCGTTGGCGACGGTGAAGCCGAGACCGGGCCGCTTGCGACTGGTTGGCAAAGCAACAAATTCCTGAACCCCGCTCGCGACGGCTGCGTCCTGCCGATCCTGCATTTGAACGGCTATAAAATCGCCAACCCGTGTTTCCTCGCACGCATCCCGCACGAAGAACTTCGGAAGTTCTTCGAAGGGATGGGCTACAAGCCCTATTTCGTCGAGGGGCATGATCCGGCGAGTGTCCACCAGCAATTGGCAAGCGTGCTCGACACGGCCATGGCGGAGATCCGGCAGATCTGGGAAGACGCGCGCACCGGAGGGAGTGTCAAGCGACCTGCCTGGCCGATGATCGTCTTCCGCACGCCTAAGGGCTGGACCTGCCCGGAAGAAATCGACGGCAAGAAATGTGAGGGCTACTGGCGATCGCACCAGGTACCGATGGGCGAGATGGACAAGCCGGAACACATCCGCATCCTGGAACAATGGATGAGAAGCTATCGCCCGGAGGAGCTTTTCACCGACGAGGGTCGACTGAAGCTGGAGCTTGCCGCTCTGGCACCATCGGGGCATCGCCGGATGAGCGACAACCCGCACGCCAACGGTGGGCTGTTGCTACGCGATCTGAAGATGCCTGCCTTCCGCGACTATGCCGTCGATGTTCCGCACCCCGGTGCGACCACGGTGGAGGCCGCTCGCGTTATGGGCAAGTTCCTGCGCGACGTGATGAAGGTCAACATGGACAGCCGGAACTTCCGCTTGTTCAGTCCGGACGAAAACAATTCCAACCGCTGGCAGGACGTGCTCGAGGTCACCGACCGCTGCTACATGGCCGAGATCTACCCCGAGGACGATCATCTCTCGCCGGATGGGCGTATCATGGAGGTCCTCAGCGAGCACCAGTGCCAAGGCTGGCTCGAAGGATATCTGCTCACCGGCCGCCATGGGTTCTTCTCCTGCTATGAGGCTTTCATCCACATCATCGACTCGATGTTCAACCAACATGCCAAGTGGCTGAAGGTCTGCAATGAGATCCCCTGGCGCCGCCCCGTGGCGTCGTTGAACTATTTCCTGAGTTCGCATGTCTGGCGTCAGGATCACAACGGTTTCAGCCATCAGGATCCGGGTTTCATTGATCACGTCGTCAACAAGAAAGCAGAAGTCGTCCGCGTCTACCTTCCGCCGGATGCCAACACGCTTCTTTCCGTGACCGATCATTGCCTGCGCAGCCGCAATTACATCAACGTGGTCGTGGCGGGAAAACAGCCGGGCCCGCAATGGCTGACGATGGAGCAGGCCGTGCGCCATTGCAGCATGGGGGTCAGCATATGGGATTGGGCGAGCAACGACAGGGAGTACGAACCAGATGTCGTCATGGCTTGCTGCGGCGACGTCCCGACGCTCGAAACATTGGCGGCGGTCCAGTTGCTGCGCGAGCACCTTCCGGAAGTGAAGGTCCGCGTTGTCAATGTCGTCAACCTGATGAAGTTGCAGCCTGCGGAGGAGCACCCCCACGGTCTTTCGGATCGGGATTTCGATGGAATTTTCACGCGGAACAGGCCCATCATCTTCGCTTTCCACGGCTATCCGTGGCTGATCCATCGCCTTACCTATCGCCGAACGAACCACGGCAATCTGCACGTTCGCGGCTACAAGGAAGAGGGCACCACGACGACACCGTTCGACATGGTTGTCTTAAATGAACTCGACCGCTTTCACCTGGTGAGCGATGTCATCGACCGTCTGCCGCAACTCGGCGCGCGGGCTGCCTATTTCAAGCAGGCCATTCAGGCCAAGCTGATCGAGCATCGTGAATACATCGAGAAACATGGCGACGACATGCCCTCGATTACGGGCTGGAAATGGGGCGTCGGAGCTTCGGAGCAAGCAAAAGCAACGACATCCACGGAAGGTGACAATGTCTAGCCCGATTGAAGGGTCGGTTTGATGGTTCGTCTGGTTGGCAGGAGTGGCGTCAGCGCAAGCCGCGAGGCGGGCGTGCCGCCTGATGTTGCCGTGTTTTCGAACGGTCGATACAACGTGCTTCTAACGGAGGCTGGTTCTGGATACGGATCCTGGCGCGGCCTTGATATCACCCGTTGGCGAGAAGACGGCACGCGCGACTGTTGGGGCCAGTTCTGCTACATCCGAGACCTTGAGAGCAACGAGGTCTGGACCATTGGCCGACAACCGATCCGCCATCCAGGTGCTGCCTATCAGCATTTGTTTCACGGCGATCGCGCCGAGTACCGCTGTGTCCTTGGAGACATAGACATTCGGTGGGAGGTATGTGTCGCCTCGGATTGCGATGCCGAGGTGCGGTTGCTCCAACTCCGCAACAGGGGAAGCAAAGCGAGAAGGCTTGAGCTGACAAGCTATTCTGAAATATGCCTGAACGGGCGACGCGCCGACAGTGCACATCCGGCCTTTGCGAAGCTTTTCATCGAAACCTGGTTCGACGCTGAAACAACCGCATTGTTCGCGCGACGTCGTCCGCGCAGTGGGGCGGAGAAGCCGATCTTGGCGACGCACGTGTCCGCTTCAAGTGACGAGACCAATCGTTCGGTGGAGTATGACACCGACCGCTACAGATTTCTTGGCCGGCGGAGGACGCCATCAGGTCCCAGCGCCCTTATGCCGGGAAGAAACCTGTCAGCCACCACAGGCCCCGTACTCGACCCTATCTTCAGCCTGCGCCGGGTCGTCGTTCTAGAGCCCTCAGCAATGGAGCAAGTCGCATTTGTAACAGGCGCGGCGGAGGATGGCGCAGCCGCGGCAACGATTGCAAAGCGGTTCGCCAACATCGACGCCGCTCGTCGCGCATTGTCAGGCGCCAAGGCCAGTTACGCCCACCGAGGCGCTTCTCCATTCCCTTCCCCTCAAGACGTAACCCTCTACAATCGGCTCGTGGGGCACTTGGTATTTTCGCACTCCGGCCTTAGGGAGAGCATCGGCCAGAAGCGCCCGGGCAACAGCAATTTGCAGTCAACGGGTATCTCGGGACACCTCCCTATTCTGCTGCTGCGCATAGACAAACAAGGCGAGGAATCTCTCGTAGACGCTGTCGTCAACGCTCACGCGTTCATCACCGGTCGTGGATTTCCTTTTGATCTCGTGATCCTCGATGAGACAGAGGCGAGTGGAAGAATGCCGTTGAGCACGAAGGCATCGAGCTACGTGGAGGCGGTTCTGGGCAAGGCCGGGGGCGTTCATTTCCCACCCACGACCAACGCGGCGGATGCCATCGCGGCGGCGGCACGCGCGGTACTATGTTGCAGCCGAGGATCACTTGCAGAGCAGTTTGCGCCAAAATCGGCCATCACTTTGCCGGCAATGAAAGAAACGAAAGCGCAGATTTACGGCGCGCACGAAAGACGTCGCGCGGCTCGAGATAGCCTGCTTTTCTGGAATGGCCGCGGAGGTTTCACCAAAGACGGGCGCGAATATGTAATCGCAACGGACGGCGATCTCGCGACGCCGATGCCGTGGTGCAACGTCATTGCCAATAGCGCGTTTGGCTGCATGACGAGCGACAGCGGTCTTGGCTACACCTGGGCGGGCAACAGCCAATCAAACAGGCTGACACCGTGGTCAAACGATCCGGTTTCGGATTCGCCCAGCGAAATCGTATACTTGCGCGATGAGCGAACAGCGAAAGTGTGGACGCCGACGCCTTTACCTCTAGGGCAATCCTCGGCGACCACTGTGCGGCACGGGCAAGGCTACACACGCTACGAGAGCGATCGCGGGCTTCTGCATCATGAATTGACTATCCATGTGCCGGTCACGGCGCCCGTCAAGATCGTCCGCCTCGCTATGCGAAACGACGGAAGGCACGCGTGCAATCTCACCGCCACTTATTTCATCGAATGGGTACTCGGCATCTTGCGGGAAGACGGGCACGCTCAGGTCGAATGCGAATTTGACAGCGAAATTGGTGCCATTATTGCTCGGAGCCATGTTGCGAGTGATTTTTCCGGAGAAATGGCATTCGTGGCCTCAAGTGCGCCCGTACGATCGTTCACATGCGATCGGTGTGAGTTTCTCGGCAGAGAAGGTTCAGTTTCTCGACCGGCGGGACTGGAAAACCTGGATCTCGGCGGGCGCCTCGGATCCCCGCTCGACCCGTGCGCAGCCCTCATGGTGGACCTTTCAATCTCTCCAGGATCAACCGTCGAACTGGTATTCGTGCTTGGGCAGGCAAAGGATCGCGAGGAGATCAGCAGGCTCGTCCGCGAGCATGCTGAACCGGGGAGTGCGAGGAACTCTCTGGCAGAAGCTTCCCGACAATGGGATAGGGTGTTGAACTCTGTCACGGTCCGTACGCCCGATACGGCCTTTAACCTGATGATGAACCGCTGGTTGCTCTATCAGGTGCTGTCTTGCCGCATCTGGGCGCGAACGGGATTCTACCAATCCGGCGGCGCCTACGGATTTCGCGACCAACTCCAGGATGTCGCAGCCCTTACACATTGTGCACCCGCCGAGACGCGCGCGCACATCCTTCGTGCCGCTTCGCGCCAGTTTACCGAAGGCGACGTGCAACACTGGTGGCATCCTCCGTCTGGCGCCGGAGTGCGCACGCGTATGACCGATGACCTCTATTTTCTGCCATACGTCGTCCACTACTATGTCTCGGTCTCAGGAGACTACGGGCTCCTGGGCGCGCAGGTTCCTTTCGTCGTCTCCCCACCTCTGAATAACGAGGAGGAGGAGCGCTTCGAGGTTCCGCACGTCAGCCAGGAAATTGGAACCATCTATGAGCATTGCTGCCGGGCGCTCGATCGAGGTTTGCGACTGGGCAGTCACGGGCTTCCACTCATGGGAACGGGCGACTGGAACGACGGCATGAACCGGGTCGGCGCCGAGGGCAAAGGTGAGAGTGTGTGGAACGGGTGGTTCTTCCTCACCGTGCTCAGGTCATTTGCCACAATCGCGAAAGTCATGGGAGACAAAGATCGGGTCTCCTGGTGTACAAGCGCAGCGGAGGCCTTGCGCATCTCACTGGAGGAGCATGCCTGGGATGGTTCCTGGTATCGCCGCGCATATTTCGATGATGGCACTCCCCTCGGGTCCCTCTCAAATGACGAGTGCCAGATCGACGCAATTCCTCAAGCCTGGGCGGTCATTTCCGGCGCAGCCGACGCCGACCGCGCTTCTAAAGCGATGCGAGCGGTTTGGGAGCGGCTCGTTCGCCCCGAGGACAAGCTAGTTCAGCTTTTTGATCCACCATTCGACAAGGGCAACCTGCAACCGGGCTACATAAAGGGCTATGTGCCCGGTATTCGAGAGAATGGCGGCCAGTACACCCACGCCGCCGCTTGGGTGGCGCTGGCGACCGCGTTGCTTGGGGATGGCAATCGCGCGTTTCAGCTCTGGAGCATGCTCAACCCCATCAACCATGCCCTGTCACCCAAAGACACCGAGCGCTATATGGTCGAACCCTATGTCGTCAGCGCTGACGTCTATGGCGCGTTTCCTCACACGGGCCGCGGCGGCTGGACCTGGTACACGGGATCGGCTGGCTGGCTGTATCGTGTTGGCCTGGAAGCAATTCTCGGCATTCGGCGTCAGGGGCGTCAACTCTTTGTTGAGCCGTCCATACCGGACCACTGGCCAGCATATGAAGTTGACTTTCGATTTGGGGCGGCAACCTACCATATCAAGGTGAGCAGGGACTGCGAACCTGGACAGGCTCCCCATTCGCTGACCCTTGACGGCAAGGACGTCGCTGAGGGGAGCGTTCTACTCTCAGATGACGGGCGAGATCATAATGTCCGTCTCAGGGTTGGCTAGGATGTCGAAATTGCTGTCGACAGATCCAGAACTGAACCGGATGCCGACCGAGGAGGATCTCGCTCGGCTTCAGTTCACGACGTTGCTCTATTATCTGCATTGCACCAATCCGGACAACGGTCTCGTGCGCGACAAAACCCAAGCAGATGCTCCCTCGAGCATAGCCGCAATCGGGATGGCGCTCGCCACGCTCCCGGTTCTCGTCGAGCGCGGCATCATCATTCGCAAGTTTGCCGCGAAGATTGCGCGTCGCCGGCTGCAGTTTCTTCTGGAGTGTCCGCAAGGGCCGGAGCCCAATGCCTCCGGCTACAAGGGCTTTTTCTATCACTTCCTCGATATCGAAACCGGCCGACGCGTTTGGGAATGCGAATTGTCGACGATCGACTCGGCCTTCCTTTTCGCGGGAGCGCTGACGGTGGCGACCTACTTCGACGCAGGTGCGGACGAAGAAGCCGAGGTTTGTCGCCTTGCCAATGCACTCTACGAACGTGCCGACTGGAACTGGGCCCGCGATCACGGGCTAACCTTGACCCACGGCTGGCGTCCGGAAAACGGCTTCATTCCCTATCGATGGCGGGGCTACGACGAAGGCCTGCTCCTCTATGTCCTCGGTCTCGGCTCGCCGACGTATCCGCTGCCGGCTGAGTCCTATACGGCCTACACCGAAAGCTATGACTGGCGGAACCTCTATGGCCGCGAGTTGCTCTATTCGGGTCCGCTGTTCACGCACCAACTCTCGCACATGTGGATCGACTTTCGCGGCATACGCGACGAATTCATGCGCGAGCACAATAGCGATTATTTTCAGAACAGCCGCCATGCGACCTTCGTCCAGCAGGAGTACGCCATCCGCAATCCGCTAAACTTTGTTGGATATGGCGAGCATTGCTGGGGGTTCACAGCCAGCGACGGGCCCGGTTGGACTAGGCGCAACGTCGGCGGCATCGAGCGGGAGTTCTTCGATTACTCCGCCCGCGGTGCGCCATTCGGCCCGGACGACGGAACCGTATCGCCCTGGGCCGTCGTCGCTTCGTTGCCGTTCGCACCGGAGATCGTCATCCCGACCATCTTTAATTGCGCGCGCATGAATCTCGGCATGACACGGCTTTATGGATTCAAGCCATCCTTCAACCGAACCTATACCGTAGAGGGAAGCGAAGCCGGATGGTGGATCAGCCCTTACCATTTCGGCGTCGACCAAGGCCCCGTGGTTCTGATGATCGAGAACTACCGAACAGCATTGCTGTGGAACGTCATGCGCCGATGTCCGCCGCTGGTCAAAGGCCTTAGACGTGCGGGGTTCTCCGGCGGTTGGCTATGAGCCCGCCGCATCGTTCAAACCAAGATATCGACCGTCTGCAGAAAGGAAATGGCCATGACCAAGGGCTTGTTCTCTAATCAGCATGCCGGACTATGCAGAAGGGATCTCCTGATATTGGCAGGAACTGCCGCGGTCGCAAGCTATAGCCAGCGCGCGATAGCAGCGGTTGGCGGAGCACCCATCAAGATTGAGGCCGTCAGTCAGGGCGAAGACGTGTTTGCGTATGTCAACAGAGTTAAGGGCAGTTTTGATCAACAAGCCTACCAACAGGTCATCGGCGCTGCGAACGAGTTCAAGGAGGGGGATCAGACGATTGGAGTGGGCGCATTAGACGACACGACACGCCGTAACGCTCGAGCTCTTCTGACCAACACAAAACTCAGTGACCTTCACGATCACCCATTGTTTGAGGACGATCTGCAGCGCCTCATCTGGCAGACGACTGACCAGGCTCAGTTCCAAAAGATCAAAGACTGGACGATGGGGCAACTGAGGGAATTTCTTCTGACGGGATCGGAAGAAGAGATCAAAGGCGTGATGAACGGGCTGACCAGCGATAGCATCGGGTTCGTGCCAAAGCTGATGAGCAATGAGGAACTGATCTCCGTCAGCCAGAAAATTTTCAATGTCATGCCCGGCACCAAGCTGGGGGCGAAGGGATACATGGGTGCACGTATCCAGCCGAATTCACCAACCGATCATCCCGACGACATTGTCTGGCAGGTCTTCGATGCCTTCTCCTATGCAACCGGAGACATCGTGATCGGTACCAACCCGGTGGACAGCACGGTAGAGAGCGTCGCCACAGTCGAACGTGCGCTCAAGGACATCGTCGACACTTTCAAGCTGGGCGACATCATTCCTTGGTGTGTGCTCGCACATATCGATGTTCAGGGCGAAGTGAGTGAGACTTTCCCGGGAACCGTTTCGACGATGTTCCAGAGTCTTGCTGGAACGGATGACTGCAACAAGATCTTCGATATTACGAACGAGAAAATCCTGAAATATGCACGCGCGAAGGCCGGGGAGAGATATGGCCTCTACTTCGAGACCGGACAGGGTTCGGAATTCACCAACGGCGTAGCAAATGGCGTCGATATGATGGTGCTTGAGTCTCGAAAATACGGCTTCAGCAGAGCTATCGGCATCGAACTCGCAAAGGTCCAACCCAGGGGCGCATGGCTGCATGTCAACGATGTTGCCGGCTTTATCGGGCCGGAGGTGTTCAAGAGCCGCGAACAGCTCGTGCGGTGCTGCCTCGAGGACATGGTCATGGGTAAGCTCCATGGCCTCACCATCGGCCTGGATATTTGCACTACCCTGCACATGACGGTGAGCCTTGACGATCTGGATTGGTGCCAGGACCAGATCATGCCGGCCAATCCCGCCTATCTGATTGCACTTCCGACCAAAAATGACCCGATGTTGAGCTATCTCACCACCGCGTTCCAGGATCACGTGCGGCTGAGGGAAAAGTTCGGTTTCAAGGTCAACGATGCGATGTGGGATTTCTACAAGCGCATCGGGATCGTTGGCGAGGACAACAGCTTCACTGCGAACTACGGAGATCCTCTGTGGGTGTACTACCAGTACCGCCTCGCCAAGGGTGATGGACGGCCCAAGGACGCGGTCTACGCTGAAGGCCGTGAGAAGATCCGAGAAGTTGAAAAAAGAGGTGTCGACCTCGCAACAGGGCACGGAGAGGAAATCTGGGATCTCGACCCGACGCTCGCAGCCAAGGTGAAGAGCCTCTACGACGACGCCAAGCAATCACTCTGGGCTGAGCTCACGCCCGAGTTTATCGCCGCCGTACCTGACGCCGTGCCGGTGCGCACCCTATCCAGCGACCGCAACGACTACATCGCCCACCCGACCACCGGTGAAAATCTGAGCCCGGATTCGATCACGGAAATTGAGAGAATAAGAGCGTCCTGGGGAAGCGACATGCCCAAGGGCCAGATCGTCATTTCGGACGGGCTGAACGCCAAGGCCATTATGGACGATGGGCACCTTTCCCCGTACCTGGAGGAGATGCGCAAGCTGCTTTCGGAAGCCGGCGTCACCGTGGGCGACAAGAACATCCTCGTCACCAGCGGCAGGGTGCGAGCCGGCTATCGGATCGGCGAGATGCTCTTCGAGAACGCAGACCCCGACAGCCTGAGAGGGATACTTCATATCATCGGCGAGCGGCCCGGCACCATGCACCACGCCTACTCGGTCTACATCACGGTCGCAAAGGGTAAGCGATGGTCGGAGAAGGGTATCGATCACGATATTACGAGACTCGTCAGCAATGTCGCGGATACTGCCCTCCACCCAAAGGAAGCCGCCAGGGAAACCCTGACCATCATCAGGGAAATCGTCGGCAAACAGGTCAACAACAGTCGGCGATATGGGTAGGCGGACAGCATGTAGGTCAGAGCGCCGCAAGCTCGAAGACTAGTCGGGGATGCGACCGTCCATGCGTGGGATGCTGTTGCTGACAAGCCGTCGCCGGACCTTGGCTCTCGTGTTGTCCTAAGAGCCCGTGCAAAAGTTTTACTATCCGGGCGTCAATCTCGACGCAGGACCTCTAACGCCGCTCTGTGGATTTCTGTGTTCGCCGCCATCAACACCGTGTCGTATCGGGAGGAGTCCGCGAGCGCCCGGCCGTTCCAATCGGTCACGATCCCGCCCGCCGCCTGGATGATGGGCATCTGTGGGAGGATGTCGTAGTCGAAAACGTTGCTTTCGATGAGGAGATCGATACCGCCCAGCGCGAGGAGCCCGGCTGCGTAGCAATCGTGAGAAAAGCGGGTGAAGCGGACCTTGGCGGCCAACGCCGCGAAACGATCTTGGCCGGCGCGGTCGAACTGCTCCAGGGCGGAGGTGTAGAGGATCGCTTCCCCGAGTGCGGTCCTTTCGTTGGTGCGGATAGGCTCCTCGTTGAGGGTCGCGGCGGAGCCTGTGCCGAGCCAGCGTTCACCCGTGATCGGCTGGTTGATCATGCCGAGGACAGGTTTGCCGCGATGGAGCAACGCGATCTGCGTGCCGAAGGCAAGCGAGCCAGAGACGAAGGACTTCGTGCCGTCGATCGGGTCGAGCACCCAGACCCATTCGGCGTCGGCCCGGCAAACGCCGAATTCCTCGCCCCTTATGCCGTGATCGAAATACTGCGCTTCAATCATCCGCCGCATCGTGGCCTCCGCGTCGCGGTCGGCAATGGTAACAGGGCTGGCGTCGGCCTTGGCGTCGATCGCAAGGCGCTTGCGGAAATACGGACGGATCACGGTGGCGGCGGCATCGGCCAGTGCATGGGCAAGCGTCAGGAAGGCCGGCGGGCAGGCGGCTTCGTAGTTCATCCTTCGGTCCTTTCGGCTTCGGCAGCGATTTCATTGAGCATGCCCCTCACCGTCTCGACCTGCCGATGGGCGGCGGCGACCTCCTGCCGAAGCCGCACCGCGAGGTCGCCGGATCCGATGTTGGTGAAACTAGCAGAGCGGGCGGGAATGAATGGGTCGGCTTCCTCGGAGGGAAAACGCAGGGCCGGCGCGAAATAACCCTCCTCCTCCTCGAGTCCGAAAGCCAGCACCTGTGGCCGGTCCTCGCCTAGCAGCAGCAGTTCCACGAACATCGCATGTATCGGCAGATGGCCTTGCCCGGACAGGCAGGCAAGATGCGCCCAGCCGCCGCGGTCCGGCCGGACGAGGCAATCCTTGATATGCACCTCGGTCACATGGGCTGCCTGCGCCGCAAGTGCCGGCAACGGCAGTTCGCAGGCATTGATCATGTTGGCGAAATCGAAGAGCAGACCGAGGCGCGGATTGGCGACGGCCTGGAGGACTTGGACCAGTTCGTCGGATTTCAGATCCTCATGCTGTTCGAGCGTAAAACGAAGCCTTGCCTGCGGGTCGAATTCGTCTAGCCGTCGCAGATCGCCTATCGTCCACTCGACGATCTCGGAAATGCGACCCTCGTAACGCGGATAGCAGCGCAGCGAGGTGGCGCCGGCGGCAAGCGCGATGCGCACGGCATCCGAAAGCCCGGCCGCTTCCGTCGTGCTGGTCTCGACGTGCAGTTCCAGCCCGAGCTGCCCGAGGGCCCCCGCAAAGGCGTGCAGAGCCGCGTCTGGCATCCGGCTCAGGCTTGCCTGCTCGCCGTCCTCGAGATGGATCTTGATGCCGCAAAACTTCTGCGAATGAGCGAATTCGATGAGATGCAGCGGCGTCATGCCACCGAAGCGCATGTTGAGATGAAAGGCGTAGGCATGCGCAAACAGTGGTGCGCTCCTCGCCCGCGCGGCGAGCCGGACGCGGCTTTCAGCGGCAAGGGCTGCAATTCTCGCCCGCCAGTCCGGGCGCGGCATAGTGTTCCATGGCATATCCGTCACGGTGCCGGTTCCTCCGCAAAGTGATCGGGTTGGTTGACGAGCGGTCCGCCACCGTCAGGCGGCCAGCACCAACAGATCGCGATCCGAAACGCTGACCTCGACCGGCGCGCCGACCGCTGGCGGCGGCCTGTCGGGCTGGTTGAACGTATCGAGCGAGAGGAGTTGGCCGGCGACCGCGACGCGGACGCGGATTACCGAACCGAGGAAGTGCACCTCGACGATATGGCCGGTGAGAACGACATTGCCGTCCTCCTTGCGCCCCAGCGCCACCGTTTCCGGTCTGAGCGCCAGGCTGATGCGGTCGCCGGCACGCCCCGCCAGCGTCCGGTTCAGCGCCACCGGCACGTCGCCCAGCCGGATCCGGCCGGCGGCGGCATCCATGAGCTCGGCATCGACCAGGTTCAGCGTGCCGACGAACTCGGCCACAAAGCGCGTTGTCGGCCGGTTGTATATTTCGAACGGGGTGCCGACCTGGTCGGCCACGCCCTGATGCATGACCACGACGCGATCCGACATGGAGAGTGCCTCTTCCTGGTCGTGCGTGACGAAGATGGTGGTGATGCCGAGGTCGCGCTGGATGCGGCGGATCTCCTCGCGCAGGCTGACGCGGATTTTCGCGTCGAGCGCCGAGAGCGGTTCGTCGAGCAGCAGCACTTCGGGGCGCGGCGCCAGCGCGCGGGCAAGCGCCACGCGCTGCTGTTGGCCGCCGGAGAGCTGGAAGGGATAGCGGTTGCCGAGCTGCGGCAGGCCTATCAGTTCCAGCATTTCCGTCACGCGCCGCGCGATTTCCGCCTTCCCCTCCCCGGCCACCCTCAGCCCGAAACCGATATTGTCAGCCACCGTCAGGTTCGGGAAGAGCGCATAGGCTTGGAAAACCATGCCAATCTTGCGCCGGTTGGCGGGCAGGCTTGTGACGTCTCGCCCGTCGATGCGGATCGCGCCCGATGTCGGCGTCTCGAAGCCCGCGACCATGCGTAGCACTGTGGTCTTGCCGCAGCCGGAGGGGCCGAGGAAGGAGACGAACTCGCCCTTTCCGATACCAAGGGTGAAGTCCTTGACGACGCGTAGCGTGCCGAAGGTTTTTTCCAGATGCTGGATGTCGAGAAAGGCCATGGTCAGCGCCTCACGGTGGAGAATTTGGAAAAGCGGGTGAATAGCTGGATCAACCCCATGCAGGCCCAGGTGATGGCGAAGGCGACCACCGCCAGCGCCGATGGCTCGTAGGCGCGGTTGCTGCCCATCCAGACCATGTACGGACCGAAGGAATTGACATTCAGCAGGGCGGCGAAGACATATTCGCCGATGACGATCGCGAAGGTCAGGAAAGCCCCTGACAACACCGAGACAAAGACGTTCGGCAGGATGACGACCGCAAGGATGCGCGCCCAACCGGCCCCGAGCGACTGCGCCGCCTCGGTGAGGCTGGCGATGTCGATGGTGCGCAGGCCCGTATCCACCGAGCGGTACATGTAGGGCAGCGACAGGGTCGCATAGCCGAACAGGAGCAGGATGTTCGTGCCCCACCAGCTTCCCGTCAGCGGCAGGATCGAGGAGGTGTTGTAGATGCGGATATAGCCGAAGACGATGACGATCGGCGGGATGACCAGCGGCAGCAGCGTGATGAATTCCACGATGGGGCGCAGACCCGGAAAGCGCAGCCGCACGAAATAGGCCGTCGGCACGACGATCAGGATGCCGAGCACGATAGTGAGCAGCGCCAGCCCCACCGAATAGCCGAAGGTTTGCTGGAACTGCGCGTCGGCGAGCACGATGCGATAGGCCTCGAAACTGTAGCTGCCCCGCTGCATGCGCATCGAGAAATCGAACATGCCGACCAGCGGTAGCAGGAAATAGAGCCCGCCGAGCACAACGGCGAGGCAGGACCAGAGGCGTTTTCCTGTCATTTGACCCACCGTTCTGCGCGCATGCGCAGGAGGATGTAGATACCGTTGGCGATGGCCGTCAGCACGATCATGGCAAACGCGATGGCGTAGCCGAGATGCGGATCGTTGAGCACGTCACCGCGGATCTGGGCGAAAAGCACGATGGGGGCGATGGAGAGCGACGAGCCGGTGAGCGCGATGGCGGTCGCGACGGCTCCGAAGGCATTGGCGAACAAGAGCGCCAGCGTGCCGAGCAGCGACGGCCACAGCACCGGCAGCGCCACCATGCGCCAATATTGGAAACCGCTCGCGCCCAGGCTTTCGGCCGCCTCGCGCCATTCGCGCCGCAGGCCCTCCAGCGCCGGCGTGATGATCAGCACCATCAATGGGATCTGGAAATAGAGATAAGTGAGCGCCAGCCCGAGGAACGAGACGATGTTGAAACCGCTGCCATAGAGATTGATGCCGAACCAGTTGCGCAGCAGCATCGTCACGAAGCCGAGACGGCCGAGCGTGGCGATGAAGGCGAAGGCGAGCGGCACGCCGGCGAAATTGGAGGCGACGCCGGAAAAAGTGAGGATGGCGTTGCGCAGCGGGCGCGGCAGGTTGCCGAGCGTGATGGCGGCGGCGATGAGGAAGCCGAACAGGCAGCCGAGCACCGCCGTGAGCAGGCTGAGTTCGATGGAGATCCAGAAGGCCGCCCGGATCGACGGCGAGAAGAGCTTGCCGAGGTTTTCCAGCGTCGCCTCTCCCTCCGCGTTGCGGAAGGCGCCGATGACGATGTTGAGCGTCGGCAGGATCAGGAACAGCGTGGCGAAAATGAAGAAGGGCGCGACCCCGAACCAGTTGAGAACCCGCCGCGGCCTGAAAGCGGCCGGCAGGGATGCGGCGATTGTCGTCATCGGATTGTTCCCAGGAGCCGTTCCCGCAAGGCGGGAACGGTGTGAAAGAGAGACGAACAGTTTGTCGACAAGCCTCGCTCCACGCACTCCGTCATCCTCGGATTTGCCCAGAGGATCCATTCCTTTCAATAGGTTATGGATAGTCGGGTCAGGCCCGATCATGACGGAGGAGAGGTTTGGCGGACTTGTCAGCAGTCCGGGCTTCGCCTTACTTCACGTTCGTCCCGACCACCTTGTCCCAGCCTTCGACGATGGCGGTCTTGTTGGCCGACAGTTCATCGACGGTCGGGAAGACTGCCTTTTCATAGGCTTCCGCCGGCGGCAGCTTGTCCAGAAGCTCCTGCGGGAGTTTGCCGGCCTTCAGCATGGCGTTGAAGCGCGCCGGGTGGCAGTAGCCCTTCAGCCAACCGATCTGGCCCTCGTCGGAATAGAGATATTCCATCCAGAGCTTGGCGGCGTTCGGATGGGGCGCATAAGCCGAAATCGCCTGCACATAGACCCCGGCGACCACGCCGCTTGTCGGCACGACGACGTCCATCGGCGGATTGCCCTTCAGGCCGTCGCGCCAGGCGAGCAGGTTGTAATCCCAGGCCGCGACGATGGGGGTCTGGCCCTGCGCGATGGTGCCGGCCTTGGCGAGCACCGGCACGAAATTGCCGGCCTTGTTCAGTTCAGCAAAAAGCTCCAGCCCCTTGGTACCGGAGTCTGCGCCCGGCTTTGCACCACGCGAAATGCCCGCCGACATCAGCGCAAGGATGGCCTGCGCCGAGGAGCGCGGGTCGCCGGTGAGCGCGACCGCGCCCGAATATTCTGGCTTGATGAGATCGGCCCAGTCAGCGGGCAGTGTGTCGAGAAGGTCCTTGTTCACGCCGAAGGCCATGACGCCGTAGTAGTCACCGTACCAATAGTCCTTCTCGTCCTTGATATTGACTGGGATTTCGTCCCAGGTCGCAACCCTGTAGGGCTGAAGCAGGCCCTCCTCCGCCGCCGCGGGGGCAAAGGCGAGGCCGAGGTCGACGACGTCGGGCGCCTGCGATCCTGTATTGCCCTTGTTGGCCCGGATCGCTTCCAGCTCGTCGGCGGTGCCAGCATCGGGGTTCAGTTCGTTGACGGTGATGCCCGGATACTTGGCCTTGAAGCCTTCGATGACCTCACCGTAGTTGCACCAGTCATGCGGCAGCGCGATGACCGTCAGCATGCCTTCCTTCTTGGCGGCCGCCACGAGTTCTTCCGGGGCCTCGGCGCGGGCAAGCCCCGGCAGCGCGACAGCCAAGGCAAGCGTGGAGACGAATGCGCGTAATACATGCTGGTTCATGGAATCCTCCTGTTGACCGTCTGCGACGGATCATGGGCGATGGCTGCTCTGTCTGTCCTTGCATCCGGTCGTCGACGCTGCCAACTGTCCCGGTTCCCCTTGCACCTGTCTGCGTCCTCGGGGCTGCATCGGTGCGTTTTCGTGTAAAGACAGGATGTAACAATTGGACAACAATAAAACGTCCATTATGGTGCATTCGACTGTACCAATTTTCGGAGGCACGCCGTTGGCCAAACAGCTCGAGGGGCCGATTCTGCCCTTCCTTCGCCTGGACGACGCGGTCGCCCTGCCGAAGTTCCGCCAGGTGCAGGATCAGTTGCGCATGGCGATCCTGCGTGGGCATCTGCGCGCGGGGACGCGCCTGCCGGCAAGCCGCATCCTCGCCGAGGAACTGGGCCTCTCGCGCCAGACCCTGGTGCGGGTATTGGAAAACCTGAAGGTGGAGGGATACCTGGAAGCGCGGCAGGGAGCCGGCACCTTCGTATCTGCCGCGTTGCCGCACCAGCCCTCGAAAACGGGCTGGTCCGAGAAGCTCAACAACGCGCTGGACATGCCCCTGCCGCGCCTGTCGCGGATCGGCCAATTGTCCCGCCAGGTATCGGCCGATATCGGTCAATTCGAGCACAAGCCCTTCCTGCCCAATCGGCCGGCGATCGACCGGTTTCCCTTCGCCCTCTGGCGCAAGTGCTGGAACGCGGTGACGCGCGGCGGCAAGGTGGCGGCCATGGGCTATGGCGACCTGTCGGGCGAGCTGGTGCTGCGACAACGGATCGCCGAATATCTGGCGCTGCACCGGCACGACCCCTGCGACCCAGAGCAGATCGTCATCACGCCGGGCGGACATGCCGCCTTCACGCTCGCCGCCATGGCGCTCGCCGATCCCGGCGACGGGATCTTGTTCGAGGATCCCGGCCCCGTGACCACCAGCAACCTGTTCCGCACGCTCGGGCTTCGCCTCTGCCTTGCCGGTGTCGACGCCGACGGCATGGATGTCGCTGGCGCGACGTCCCGATATCCGGACGCACGGCTCGCCTTCGTCATGCCCTCCCGCCACCATCCGCTGGGCGTGACGCTGTCGCTGCCGCGCCGGCTTGCGCTCTTGGAATGGGCGCGGGCGAACGATGCCTGGATCATCGAGGACGACTATGACAGCGAATTCCGCTATGACGGCGCGCCGCTGCCCTCCATACGCTCCATCGACGGCCATGACCGGGTTATCTACGCGGGCAGCTTCAGCAAGGCGCTCTATCCGGGCATCCGCATCGGCTATCTCGTACTGCCGCCGCAGCTGATCGGTGTGTTTCGCAATCTGTCTGGACTGATCAATCGCAGTGTGCCGGTGGAAACCCAGCTCGTGCTGGCCGATTTCATCGGCGGCGGTCACTTCGCCAGCCACCTGCGCCGCATGCGCGGCCTCTATGCCGAACGCCGCGAGGCTTTCATGGAGGCGGGGCGGACGACGCTTGCGGGCCTTGCCCGCATTGACTGTTCCGAAAGCGGCCTCAACGCACTGGCCTGGCTGGAGAAAGCCAGCGAGGATCATGCCGTGCGCCGCTCCGTGCTCGATGTCGGGCTGCAATGTTATCCGCTCTCCGACTACACGATCGCCACACCGCGGCCGGGCGCACTCATTCTCGGCTATGCCGGCGTTCCGGCGGATCGGATGAAGCCGTACCTCCTGCGTCTGGCGGAAGCGATCGCCCGCGCCTGACGATGCGGCCAAACCATCGGCAGAGGGCGTTTTCGATGGCGATGGCCCAGGTATGCGTCTCCTCCGGATCGTTCCGGTCCCACCGTGCGATCACATGGCCGATAACCCGCAACATCGTCTCAGTGCCCGATCGTGCGCAGCGGCGTGCCGCTGCGCTGGGTGACACCGACGCCGGGCGCAACGCCCACCTCGGCATTGGAGGCGGCGAGCAGCGGCTTGCCCCGCACGATGTCGGAGGCGCGCTCGGCCAGCATGATCGTCGGCGCATTGAGATTGGCGTTCGGTTCCGAGGGGAAGACGGAGCTGTCGATGACCCGCAGCCCATCAAGGCCGCGCACCTTGAGGTCGCTGTCAACAACCGCCATCGCGTCCTCGCCCATGCGGCAGGAGCCGCAGGGGTGGTAGGTGCTCTCCATGGTCTCGCGCACCCAGGCGTCGATCTCGTCATCGCTGCGCACGTCGCTGCCCGGCGCGATCTCCTCGCCGCGGAAGCGGTCGAAGGCCGGCTGGGCGGCAATTTCGCGGGTCAGCCGCAGGCAGCGGCGGAAGCCTTCGCGGTCCTCCTCGCGGTCGAGATAATTGAAGAGAATGTCCGGCTGCTCGTGTGCCTCCGGCGAGCGCAACCGCACATAACCCCGGCTTTTCGGCTTGTTCGGCCC
Organism: Ensifer sp. 4252; assembly: GCF_050434565.1. Lineage (NCBI taxonomy): Bacteria > Pseudomonadati > Pseudomonadota > Alphaproteobacteria > Hyphomicrobiales > Rhizobiaceae > Ensifer > Ensifer sp. 4252. The sequence goes on from NZ_JBNDIU010000007.1 coordinate 177,065, forward strand.
GGTCAGCACCATGAAGCCATGGCCGTCGAGCGGCTTCTTCCCGTCGTAGCGCATCGCCGCCGGCAGGAAATGGAACTGGATGTCGGGCCATTCGAGCGAGGCGTCGGAGCGGATGAAACCGCCGCTTTCGAAGTGGTTGGAGACCGAAAGCCCCTTCTTGAACAGCAGCCATTCCGCGCCGATCAAGGCGCGGCTGAGGAGGCCCATCTTGCCGTTGAGCGTGATCGGCTCCTTGCAGGCGTATTGGATATAGACCTCGGAATGGTCCTGCAGATTTTCGCCGACGCCCGGCAGGTCGTGCAGGACCTCCACACCGGCCTGTCGCAGCGCCGCCGCCGGGCCGATGCCGGAGCGTTGCAGGAGATGGGGCGAACCGATCGGGCCGGAGGAGATCAGCACCTCGCGGGTCGCTTTCGCCATGACGCGTTCGCCGCCGAGCTCGTATTCGACGCCGGCGGCGCGTTTTCCTTCCAACAGCACGCGCCGCGTCATGGCGTGGGTGATGACGGTAAGGTTCGGCCGGCTCATCGCCGGCTTCAGATAGGCGTTCGCCGTCGACCAGCGCACGCCGTCCTTCACGGTCATGTGCATGGGGCCGAAACCCTCCTGCATATGGCCGTTCGGATCCTCGGTGGTGATGTAACCCGCCTCGCGGCCCGCATCGACGAAGGCGCGGTAGAGCGGGTTCTTCATCTTGTTGCCGGCGTTGGTGGCAAGCGGGCCGCCCGCGCCGCGATAGGCGTCGCCTCCGTCCTGCCAGCTTTCAGCACGCTGGAAATAGGGCAGGCAATTGGCATAGCGCCAGCCGCGTGCCCCCAGTTCCTCCCACTCGTCGAAATCGCGGGCATGGCCGCGCATGTAGACGAGCCCGTTGATCGAGGAGGACCCGCCGATGACCTTGCCGCGCGGGCAGTGGACCCGGCGACCGTCGAGGCCGGGTTCCGGCAGGGTCATGTATTTCCAGTTGTACTTGGTGCCGTTCATCGGAATGGACAGCGCCGTCGGCATCTGGATGAAGATTGACTTGTCGCTACCACCATATTCGAGCACCAGGACCTTGGTGGCCGGATCTTCCGAAAGACGGTTGGCGAGCACGCAGCCGGCCGATCCGGCGCCGATGATGATGTAGTCGTAGGTGTCGGTCATGGCGGTTATCCAGAGGTTACGGATAGAGGCCCCAGCTGCGCCCGCGGGCAAACAGCCGGGTCAGGACATAGTGGATCGCGCCGGCCGCAAGGCAGGAAGGCACGGAGGCGGTGAGGTATTTGAAGGCAGGAAGGCTCGCGAGCGTCTGCGGATTGAAGACGAGCACGTAGACCCCGAAACCGACGGCAAGCGCGAAGAGGCCGATGGGGTTGAAACCACCCCAGAAACGGTAGGGACCGTTTTCCTGCGGACCGTGCAGGCTGCGCATGTCGAGCTTCTGGCCGCGCAGGAAAAAGTAATCGGCAATGCCGATGCCGGCGAGCGCGGAATTCAGCGCCGAGGTCCAGACGAGGAAGATGAAGAACCCGTCATACATCTGCGGATAGAAGACCACGAGACCGAGCGGGATGACGCAGAAGAGGAAGAGGATCGCTCCCCAGGAGATGGCGCGCACGGAGGCTGTTCCGACCTGCCGAAGGCCGACGATGGAGGTGTAGAGGATGTTCGCCATTGAGGTCATGTTGGCGAAGGCGACGAACAGCAACGCGATGATGCCGATGATCGGGCCGGCGATCTTGGTCATCCAGATGGTCGGGTCGCTGTCGCCGAGCGCGACGGCTGCGAGCAGGCCGACGATCTCACCGAGCGCGGCCGCACCGAAAATGCCGAGGATGTTCGGCCAGAAGGCGGTGCGCTCGTTCTTGGTGAGGCGGGCGAGGTTACCGATGTAGGGCCACCAGGAGAACCCGGCGGCAAGGTTGACCTCGACGGCGATGATGAAGTTGAGCGTGTTGTCCTCAAACGGCGGGGCAAGCGCCGGCATCGCCAGGAGTTCGGCAAAGGAGCGGTGCTGGAGGATGAGATAGAGCATCACGATCATCAGGATCACCAGTGCGGGCGAGACGACCATGTTGAAGAACTTGATCGAGGTCGGCCCCTTGGCGACGATGAACCAGGTGACGAGAATGGCGCCAACGGCGGCGACGATCATCTTGATGCCGGTCGGATTGGCGACCTCGCCGGCGCTGAGCGCCGCCAGCCCGTCGATCGAGCGGCCGAACATCATCGCGAGCACGGCAAGCCAGCCCATGGTGAGGATGACCACGGCCAGCACATAGACAACGCGGCTGCCGTTGTACCCGAACTGGCTGCGTAGAGCGACGAACTGCTCGACGCCGTAGCGGCCGGAAAGCGGCGTGGTGGCGAGCGCCGTCAGCATGACGCCGACGATGTTGCCGATGACGATGGCGGCAATACCTTCCTTGGGCCCGACGAAGAGGCCGACAGAGCCGCCGATCAGGAAAGCCCAGGTGGCGATGGCAAGCGCGGAATTGGCGTAGGTGAATTCCCAGAAGCCCCACAGCCGTTCCGACGGCAGGAGCGGCGCATCGCCGCGTTCGGCGGCGGCGCGGTTGCGGGAGGCTTCCTCCCGCTGGGTTTCTGCGGCGGCAAGCCCGTCATGGGCAACGCGATCGGTCATCTCACGCCCCCCAGAACCACGAGCCGAGGACCAGCACGAGCGTCAGCGCGGTCATGGCCGCATAGTCGATGACGGTCATCGTGCCTTCGCAGCGGTGGCCAGCCTCGATGTCTTCATAGATGCGGGCGCGGCGTCTCAATTCGTTCTGCCAGGCGATATCGTTTTCCATCGTGGTTCCCCTTCCGCGTCGCGCCTTCGGCGTCTTTCCGCGAATGAATGCGGCTCCATCAGCCGCCGGTCTTGTGAACCGGACCGCCCATGGGCGGCGACCCGAAGATTTTTCCCAGCGGCCCTGGCGCTTACGGCAGCGTGATCCACACGGCCTTGGTCTCCATCAGGTAGTCGAGCTGTTCTGGCCCCAGGTCCTTGCCGAAGCCCGAGGCCTTGAAGCCGCCGAAGGGCATGGACGGATCGATCGTGCTGTGCGCATTGACATAAACGGAGCCCGCATGCAGGCGCGGGATGAGCGTGTGCACGCGCGACAGGTCGTTCGAGTAGATCGCGGCGGCAAGGCCGAAGGGCGTGTCGTTCGCCAACGAAACCGCGTCATCCAGCGTCTCGAAGGGGCTGGTGACCAGCACCGGCCCGAAGATCTCCTCGCGCACGATGCTCATCTCCGGCCTGCAATAGGCAAAGATCGCCGGTTCGACGAAATGGCCCGGCCGGTCGGGACTACCCCCGCCATGGATCAGCTCGGCGCCCTCGCGGCGGCCGGCTTCGATGTAGCCGGAGACGACCTTCTTCTGCTGCGCCGAAACCATGGGGCCGATGTAGCAGTCGCGATCGAGACCCGGCGCGAGCTTCAGCTTGCGGGTCACAGCGACCAGCTCTTCGAGGAAAGCGTCATGCACCGACCGCTGGATATAGACGCGGGTGCCGGCATCGCAGACCTGGCCCGAGTTGAAGAACACGCCGTTCGCCACAGCGAGGGCGGCACTCGGCAGGTCGGCATCGTCAAGCACCAGCACCGGCGATTTGCCGCCGAGTTCCAGCGTGACGTGCTTGAGATTGCCGACGGCCGTGCGGCCGACCTCCTGCCCGACCGGGGTCGAGCCGGTGAAAGTGACCTTGTCGATGCCGGGATGGGTCGTCATGGCCGCGCCGATGACGCTGCCCCGGCCCGTGACGATATTGACCACGCCATCGGGGATGCCGGCCTCCTGCACCAGTTCGGCAAAGCGCAGGGTGGAGAGCGAGGTCAGCTCGGCCGGTTTGACGATGACGGTGCAGCCGACCGCAAGGGCAGCCGCGAGCTTCCACGCCATGGTCTGCAGCGGAAAGTTCCACGGCACGATGGCGGCGACGACGCCGAGCGGCTCCTTGCGGGTATAGGCGAGATAATTGCCGGGAATGGACGGCTCGACGGTGCGGCCGTGCAGCTTTGTGGGCCAACCGGCAAAATAGCGGAACGTATCGACCGTGCCCTGGATATCGATCTCCCGGGCAAACGTCACCGACTTGCCCATGTCGATGGCTTCGATCTCCGCCAGTTCGTCGGCATGGGTCTCGATGAGGTCGGCAAGGCGGTGCAGCAGGCGTTCGCGCTCGAGCGGCTTGAGAAGGCGCCAGGCGCCGCCGTCGAACTGGGCACGGGCGGCGCGGACGGCCCGGTCGAGATCATCCGTGGTGCCGGAAGGGGCACGGGTGATCAGGCCGCCGGTGGAGGGTTCGAAAATGTCGAAGGGCGCGCCATTGCCGCTGTCGACCCAGGCGCCGCCGATGAACATCTTCTGGGGCTTGGCCAGAAACCGCCGCGTCGCATCGCTGACGCCATACTGATCCAGATAATTGCGGACGCTTTCGTCCATGCCTTTTCCTCCTCATCAGCCGGCCGCTGCACGCGCGCCGGTTTTTTTTGCGATGTCGGCCATGCCGCACCGCCCTCCTTTGGCTCTTCGATCAGCGCCGCATTGCCCTGGCATGCATGACGCGGCCGATGAGGTTCATGAGAACCTGCGCGGCCAGAATGGATGTGCCTCCGGTGTGGTCGTAGTCCGGCGCGACCTCGACCAGGTCGATGCCCACGATCGTGCCGCGCTTGGCGAGCGCCGCCAGAATCTCCAGCACCTCGTAGTAGATGAAGCCGCCGTGAGACGGCGTGCCCGTGCCCGGCGCGATCGACGGATCGAAACCGTCGATGTCGATGGTGACGTAATAGCGCGCGCCGGCGGGGATGCGGTCCACCACGCCCTCCGTGCCGAGTGCCCGGATCTGGCGCACCGAGAGGATGTCGGAGCCCATCTTGCGGGCATCCTCGTAGCCTTCCTTCGCAGTAGAGGAGACGTTGCGGATGCCGAGCTGCGACAGGCCGCCGACATAGGGCTTTTCCGCCGCGCGGCGCATCGGATTGCCGTGGCCGTAGCGCACGCCGTGGCGCTCGTCGACGAAATCGAGATGGGCGTCGATCTGCACTATATGGATCGGACCGTTCTTCTCGCAGTCCCCGGCAAAGGCGTTGACGCAGGGAATGTTGATGGAATGGTCGCCGCCCAGCACCACCGGCAGCGCGCCGGCGGCGAGGATCTTGCGCACGCCGAATTCGATATTGGCATGGCTCTTCATCGTGTCGGTATGGACGATGTCGGCGTCGCCGATATCGACGATCGAGACCTCGCCGCTCGGCAGGTAGGTGACGTCGTCCTCGTGGTCATAGGCACCGCCATGGCCGAAGGAGAAGAGGGTCGAGGCCTCGCGGATCGAGCGCGGCCCGAAACGGGTGCCGGCACGCCATTGGGTGCCGCAGTCGAAGGGCGCGCCTAGGATCGCCACATCGGCGTCGATCGCATCCCAATCCGGCTGGTAGGGATATTTGCCGAAGGTGCAGATGCCGACAAACGGTAGGTTCAGACGGCCGGTCTCATACGAATTGCTGGTCATGTCCCCTCCTCCAAAGGTGGGAAGGAGTGTGCCGAAGACCGATACATTTAAAAGTATCTATGATTACATGTTCACTTGTGCATTAATCAATGTATGATCAACAAGGTTCGACAGCGCGTCCTCAATCTCTCGCTCGGCGATGCCGAGCTCAGACTGCTGCGCGTCTTCGCCTCGGTGGTGCAGCACGGTGGCTTTTCCGCCGCGCAGTCAGCGCTTGGCATGACGCAGGCGACCATCTCCACCCATATGCGCCATCTGGAACAACGTCTCGGCCTGCGCCTGTGCACCCGCGGCCGCAGCGGCTTCCAACTCACCGAGGAAGGGCGGCTCGTCTATGACGCGGCGCTCGAGCTCTTCGGCTCGCTGGAGAAGTTCCAGAGCCGCATCGGCGAGGCGCAGGGCGAGCTCTCCGGCAATCTCAGCTTCGGCACCGTCGATGCGATGATCACCAATCGCGAACTCGACCTTCAGGGCGCGCTCGCCAGCTTCCATGCAAAAGCGCCGCGCGTGCATCTGGAAATCGATGTCGCAGCACCGCAGGTGCTGCATCAGGGGCTATTGAACGGCTCCTATCAGGTCGTGCTCATGCCATCGGTCGGCAGCGTCACACCGCATGTCCGCAGCCAGCCGGTTTTTTCCGAAGTCCAGAAGCTTTATTGCGCCGAGCGCCACCAGCTCTTTGCTCGCCCCGACGAAGAGCTCACCGACGCGGTGCTGGCATCCCAATCTTTCGCTGGCCGCACCTACATGCTGAACGAGACGATTTGCGGCGTGAACTTTACTTGGGCCGCCGCAACGCCGCACATGGAGGGTACACTGTTGCTTCTGCTTTGCGGGGCCTATATCGGCTTCCTGCCCGATCACTATGCAGACGAATGGGTGCGCACTGGCCGCCTCAGGATCCTTGCCCCCGAGCGCATGACCTTCGAGGATGTGTTCCATATCGCCTATCCCCGCAACAAGCCTTCACGCGCGGCCGAAACCCTCGCAGAGGCGATCACAGAGAGCGTACGAAAGCCGCACTGATGGTTTCCGCTGGCCCCGGAAACCGGGGCCAGACGGCTCAGCGCTAGGGCCGGTCTAGGTGCCGCAACCGCCCCATCGATGAGGACAGACATGGCGCAAGGCGGCGCAGCATCCGCCTGGGGGCCGGCATCGCATTCCAGAAGATAGGGGATATCGTCCCCCATCAGCGAGGCGTCGTACTCGAACCCACTCGAGACGAGGAGGTCGGCCGAGCGGTGCGAGAAGTTGTAGAGCGGCGCTCGCCATCCCCCCGGCCGTCGGCCGCTCGCCTTAACGATTACGTCGATGCTGCGATCCAGCCAATAGGCTTCGTCCTCGTCCGAAAGCTCGCGCGGATGCTGATGCAGGAAGCCGTGGTGGGCAAGCTCATGGCCGCCCGCCAGAGTGGCCTCGATGGCCGCGGGATAGCGCTCTATGCACCAGGCCGGAACGAAGAACGTCTGCTTGATGCCGAGCTGGCGATAGCTTTCTACGATGCGCCGAATCGCCACCTTCAGCACGGAGATCGCCGCGACGCGGCTATGGCCATCCTCAGGGTGGGCGATATGGATGAGGCTGTCCGCATCCATGCCGAAGGTGATGCAGGAGGCACTTCCGCCGGGTCGCCACCCGCAAGCGTATGATGTCCACCTTTCGCATTCAATCCGGATGAAGAAGTGAAGAAAATATCGGCCCTAACTGAGTGAATTTCAAGACTTCCAACCACCACATGGTCCGCGTCGATTGACGATGTCGGCCGTTCGGATCCGCATGCGCCGCGTCTGAACGCTATGCTGGCGTGGACCGAGAAAGTGGGTGTAGCTTGGCATTTTCATTGCCCTTGGAAAGCCCATCCAGAATGGCAATTGCGAGGCATTCAATGCCCCTTCGATTGCGGGGGTCGATATCGCTGCAGAAACGTCCGGATCGTCTCGTCGACTACGTCCTCGGCCTCGAAGGGTATGCTTTCGCGACCGATCATCCAGGGCCACAGAGATATCTCGTTGAGCATCCCCATGAACTGGTGAGCCGCAAGCACCGGCTTGCCGCAGTCCAGGATGTCCAGCGCAGTCTGATGGGCGAGATATTCCACGAGCCTCGCTGTCTGAGGCTCCATCACCGCGGCAAACTCCTCGGCGATCCAGGGAAACTGGCGGGAGTCGGCCACCACCATCCGAAGAAACCCGCAGTATTCCGGCTGCTTGTGCAGCTCCAGAATCGTGCGCGCAATGACACGAAGCACGTCCTCGACGTCGCCGTGGGGCTCGATGCCGGGCGGAAACGCTTTCTCGAGCTTTCCCGAAACCCTGAGGAGCATCTCGCGGAAAATGTCTTCCTTCGTTTCAAACTGGTTGTAGAGCGTTCGCCGCGCTACGCCGGAGGCCTTAGCCAACTCGTCCATGCTAACTGAACCGAACCCCCGTTCCAGAAATAGCCGCCCGGCCGCCTCGATGATGGCCTCCCGCGACCCGCTATGCCGTTTCGGTCCGGCCTCGTTTGCACCACTGCTAGAGTCCATAAGCAACCCCCATTGCACTAATGAGTGCACACACAATGTATTGTAGGGCCGGGTGCATCGCAAGGGCCGGATATGCCCGATCCGGCCCACCCTGTTGAATTTCTGCGATCGCCATTTTGATAGGCTTTAATTTCCGCCGGACCCGCTAATGTAATCAGACGATGGAGTTTCGCCCGTGACCACGATGTCGCCCGGGATTTTGTAGGCGATCCGCAGGTTGGCGGCGGCTGCCTGAAGCCAACCGACCGCACCGTCCATGGTCCATGCTGTGCCATCCGGCGGCAGGCTCTCAAACAGGCCCACCATCAGCAGATTCACAGACGGAGCGGGCCCGTTGCTGCCGCCTTGATTCGATCCGCCTTGCCCATCGCCAACGGATGCTTCGGAGCTGCCCTGATTGTAAGAACCTGCAGAAGTCCCGCCTGAAGAACCCGAGGAGGTGGCGCGAGGCGAACCCGACGACGTGCCCACAGACGAATCCGAAGAGGACGCATGCGAGTAAGTTGAGCGAGAGGAACCGGAAAACGTGGCGCCAGACGAACCCGAAGAGGACGAACTCGAGTGAGTTGAGCGAGAGGAATCTGTGTAAGAAGACCCAGACTGAGATCCGTCGTAATACGTGTTTCCGCTGCCGCTCGAAGCGACCGCGGCACCAGTGGTCACTCCGACCGCGTATCCGCCTAGGGCGTAGGCTGCGCGGCGATAGTATCCACGACCATAATGGTCTCCGTCTCCATAATTTCCGCCGCCATAATATCCCTCGCCGTAGTCTCCGCGGCCATAGCCTCCGCGGCTATAGAGTCCACGGCCAAAGTATCCGTTGCCGTTACCAGAGACTTTGATATCGCCAGAATTGTTCACCGTGAGATTGCCTGAGTCCTTTGCGACGATATTGCCTCCGGAATTCATGAAGGCGCGATTGCCATTGATGTTGCCGCCCGAGTTCAGTGTATTGCGGATATTTCCGGACAAGTTATTCCCTCCGCGGCCAGGCCCTTCCGCCAATCGCCGCTTTGCGCCGCCGACATTCGGCGTATGTGTCAGGCGGCGGGCTACCGGCGGACGGTCCTGGGCTTTCACCGGGGGACGGATGACGCCGCGCATCTGCGGACGCGGCATGCCGTCCATCGATAGACGCGGAGGGCCGCCCGAAGGCAGACGCGGGGGCCCACCGGGCGGCGGTCCAAATTGAGCAAACGCTACGCCCGATGTTACGATCGTTATTGAGAGAAGAGCGGCAAAGGTCCGTTTCAGATTGTTCATCAGTTGCTCCCCTTTGTTCCCGGCGCAACGGCTGGAGGCAGTTTGATCTTTTTCGCGTCGGCGGGAGGCCGGAAAGCGAATTCGGACTTGGACGGATGGGCTTGGGTATTCCAGCTCGTGAATTCCGCGATGAAACGGGGTTGGCCCGGGAGCAACCGGTAGGTGACGATCAGGCGATGCGGTGTGGCCGCGTTATTCTTCTCGACCCACAATTCCAGATCGATCCCAGACTTCTGATGGAAAAACAGATGCCGGCACTCGACGCCGTCGATGTTGGCCGTCCCGACCTGCCAGGCGGCGATAGCGTCGCTCAACAACGCTTCATCCGGAGAGTTGGAAAAAAAACCGTTGAGCGGAAAATCGACATCGATCTTGTCCACCACCTCATTGAGTGCCGACGGTATGTCGCCCGATGCGGCAATCACCGCGTATTCCTTTCTGTCGGGGAAGAAGACCGAGGCCGACTTGCCGTCGTAGAACAGTTTGTGGTTGCCGTCGTCGCCGGTGGACTCGATAGCGATTTGGTTAGGACGGCGCACGACAATCTTCATCTTATGAAAGATGTGAAGCGGCTGTCCGGACTCGTCCAAATAGACCCTGATGGTTCTCGCCGTAATCGACAGGTCCCTGGCTAGGAGCGTCTTGCCCATCTGCGAGACGGCGGTGGCGGCTTCATCGCTGATCGCCGGCTTGAACGGCGGGGCCGGTTCAGCTGCTCGGGCTATCGGCAACGCGAACCCTACAAAGACGCCGAACACAGCGGCCCGAGCGGCATTCCGTAAGATCATCGTCATCAGCGCCGGCCGCCGCGGCGAGGCACCAGTCGATGTCGGCGCGCTGCCGGTTTGCGTCGCAGCTGTCCGGGCCTTCAGACAGGCCTCCTCTGAACCATTGCGAAATTCCATGCCACTACCTTTCTTATTGTTGCACTATCGAGTGCACAATCAATGTGTACTGCACAGTGCAGTGCATTTCAAGAGGGTATTTCTGACAAGCCGATCCGGCCCGGCAAGGCGAACCTCACGTCATCCCCTGCGGAAGGCAGTGCTAGAGCGGCATCCGATCCCGTTGCGTCATGTCCGGCGTTTGCGAAGAAATTGGCGCATTCCTAGGGTGTGAATTGATCGATGATCAGGCCGATAGTGAGCCGCAGCCTTTAGCTCATTGATATAATGAAATAATTTGGTTGCGGAGGCCTGATTGCACGGAGACTTGCAATATCGGGAGCGCGAAGGCGGCATGGTAAAAGCGGCCGATGCCAACGATCCGGTGCGAGAGCTGAGTCCTTCCTTGCCGGCCAGAGACGCTGCGGCGCAGCGAAGATTCACCCTTGCTTTGTTGAGTAAATTGAGCTGTACTCAACATATTGCTCAACATGGCGGTATGAGGGCCGTGCGGGCATGGAGGAGCAGAGTTTTCCGAAAGGTGGCGTGGGGCTTCCTTTCGAATCTGGGAGGATTTCATGAAAACGATGAAGCAACCCCTTCTCGGGGTAACGATGGCGCTTGGCCTGTCGACAGCACTTCCGAGCCTGGCGCAAGCCGATGAACTGACCCTTTGCTGGGCCGCCTGGGACCCGGCCAACGCACTGGTCGAACTGTCCAAGGACTTCACCGCGCAGACGGGTACTGAGATGAAGTTCGAGTTCGTGCCCTGGCCGAACTTTGCCGATCGCATCCTCAACGAGCTCAACTCCGGCGGCAAGCTCTGCGATCTCCTGATCGGCGACAGCCAGTGGATCGGCGGCTCGGCTGAAAATGGCTATTACGTCAAGCTCAACGATTTCTTCGACAAGGAAGGCATCAAGATGAGCGACTTCGCCGAAGCCGCCGTCTATGCCTACTCGACCTGGCCGAAGGGCACGCCGAACTACTGGGCGCTGCCGGCCATGGGCGACGCTAATGCCTGGTTCTATCGCAAGGACTGGTTCGCCAAGCCTGAGATCCAGGCCGAGTTCAAGGAAAAGATCGGTCGCGACCTCGCCCCGCCGAAAACCTGGGACGAGCTCCTGGAAACCGCCAAGTTCTTCAACGGCAAGGAGATCGACGGCAAGAAGGTCTACGGCGCCGCGATCTTCACCGAGCGCGCCTCGGAAGGCATCACCATGGGTGCCACGCAGGCGCTCTATCCCTATGGCTTCAAGTACGAGAAAGCGCCCGGAAAATACGACATGGAGGGCGCGGTGAACTCGGAAGGCGCGGTCAAGGGACTGGAAGCCTACAAGGAGCTCTACAAGTGCTGCACCCCGCCGGGCTACACCGATGCCTACATGGGCGAGACGCTGGATGCCTTCAAGTCGGGCCAGGCAGCCATGGCAATGAACTGGTTCGCCTTCTTCCCCGGCCTTGCCAAGGATGAAAATGTCGGCGGCGACAGGATCGGCTTCTTCGTCAATCCGAAGGAAGCGACGGCGGCCTCGACGCTCGGCGGGCAGGGCATCTCGGTCGTCGCCAACACCGACAACATGGACGGCGCGCTGGCCTACATCAAATGGTTCGCGCAGCCCGATGTGCAAAAGAAGTGGTGGCAGCTCGGCGGCTACGCGGTGCACAACGCCGTGCTGAACGACCCGTCCTTCAAGGACAGCCAGCCGTTCGCGGCCGACTTCCTCGTCGCCATGAACCAGGTGCAGGATTTCTGGCAGGAACCATCCTATGCCATCCTGCTCCAGGCGATGCAGAAACGCCTGCATGACTACGTCGTGGCCGATCAGGGCACGGCCAAGGACGCGCTCGACGGATTGGTCAAGGACTGGACCGAAATCTTCGAGGATGAAGGTAAGCTTTGATTTCGTCCCGGTAGGTCGTCCGGCGCGCGAGCGGCCGGGCGGCCCGGCCGCCGACGATGGTCTCCAGGCCTCAAGGGCCAAGCCTCAGGGGAAAGTCCGTGATCAATTCCGATACGACCATTCTGGAGAAGGGGGCGGAACGGGCCGCGACCTCCGCTCCGGCCTCGATCGCCCGGCGCATCGGCGGCCTCTCCGACCGCGCCATCGCCTGGCTCTTCATCACGCCGACGATCGCACTGCTGCTCGCCATCAACATTTTTCCGCTGATCTGGGCGATCCGGCTGTCTTTCACGAACTACCGCGCCAACCGGCCGAACGCGGTGCTGGAAAATGTCGGCCTGCAGAATTATCACCGCGTCCTGACCGACAGCGACATCTGGATCGCGATGCAGACGACGGCGCATTTCGTCTTCTGGACGATCCTGCTGCAGACGCTGATCGGCTTCTCGCTCGCGTACCTGATCGACCGCAAGTTTCGCGGCCACGCCTTCTGGACGACCGTCATCCTGATCCCGATGATGCTGTCGCCGGCCGTGGTCGGCAATTTCTGGCGGTTCCTCTACCAGCCGCAGATTGGCCTCTTCAACTACATCTTCTCTTATATCACCGGCGTGCCGCCATCCTCCTTCGAGATGCTCGGCTCCGTCTCGCTGGCGCCCTGGGCGATCATCGTCGTCGACACCTGGATGTGGACGCCTTACGTGATGCTGATCTGCCTCGCGGGCCTGCGCTCGATCCCCGACTACATCTATGAGGCGGCCGAAGTCGATCGCGCCTCCACCTGGCGGCAGTTCTGGTCGATCACGATCCCGATGGCCCTGCCCTTCATCATGCTGGCCGTACTCTTCCGCGGCATCGAGAACTTCAAGATGTTCGACATGGTGATGCTGCTCACCGGCGGCGGGCCGGGCTCGACGACCGAAGTCGCGTCGATCACGCTCAAGCGCGAGGCTTTCGAGAGCTGGCGCACGGGCCGGGCGTCCGCCTTCGCCATCATTCTCTTCGTGGCCGTCTTCGGGCTCGCCAACATCTACGTCAAGGCACTGAACAAGGTGAAGCAGAGATGAGCAGCGCCACCTCCGCCCATTCCGTCGTAGACCCAAGCGCCTCGGCCAAGCGCATAGCCGGCATCATCGTCGTCGTCTATGCGATCATCACCATGGTGCCGCTCGCCTGGATCTTCATGACCAGCTTCAAGTCGCCGCCGGATTCGATCAGCTATCCGCCGAAGCTCGTCTTCACACCGACGCTGGAAGGCTATTGCAACCTCTTCACCACGCGCACCCGGCAGACGCCGGAATACATCCAGTCGCTTGGGGCCCCGCGGTCGACCTGCGACGAGATCACCCGCGGCCGCAACATGGTGATCGCCGGTCCCTCGAACTACTGGCCGCGCTTTACCAACTCCATGGTGATCGCCTTCGGTTCGACTTTCCTCGCCGTCTTCCTCGGCACGCTCGCGGCCTACGGCTTCTCGCGCTTCCGCGTGCCGCTCGCCGACGACCTCCTCTTCTTCATCCTGTCGACGCGCATGATGCCGCCGATCGCCGTCGCGATCCCGATCTACCTGATGTATCGCGAACTCGGTCTGTCCGACACGGCGCTCGGCATGATCTTGCTCTACACGGCGGTCAATGTCTCGCTCGCCGTCTGGCTGCTCAAGGGCTTCATGGACGAAATCCCGCGCGAATACGAGGAAGCGGCGATGATCGACGGCTATACACGCCTGCAGGCCTTCCGAAAGGTCGTGCTGCCGCAGGCGACGACCGGGATCGCGGCGACCGCCATCTTCTGCCTGATCTTCGCCTGGAACGAGTATGCCTTCGCCGTGCTTCTGACCTCGGGCGAGGCGCAGACGGCGCCGCCCTTCATCCCGACCATCATCGGCGAGGGCGGCATGGACTGGCCCGCGGTCGCCGCCGGCACCACGATCTTCCTCGTGCCGATCCTGGTCTTCACCATCCTGCTGCGCAAGCAGCTCTTGCGCGGAATCACCTTCGGAGCGGTGCGCAAATGACGATCGAAACCTTGCCCATACCGAAGAAGAAGCGGGCCTTCTTTTTCCGCCGCGGACCGATGGAGAATTTCGCCACGGCGCTCATCGCCCTTGGCTTCCTGATGCTGTTCCAGCCGTTCGCGCTGGTGCTCTACACCTGGTCGCTGGTGACCCTGCTCGCCGGCACCGTGATGTTTATCATCGTTTCGAAGTTTCCGGAGTAGCCATGGCCGAGATCAAGGTTGAAAACCTGCGCAAGCAGTTCGGCGATTTCGCCGCGGTAGAGGACTCGACCTTCACCGTGCGGGACGGCGAGTTCCTGGCGTTGCTCGGGCCTTCCGGCTGCGGCAAGACGACGACACTGCGCATGATCGCGGGCCTTGAGCTGCCGACCAGCGGCAAGATCCTGCTCGACGGCGAGGACGTCACCTTCAACCGGGCAAGCGCCCGCGACATCGCCTTCGTCTTCCAGCTCTTCGCGCTCTATCCCCATATGAACGTGCGCAAGAACATCGGCTTCCCGCTCTTGTCCCAAGGCGTTGCGAAGGCAGAAATCAAAAGCCGCGTGGAGGAGACGGCGCGGCTCCTGCAGATCAGCCATATCCTCGACCGCTCCGTCTCCGGACTGGCGGGCGGCGACCGCCAGCGCGTCGCCCTCGGCCGCGCGATCGTGCGCCGGCCGAAATGCTTTCTGATGGACGAGCCGCTCGGCACACTGGACGCGGAATTCCGCGAAGTCATGGTCCACGAACTGCGCGAGCTGCACAACCGCATCCATGCCACCACTGTCTATGTGACGCACGACCAGCACGAAGCGATGGCGATGGCCGACAAGATCGCCGTCATGAACCATGGCGTGATCGAGCAGTACGGTACGCCACAGGAGATCTACAACCGCCCCGCCTCGATGTATGTCGCTGACTTCATCGGCTCACCGCCGATGAATTTCTTGCGCTTCCGCGCGGGATTGGAAAGTGGCACGACGACGGTGAGGCTCGGCGACATCCCGATCCGCGTGCCGCGGGTGAACGCCGCGCAAGAGCCAAGTGAACTGGCGTTGGGGATCCGGCCGGAACATGTGCGCTTCAGCGACGCCGCGCCTTTCAGGGGCGCTGTCTATGGCAGCGAATATCTCGGCACCAACCAGATCGTCTCGGTCGAGACGGCACAGGGAATGGTCAAGGCGCGCGTTTCGGCGGATCAAAATTTCACTGTCGGCGAGAATGTCGGCCTCGAGCTCAACAGCGACAAGCTTTCACTGTTCGATTGCGGCTCGGGCAAGGCGATCCCCTCGTCCCTCTACGCGGAGGTCCGTCATGGCTGAAGTCACCCTCGCCGGGATCGGCAAGGCATTCGGGGAAACCCAGGCCGTTCACAACATGAGCGTGACCATCCGCGACGGCGAGTTCGTCGTGCTGCTCGGTCCGACCGGCGCCGGCAAGACCACGACGCTGCGCCTGATCGCGGGTCTCGAAAAGCCGGATACCGGCCGCGTCACGATCGCCGGCAGGGACGTCGCCGGCGAGTCGCCGGCGACCCGCGATGTCGCCTTTGTCTTCCAACAGTACTCACTCTACCCGCACCTCACGGTCTACGAGAACCTCGCTTTTCCGCTGCGCTCGCCCGCGCGGCGGCTGGTGGACGCCGAGGTCGACGCCCGCGTGCGCGAGGTGGCGAAGATGGTGCGCATCGACCACAAGCTGGAGAACCGCTCGACCCGGCTTTCGGGCGGCGAGATGCAGCGCGTGGCGATTGGCCGGGCGCTGGTGCGCAAGCCCGCAATCTTCCTAATGGACGAGCCTTTGTCATCGCTGGACGCAAAGCTGCGCGCTGAGCTGCGGCTGGAACTGAAACGCATCCAGAGCGAACTCGGAGCCACCCTTTTGTATGTCACCCACGACCAGGTCGAGGCGATGACGATGGCGGACCGCATCGGCATCCTCGCGGACGGCAAGTTGGTGCAGATCGGAAGCCCACGCGAAATCTACAGCAACCCGGCGAACCTCCATGTCGCCGCGCGGCTCGGCCAGCCACATATCAACCTTATCCCGGAAGGTCTCCTGCCCGGGGGAAGCGCACCGCACGGTACGAGGACAATCGGTGCCCGGACCGAGCATCTGGAGATCTCGGTTTCTGAGCGGGGCAACGCCACGATCGACTGGATCGAACATCTGGGCGACCAGAACCACCTGCATATCAAGGTTGGGGAGCACAAGCTGGTGACGCTTGCAGATCCCTATCTCGCGATCCAGCGTAGCGACCGGATCGATTTGAAGCTGCGAAACCCGCTCTATTTCGACGCGGGCGGGCAGCGGCTGGCGTGACAGCAGGAACGAACGCAATGAGTGGGTGGATAGGATGAAGCACTTTTTCAACCGCAGGGAAGACATCGTCACGGAGGCCCTCGACGGCCTGCTGCTCACCTCCGCGCCGGGGCATCTGGCCCGGCTCGATACCTATCCGGCGATCAAGGTGATCGTTCGCGCCGACTGGGACAAGGCGAAGGTCGCGGTGATTTCGGGCGGCGGCGCGGGACACGAACCGTCTCATGTCGGCTTCGTCGGCAAAGGCATGCTGACGGCGGCCGTTTCCGGCGACATCTTCGCCTCGCCGAGCGTCGACGCCGTGCTGACCGCGATCCGCGCCGTGACGGGTACCCCCGGCTGCCTGCTGGTCGTCAAGAACTACACCGGCGACCGGCTCAACTTCGGGCTCGCCGCCGAAAAGGCGCGCGCCGAGGGCTTCAAGGTGGAAATGGTCATCATCGCCGACGACATCGCCCTTCCCGACCTGCCGCAGCCGCGCGGCGTCGCTGGCACGCTGTTCGTGCATAAGATCGCCGGCCATCTGGCAGAAGCCGGTCAAAGCCTCGAAATGGTCGCTGACGCGGCGCGCGCCGCCGCCGCCGACATCGTCTCGCTCGGCATGTCGCTCTCCACCTGCTCCATCCCCGGACAGGCGCATGAGGATCGCCTCGGCCCCGACGAAGGTGAACTCGGACTTGGCATCCATGGCGAGCCCGGCGTCGAGCGTATTGCGCTGAGAGAGGCGGCCGCGCTGGTGACGACGATGGCAAAGCGGCTGGCCGCCTCGATCAAGTCGGGCGGGAAGCAGGCGCTGCTGATCAACAATCTTGGCGCCGTCCCCCCAATCGAGATGGGCGTCATCGCCAAGGCCGTGCTTGATTCGCCGCTGGCCGATCGTATCGACCTGATCATCGGACCGGCGCCGCTGATGACCGCCCTCAACATGAACGGGTTTTCGCTGTCGCTGATCAAGCTCGACGCGGCGCGCGAAGCCGCGCTCACCTCCGCCGTCGCGCCGAGGGCATGGGTGGCGCCGACGAAGCGGCACGGCCTGGCCGTGCTGCCAGCGCCGCGACGCCCGAACGGAGATGCGAGAGGCCCGAACGGGGACGAGGCGACCGCTGCCGATCCGGCGGTTGTCGGCAGGCTGCTCGAAGCCGTCTGCGGCAAGCTGATCGCACTGGAGCCAGAACTAAACCGGCTCGACGCGAAGACGGGGGACGGCGACACGGGATCAACCGTTGCGACCGGCGCGCGAAGCGTCCTGGCCCTCCTCCCGACGCTGCCGCTCGGCAGCCCCGCCGCCACCAGCGCGGCGATTGGCGAGGCGCTCGGAACCACGATGGGTGGTTCGAGCGGCGTGCTTCTTTCCATCTTCTTCACCGCGGCGGCGCGGAAATTCGCCGAAGGCGCCGGCGCCGGACCGGCGCTTGCCGCCGGGCTCGATCGCATGACCTTTTACGGCGGCGCGACCCCGGGCGATCGCACGATGGTCGATGCGCTGGCGCCGGCGCTCGCCGCGCTTGCGTCGGGCGACCTCGCCGCCGCGGCCGCGGCCGCCAGAGCCGGCGCCTCGGCGACCGGCGGCATGACCCGCGCCAAGGCAGGACGATCCGCCTATCTCGCAGCGCACGATCTCGAAGGCGTGTCCGATCCCGGGGCCGAAGCCGTGGCAGCGGCGTTCGAGGCCGCGGCGGCGGCCGGCTGACACATTGACGGGGGACCACGTGCAAACCAGCCGCCTTCTCCTTCCCGGTCTCATCGAGGCTTGCCATGCGGTGATCGTCGCCAATGCCGATCACCTCGGCGCGCTCGACCGCGCGATCGGCGACGGGGATCACGGCACCAACATGAAACGCGGAAGCGAAGCCGTCTACGCCGAGCGCGACCAGCTCGGCGGTCTGCCGCTGCCGGAGGCGATGGAACGGATAGGCATGCTGCTCGTCGCGACGATCGGCGGCGCGGCGGGTCCGCTCTACGGCACGCTTCTGATCGAAATGGGCCGCCGCCTGCGCGCGGGCGAGGTGGACGTGCCGCTGACCGAAACCCTGCCTCCCGCGGTCGAGGCGGTCGCCCGACGCGGCCGGTCGCAGGCTGGTGACAAGACGTTGCTGGATGTGCTCTACGCAGTGCAGCGCGCGGTCCTGAAGCGGAGCCCACCGGCGGAGGTCGCCGTCTCCGCCACCGTCGCCGCGCAAGATACGATTGCAATGAAGGCCCTGCGCGGGCGCGCGTCCTTTCTCGGAGACAGGTCCATCGGTCACATGGACCCCGGGGCCTGTAGCTGCGCACTGTTGACGGGGTCGATCTGCCGCTTTCTGGAGGAGTTTCCATCCGCATGACTACCAATGGCGCAAATGTCGGGATCGTCATCGTGTCGCACTCACCCCTGATCGCGCGCGGCGCGGCGGACATGGTGCGCCAGATGGTCGGCGACAGCGTGCCGCTCGCCTGGTGCGGCGGCAATGCCGAAGGCGGGCTCGGCACGAATGCCAAGGATATCCTGGCGGCGATCACCAGCGCCTGGTCTGACGCCGGCGTCGCTGTGTTCGTCGATCTCGGCGGCGCGGAGACGAACAGCGAAATGGCGATCGAGATGCTGGATCCTGTCCGCGCGCGCCGGGTCCTGATCTGCAATGCCCCGATTGTCGAAGGCGCGGTGATGGCAGCGGCCGAGGCCTCCGGGGGCGCGGCGCTGGCCCGCGTTGTCGCGACCGCCGAGGAACTCTCACCATGACCGACCGCCAGGCACCGCGAGGGGGATCGGCGGCGCATCTGTCCGGCCCCGTATCCGCGCGCGTCGAGGTTACGCACGATATCGGCCTCCATGCCCGTCCCTCCGTGGTGTTCACCCGCCTTGCCAAGTCGTTTCCCTGCATGATCGGCGTCGAGGTCAACGACGACGGCGTGTGGCTCAACGGCAAGAGCATCGTCAAGATCATGGGTGCGCGTATCCGCAAGGGCTTCGTCCTCGCCATCCGGGCGGAAGGGATCGGGGCCGAGGACGCGGTGAAGGCGCTATGCGCCCTCGTCGAGCGGAATTTCGACGAGGAGAAGAGCCATGCCCGTTCCTCTTAGGCTCAAAGGCCAGGGCGCGTCGCCGGGCTACGCGCGTGGAACGGCCCACGTCCCGCCGCGCGCCCGCGCTCCGAGCACGGCAACGGTGTCGTCTGGAAAAGACCGGGAGCGGCTTCTGCTTGCCGTCGACAACGCCGTTTCGGCATTGCGCTCGCTCGCGGAAGGCTCTGACCTTGAGAGCGCCGCGATCCTCGAATTCCAGATTGAGATGCTGAGGGACCCAGCGATCCTTGAGCCGAGCCTTGCCCGCATCCGCGAGGGAGAGAGCGCCGCCTTCGCCTGGGCATCCGCCATGGACGACTATATCCGCGGTTTCGAGGCCGCCGACGACGAACACATCCGCGCCCACGGCGGCGACATGCTCGACATCAAGAACCAGGTCCTGCGGTCGCTGAACGGCGAAGCGCCCCCGGACTTTCCGCGAGGATCGGTCTTCGTTGGCCGGGACATCGCGCCCAGCGTTTTTCTCGCACACGACTGGACCGGCGGTGGCGCCGTCGTCCTAGAGGGCGGAAGCGTCGCCAGCCATGTGGCGATACTCGCCAGAAGCCGCGGCGTGCCGATGGTGGTCGGCGTCGGCGACGTGACGATCGATCACGGCACGGAGCTTTTCGTGCATGGTGACGAAGGCTATGTACACGGCGTCGATGACGCGGATGAGACGCCGGCCGTCTATACCCTTACCGAACCGGATTCCTCGCAGAAACAGGACGAGCCGTCGGAGGCCTGCGAGACCGCCGACGGCGTCGCCGTTACCCTTCGCGCCAACATCGATCATCCCAATGAACTACGAGGGCTCTCGCCGCGGCTCTTCGACGGCATCGGTCTGCTACGCACGGAGTATCTCTTCCCGACATCGGCCGAGCTTGCCGACGAGGAGCGGCAGGAGCACATCTACCGCGAAACGCTGATCTGGGCGCAGGGCCGGCCGGTTACGATTCGCCTGTTCGACTTCGGTGCCGACAAGCCGCTGCCGGGCACCCAGGTTGACCTCTCCTCGTATCTTGGCCTGCGCGGCATACGCCTGCTTCTGGCCCGGCCAGAGTTGCTGCGAACGCAGGCGCGCGCCTTGATGCGGGCGGCCCCGGCGGGACGCTTACGCGTTCTCGTTCCGATGGTGACGTCGCCCGCCGAAGTAGAGGAAACCGCCAGGATCTTCACGGAAGAGGCCGCGACCCTTTCGGAACGGCGGATCGACCACGCGATCTCTCCGCTCGGCATCATGGTGGAGGTGCCCGCCGCCGCCCTGATGCCCGAGGCCTTTAGGCAAGCCACCTTCTTTTCCTTCGGCACCAACGACCTAGCCCAATATATTGGGGCAGCGGCGCGCGACAGCGCCGAGGTGTCACACCTCCACGAAGCGTCGCGCGAGGCAACCTTGCGCCTCCTCAGGCACACGGTTCCGCTGGCGCTGGCGACGGGAAAGCCGGTCAGCATCTGTGGCGATCTCACAGCCGACCCCAGCGCCCTGCCGGACCTGCTCGCCTGTGGTTTTCGCGAGTTTTCCATGGCACCGGCGCGAATGCCGCTTGTGCGCAAGACGCTTTCGGGATTGAACACCGGTGGCGGCAAGGCAAGGGGCTGAGATGGCGCGCGAGGCAAGCGAAGAGGCAACGGTCGCCTACAAAGCGATCCTGGCGGACATCATAGACGGCCGCCCCTCCGGCACCCGCCAACGGCTAGCAGCGGCGCTCGGCAAGCACCGCAGCTTTGTCACGCAAATCACCAGCCCCGCCTATCCGACGCCCCTGCCCTCGCGCCATCTGCCGACCATTTTCCGCGTCTGCCACATGAGCCCGGCGGAGCAGGAGCGCTTTCTCGATGCCTATGGGCGCGCCCATCCGGGCAAGCTGCCGGAGGTCGCCACCTCGGAGGGCTTGCGAACACTCACGCTGATGGTTCCAGACACAGGCGACGAGCGGAAGAACAGGCACTTCGACGAGGCGGTCGCGGAATTTATCGCAAAACTATCCGCTCTTCTTTGAGCGGACGTCCGCGCGCTTGGTACGCTGGCTGGAATGACTTGCAGGGCCGCGCGCCAACCATGACGCGCGAAGGTCGCTGTAACACTTTAAATTTGCTGAATAATTTTTCCTTTGAATCGATTACGATCTAAGGAATTATGCGGTAGGATCGCGGCCGGGAGGAAGGCATGAAGAAGTTCATGAACGGGGCCGACACGTTCGTCGCAGAGAGCCTTGAAGGCTTCGTGCGCGCGCATGATGGCCTTGTCATGTTCGGCCCCGACCGAAAATTCGTCCGTCGCAAGCGTTTCAAAGAAGGCAAGGTCGCCGTCATTTCCGGCGGCGGCGCCGGGCACGAGCCTATGCACGTGGGCTTCGTCGGCCATGGCATGCTCGATGCCGCCTGCGCCGGGCACGTTTTCACCTCGCCGACGCCAGACCAGATTTCGGCCGCGATCGAGACTTGTGATACCGGCGTCGGAGCTCTCCTGATCGTGAAGAATTACGATGGCGACGTCATAAACTTCGAGATGGCCGCCGAAGTGGCAGAGGCCCGTGGCCTCCGCGTCGAGATGGTCGTCGTCAATGACGACGTCGCCGCGGAGACCGCGCCGCGCAGCACCGGCCGCCGCGGCGTCGCCGGCACGCTGGTCGTCGAGAAGATCGTCGGCGCCGCCGCCGAGGCCGGCATGTCGCTCGAAAGCTTGAAACGCCTTGGAGACGAAATCGTGGCCTTCACGCGCAGCAAGGGATTGGCCATCGGCGGGGCCACCGTGCCCGGAGAGACCTGCGCGACGTTTACCCTTGGGCCGGGTGAAATGGAGGTGGGCGTCGGCATCCACGGCGAACCCGGCCGCGCCCGCTCCGCGTTCCGCGACGCGGAAACGATCGCAAAGCTCCTTGCCGAGGATGTCATCAAGGATCTGCCTTCGGAAGGCTGTCGCGACGTTCTCCTCTTCATCAACGGCTTCGGCGGCACACCCGCGTCCGAACTCTATCTCATGTATGGCGCTCTGCGG
This sequence comes from Ensifer sp. 4252, assembly GCF_050434565.1. Taxonomy (NCBI): domain Bacteria; kingdom Pseudomonadati; phylum Pseudomonadota; class Alphaproteobacteria; order Hyphomicrobiales; family Rhizobiaceae; genus Ensifer; species Ensifer sp. 4252. The sequence goes on from NZ_JBNDIU010000007.1 coordinate 199,506, forward strand.
GCACGCGTCGAAGCGAGCAACCTTATCGTCGCCCGTTCGCTGGTCGGATCGTATGTCACCTCTCTCGACATGGCGGGACTGTCGGTGACGCTGACTGTTCTCGACGAGACCGGGCACCAATTCTGGGACGCTCCCGTCCTGACCCCCGCGCTCCGATGGGGCTTTTGACGTTTCCGTCGAGCGCTTCGAACTCATGAAGCAGGGCGATTGTCTGCCGCGCCTCGCCGCCGCGCACCTGAACCCCAAACGCCAAAAAGCCCGCCGGTTTTGTTCCGTGCGGGCTTTTGTGTGTTTTTGTCTTTAGTTGCGGGGCCTGATTACCCAGAGACTTGTACGAAAGTCGCTTTTCGGGCCCTAAACGGACCTTTTGCGAGATAGCCAGAATTATGGAACTGAACTATCAGACGACGTGTTGGAACTGCCACGCCCAAACCGGTCGTCAACCGGTGGCAGCCGAACCAGAGAATGATGTTGATCATCTCCTGGCAGATGATACTTCTCCGCATAGGTACTAGTTGGCGGCGCGAGCGACAGGCCGCCAGCGGTTGATCACGCAAACCCTTCGAGCACGACCTTGCCGATAGTCGAACCGCTTTCGAGCTGCTCGTGGGCTTTCTTCAGATTTGCCGCATTGATCTGAAGGTTTTGAGTAGCGGTTGTTCGAATCCTTCCGTCATCGACCGCGCGCGAAATTTCGTTCAGGATTCTCGCCTGTTCGTCCATGTCCGGCGTGCCGTAAATGGCACGCGTGAACATGAGCTCGTGGTGGATCGACACCGATTTACGCTTGAATGTCATGATATCGAAGCCCGAGGGATCATCGATCAAACAGACACGCCCTTGCGGCGCGATCAATTCGGCAATGTCATCGATATGCTGGGCGGTTTGTGTCGTTGAGAAAACAAACGCAGGAGCACCGATGTCCAACGCCGCAATCTGGGTGGCGAGCGGCTTGGAGTGATCGATCACATGGTGCGCTCCGAGTGACTTCACGAAATCCTTGGTTTCCGGACGCGAGGCGGTCGCGATAACGGTCAGGCCCGTGAACTGCCACGCGATCTGGATGGCAATCGATCCTACTCCGCCGGCCCCGCCAATAATCAGGATGGCGGCGGCAGCTCCTGGTACCGACTTCTTGACATCCAGGCGATCAAAAAAGGCTTCCCAGGCAGTCAAGGAAGTCAACGGCAATGCTGCGGCTTCGGCCCAGCGAAGCTTCGACGGCTTCCTGCCAACGACGCTCATCGACGAGATGGAACTCGGCGTTGGCCCCTGGACGGATGACAGAGCCTGCATACCAGACATCGTCACCCGGCTTGAAGCCGGTGACATCCGTACCGACCGCGACGACCACCCCTGCAGCGTCCCAACCAATCACTTTCCAATCGGTCCCGTCGGTCGGCGCCGTGCTCCGACGGATTTTGTAGTCGACCGGGTTAACCGAAATTGCCTTCACTTCTACCAGGATGTCGCGGCCCTTAGGCTGAGGCTTCGGCAGTCAATGTCGATGAACGAATCCGCAGCCGAGATGGGTGAAGGGATTTTGTATCCAATGGCTTTCATGGGTATCTCCATTTGAAAGTCTTCCATTCCAACCTGAATATGCGCGCCACACGGCGATTCAAGTTCCAGAACCGGGTGGTCGTCGACACGACCCGACAACCACCCGAGAGTCTTGAATCCGCATATTTATCGGTTGAAGGACGTTGCCTACGTTGCTGCTACATCTCGATCTTCATGTCCGATAGCGGAAAAAGCTGCGCCTTCGAAATGATAGACCGTCGGTTCTTCCGAGAAGTATTCCTGGATACCTCTCATGAATACCGCATGGTCTTCGCTCGCCTCGAAGCCCGGCGAATGATCCTTGAGAGAGCGCCACTGCACGATAAGGCTGAAGACTTCGGGCGTTTCGATCCCTTGTGCAAGAACATGTCCTCGATAACCCTGTGCGCGGCGGAGCAGTGGAACGACATCAGCGAATGCTTGTCTGAAGTGTTCAAGCCGTTCTTTGTGAACGGGTAGCTGAGCGATCTCGTAAATCATGATTGCACCTTTGGAGAGTTTCAGTGGTTATTAGCTTGCGCGCGGGCCTGCCGACGGGTCGACTGCAATGGCGATCTTGCCCCGGACACCGTTGTTCGGGGTCTCGAGCAGCGCATGGGCGAGAGACAGATCAGCAAGCGTATAGACAGCGCCGACGTGCGGCCGGAGTTGACCGCGCTCAACCAACGTGGCGAGTTCATCGAGCTTGCCTTGGTTCTGCCGCGTGAACACGAAGTGATAACTTGCATTCTTGCCCCAAGCTTCGATGAGGTTCTGTGGCTGTGCGATGTCCACGATCGAGATGACACGGCCAAGCTGCGCAAGGACGTTTGGGCTGTGGGTTAGTGTATCGCCACCAAGCGTATCGAACACGACATCAACGCCGCGGCCATCCGTTTCCCGCATGATGGCATCGATGTAGTTTTCTTTCCTGTAGTCGATGACCACATCTGCCCCGATGCTCCGTGCGAAGTCGAAGTTGTCTTCGCGGACGGTCGTGAACACTTTCGCACCTATGGCTTTCGCGACTTGGATCGCCACGTGACCGACCCCTCCTGCGCCGCCATGGATCAGAATGCTTTCCCCTACTCTCAGAGCCGCACGCGAGACCAAAGCCTCCCACGCCGTACCACCAACCAGGCTCAGGCTTGCTGCTTCGAGATGGCTTAGCGACTTGGGCTTGCGTCCGATGATGTTTTCGTCCGCGACGTGGTATTCGGCATAGCTGCCCGAGCCGTCAAAGATTTGCGGCGTGTACCATACCTCGTCTCCCGGAGCGAACACCTTGCCCCCTGGACCGACGGCTTCGACGACGCCGGACACGTCATGACCGGTAATGGCCGGCAGTGGTACATAATCGCGATAGTCGCCGCGCCGAACTTGGTAATCCAGGGGATTGACCGACGTGGCATGGACGCGAACGAGGACTTGTCCCGCCTGCGGAACGGGCTTTGGAACTTCGGAGAGCTCGAACGATCCTGGACCGCCGAAAGATTTGAGTGTCATCGCTTTCATTGTATGCTCCTTGTTTTGGCAAAGCTAAAAATCGCAAACTGCCGACATCGTCCTGGCAGTGGGGGGCTTGCTGATGGATCTGCAGGCGCTGATCAGAGGATCTGCCAAGGTTTAGTGCTGACAGCGTCCATGCGGCTCATGGCCCACTGATGCTGAAATGCGGAATGACTTCAGCTCCGATCTCATCGAGAACTTCGGCGACCGGTCTCCGGCTGAACTTGAGGTTGAGTGCGACGTGGTTGATCCCGTTTGAACGCAGCTCGTCCAGCAACTCAGCCAGCCGACGCCGTCCGACCCGATATCCGAGATGGATGGGGCTCGGCGTTGTATTCGCATCCGCGGCCAGGTCGACGTAGAGCGATTGAGCGATCGGCTTGAATCCTGCTCCTAGGCGGTCGAGGGCTTCGCGCCAACGCGAGGCGACCTGCGCTTGCTGAATAGGGTCGCGCGGATATGTGATCCAACCATCGCTACGCTGTGCGATCCAATCCAGAGATTGCTGGCTTTGCCCGGTAACGAGCGTGGGCAGCCGGGGCGGGAGAGGTTTGGGCACGAGATCGCCGCCACCCCCGAGCCGCCCATAATGCGCCGACGTGTGGGCCGGAAAACGCTTTGTGAGCAACGCTTCCACGTAGTCGAACGCGTCGCGGAAAAGTTCGGACCGCAGGTTCGCGTCGCGCCCATAGGCCGGATACTCGACCGGACGATCGCCTGACGCGACGCCGAACACGAAACGCCCGCCGGACAGTCGATCGAGCGAGGCCGACGCCTTGGCGACATCAATTGGGTGATGGAGCGGCAGGATGACGGCGCCCGTGGCAAGCGAAACGGTGGAGGTGTGCGCTGCGATCGTTGCGAGCCAGACGAAAGGGTCGTAAATCTGGCCCAGATCGCCGAAGCTCGGGTCATTCAGTGGTACGTCCCGCGCCCAGAGGGCGGCAAAGCCAAGACGCTCGGCTTGCTGGGCGAGCTCGATCTGGTCGAGCATAGCCGGCTCGGGTCCGTCGAAAGATTCGATCGGGAAATAAACGCCGACCGTCAACTTTTCGGGCGCGAACATTGACGCGTAGCCGCGGCCGAAAAGGTTTGGACTGGCGTCTTTGGCCGGGGATGTGGCGATAGTCATCGTTCTTCCTTCTTGAGACGGACGGCCCGGGGTTAAATCCTTGACCGCCTGCGAGATGTTCGATGTCCTGTCATTGGGGAAGCGTTCGACGGCCCCGATAAGCTCTGGGCCATCGCGATGTCTCCTATTTGATTTATCGAGATTGCTTTCGGTAGCAGCTCAGATTTAAGATCAGTTTCGACAAAACATTGAAAGCGGCCCCATGGACGTCGACGATTTGAAGCTGTTCGTGCGCATCGCTCAACTCCGCAGTATCAGCGCCGCAGCGCGCGATTTAGGTCTCACGCCAGCCGGAGCCAGCGTCAGACTGGCGGCCCTCGAGCGAAAGCTCAGCGCCAGGCTTCTCCATCGCACGACGCGGCAAGCAACCTTGACCGAGGACGGCATCGCCTTCCTGCCCCATGCGGAACATGTGGTGCACGCTGCGGAATCCGCTCGAGCGGCACTGGGGCGAGAGCAAGCCGCCCCGCGCGGCACATTGCGGGTGGCAGCTCCGTCCTCGTTCGCGCGGATGCACATCGTGCCGGGCCTGTCAGACTTCTGTACGAAGTATCCCGAACTCGCCCTTGATTTGCGCATCTCGGACAGCATAGTCGATCTGGTCGAAGGTGCCTTCGATGTGGCCGTTCGTTATACCGAGCCGAGCGATTCATCCTTTGTCGCTCGGCGACTGGCTCCAGATAATAGAGTGCTGGTTGCATCGCCCGGATATATCGAGCGACACGGGCGGCCGAACACCCCCGACCACCTGGCGGAACATGCTTGTCTCGTCGTCGGCACGCTCGATCTCTGGACGTTCCGAGGCAAGAATGGAGAGGTGATCGAGCGGCGAGTTACCCCAAGTCTGCGCATCAATGACGGCAGCGCCGTACGCGATGCAGCCTCTACCGGGCTTGGTATCGCTCTGATGGCCACTTGGTGCGCATCGGACGAGCTTCGATCTGGTGCTCTCGTGCCAGCGTTGCCCGAATACCCGCTGATCTCAACCCAGACGCTGTGGGCGCTCTATCCGAGTTCGCGCGAGCTGGCGCCAAAAGTCAGAGTTTTCGTAGATTGGCTCGTGGACAGATTTGGGAACCAACCCTACTGGGACCACGGCCTGGAGGGAATCTTGAACAACAGTTGATACGACGTGCTGTTGATTGCCACTGATACCAACGAGCACGGATCATGACCGATGGGCCCAATCGCGCATTCCGATGGACATGATCTTCCACGGCTGATCGACGAGCCTGTTCCAGGCGCGGCAGCATTGATCGACGATGTCGTCGTAGTCCTTGAAGACGCGGTTCGACAACCAGTTGTCCCTCATGAACTGCCAGAGGTTCTCGACCGGGTTCAATTCCGGCGACCGCGGCGGCAGGAACATCAAGGTGATGTTGTCCGGCACCTTCAGCTTCGGCGTGACGTGCCATCCGGCTTGGTCGAGAATGAGCACGGCATGTGCTCCGGGATCGACGGCGTTGCTGATTTCGGCAAGGTGTTCTTGCATCGCCTCGGTGTCGCAATAGGGAAGGACGAGGCCAGCCCCCTTGCCCATTTTCGGGCAGATCGCGCCGAAGATATAAGCCCACATGGTGCGCTGGTCGTGCGGGGCCGACGGTCGGGTTCCCCGGCGTGCCCAGCGGCGCGTGATCTTGTTCTTTTGCCCTATTCTGGCTTCGTCGGCCCACCAGATTTCGATGTCCGTGTCGGGCGGGCATTTCGCCCCGATCTCTGCCAGCGCGGCGGGGAAGTCTTTTTAAAAACCTCACCCTCCAATTCGTTCTGGGCGTAATGGCGCGGGCGAGCGGAAAGCTTGGCAAAGCCGAGTGTCTTGAGTTCTCGCCCGACCGTCGTCTCGTCGACAGAGACCCGGAACTCCTGGAACAGCCACTGCACGAGGTCCTTGCGTCGCCAGCGGACCACGCCGTGAACGGCGAAAGGCTCCGCATCAGTCGCATCTCGCCCGCAAAGGCTGGGTCGTCGGACTGAAACGTGACGAGCTGAACAACACGCTCATTCGGGACCAGTTCGGCAAACCGGGCCTCGACGACATCCGTGGCGCCCGAGGTCTTACCCACATTCGGATGATTGCCGCGCTAGGTCAGCGCCACCCGATAAACTCCGCAAGCGCGCACGTCGAATTCGTAGATGCATCCGGTCATGCCGTCCGGTGGAGCCATTGCGACCAGGCAGTGGGGTCGATGAAGGCCCGGCAGCTCGCCTCGCCGGCGCGATGATGATCCGCGAGGCCGAACCGGTCCGTCGGCTCTCAACGCTTGCGTTCATCAATCATTCTCCTGACGCTTCTTGAACCTTGGTCCCGCCGTTTCCCTGTATTTGCACGCAGACGCTGGATGCCGCGTTCAGCCCCGCGATCGTGGTCCTGGCGGTGAAGCCGCAGATCATGGCCACGCCGCTGCGAATGCCGCCGCCTCTTGCCAAGAGGCTTGAACATCTGTATCGTATAGCAATTACAGTAATCGTATATCGATTAATTTGGGACGGCATGATGACACTAGTCGAGGAACTGATCGATCTCGTCGGCAAGGATGCGGTCTTCGTCGGAGACGCGGATATGGCGTTTGCGACGGAAGATTGGCGGGGCCGCTATCGGGGAAAGGCCTTGTGCGTCACGCGACCGGCGACTGTCGATCAGGTCTCCGCCATTGTGGCTTGCTGCCATCGCCATGCGGTTCCGGTCCTGGCGCAGGGCGGCAATACGGGCCTCGTCGGCGGTTCAGTCCCGCCGTCCGACGGCCCTGCGCCCGTCATCGTTAACCTCGAGCGCATGCGGCGTATCCGCAAGGTCGATCCGGTCAACAACACCATGGAGGCCGAAGCCGGATGCGTGCTCACCCATGTGCAGGAGGCCGCCCGCGAGGCCGGCCGCTATTATCCCATCAGCCTCGGCGCCGAAGGCTCCTGCCAGATTGGCGGCACTATCGCCACCAATGCCGGCGGAACATCCGTCCTTCGCTACGGCAATACCCGCGAGAACGTCCTGGGGCTTGAAGCGGTGCTGCCGGACGGCACCATCTGGTCGGACCTGAAGGCACTGCGCAAGAACAACACCGGCTACGATCTCAAGCATTTGTTCATCGGCTCCGAGGGAACGCTCGGCATCGTCACCGCCGCCGTCCTCAAGCTGCATCCCCTGCCGACGCGTCATGCGATCGCCTGGATCGGCCTTTCCGATCCGCAGGCCGCTGTCCGCATGCTGACGCTGATGCAGGAGCGCAAAGCCGCGAAGCTTTCCGGCTTCGAGCTGATGAATCAGATGCAGCTCGACCTCGTTGTCCGCCATGTGCCGCAGCGCCGCGCGCCACTAGAGACCGAACACGCCTGGCATCTCCTGGTCGAACTGTCTGACACCGGCGGCGAGGAAGATCTCGACGGAGCCTTGCAGGCCGTTCTGGAGCAGGCCTTCGAAAGCGGCCTCATCGCCGATGCGGTCATCGCCGCGAGCGACAGCCAGCGCGCCGCTCTCTGGGAGATCCGCCACAGCGTCTCGGAGGCCAACAAAAAAGCCGGCGTCGGCCTGACCACCGATTGTGCCGTACCGGTTTCGGCCACGGCCGAATTCATCGCCCGCGCAGGCGCAGCCGTTCGCGCGCTGGCGCCCGAAGCGGCTCTGGTCATCGTTGGCCATATGGGCGACGGAAATGTCCATTTCATTCCGTTCTTTTCGTTCGAGCACTGGAACGGGCTGGAAAAGCGCGACGAGATGGCAACAGCCATTCGTCACGCCATTAATGACGTCGCGCATGCGTTGGGCGGCACGTTCAGCGCCGAGCATGGCGTCGGCCAGGTCTCGCTCAAGGAAATGGACCGCTACAAGACACCGGCGGACCTGACCCTGATGCGCGCCATCAAATCGGCCATCGATCCGAGGGGATTGTTCAACCCGAGCCGCCTCCTTCCGCCGGCGACCTAGGCCGGCGGATCCACAAGTCCACCCGTATCGGCCAGAGAGCCGGCATCAGCAACGAAACAAAGCAAGAGGAGAACAGGCATGAGCATTTTGAAACAGGGCTGGTCGCGTCGCCAGATCTTGAAAACCACCGCCATCGCGGGCGCAGCACTCGCCACCCCCGCGATCTGGACGCCGTCGCGCGCCGAGGGCAAGCGCATCGTCGTGCGCGACGACGGCGGCATTTATACCAAGGCCTACGGCGCGGTCTTTTACCGTCCGTTCCAGGAAGCGACGGGGATCGAGGTGGTCGGCGTGCAGGCCAATGCCGAGCCGACCGCGCAGATCCGCTCCATGGTCGATGCCGGTTCCTACACCTGGGACATGGCAAAGATCAGCCAGCCGGCCATCCTGATGTTGACGACCGGCGACAAGAAATATCTCGAGCCGCATGGCCTCGAAAGCGACCCCGTGGTTGCGACCCTGCCAAAGCAGTACATGTCCGAATACGGCGTCGGCAACAATGTCTACACCACAGTGCTTGCCTATCGCACCGATGCGTTCGAAGGTCGCGAAGCGCCGAAGTCCTGGAAGGATTTCTATGATGTTGAGGGCTTCGACGGTCGCCGGGCGCTGCGCAAGCATCCATTCGACACGATCGAGCAGGCGGTGATGGCCGACGGCATCGCCGCCAAGGACGTCTACCCCTGCGATATCGACCGCGCCTTCAAGACGCTCGACCGCATCAAGCCGAATGTCGAGGTGTTCTGGACGAGCGGCGCACAGGTCGAGCAGATGCTGACCTCCGGCGAAGTCGATCTGATCCCGACCTGGGTCTCCCGCGCTCAGTCTGCCCGTACGGCCGGCGCGCCCGTCGAGATCGTCTGGGACCAGAACATCTGGGGCCTCGACAGCTGGTCGATCCTCGCCGGCACGCCGAACGCGGATGCCTGCCGCGAGTTCATCAAATTCGCCTCCGACGCCAAGCGCCAGGCGGCCCTGATGGAATATTTCGCAGCCGGCGTGACCCAGCCCGAAGTGTTCGACATGATCGACGCGAAGATCGCTCAGGATTCCCCGACCTATCCCGAACATATCGCGCGCGGCGTCCAGATCGATGCCAAATATTGGCTCGACAACCAGGCCGCCGTCATCGAGCGCTACAACAGCTGGCTCCTCAGCTGATCGAATGCGGGGCTCGATTGCGAGCGGGCCCCGCCCTTCAAGTTATCACCACCCAGCGGGGCCGCCATGTCTTCATCCAGCCTGACCGTGCAGAAGCTCTCCAAACGCTACGGGGAGTTCGTCGCACTCGCCGAGACGGACCTGACCGTCGCCGAGGGCGAATTCCTCACCTTGCTCGGGCCGTCTGGCTCGGGAAAGACGACGCTTCTCAGCCTTGTAGCCGGCCTTGCCCGCCCCGATGGCGGCGCGGTGCTGATCGGCACTGACGAGGTGACCTATAGCGCACCACATCTGCGCGATATCGGCGTCGTCTTCCAGAACTACGCGCTGTTCCCGCATATGACCATTCTGGAAAACATCGCCTTCCCGCTGAAGATGCGCAAGGTGCGGGCCGAAGAGGCGCGCCGACGCGCGCAGGAAGCCCTGGAAATGATCCGCCTGCCGCATATCGCGCAGCGCTATCCAAAGGAACTTTCCGGCGGCCAGCAGCAGCGCGTGGCGCTCGCCCGTTGCATGGTCTACCGCCCCTCCATCATTCTCATGGACGAACCGCTCGGTGCGCTCGACAAGAAGCTGCGCGAGCACATGCAGCTCGAGATCAAGCGCATTCACAGGGAACTCGGCGCGACGATCGTCTACGTGACCCATGACCAGGAAGAGGCGATGACCATGTCGGATCGCATCTGCCTGATGAACTCTGGCAGGATTGAGCAGCTCGGCACGCCGGGCGATCTCTATTTCCGCCCGCAGACGCTATTCGTTGCCGATTTCCTCGGCGAGTCTAATTTGTTGCCCGCCAAGGTCGAGGGCATTGCGGGCGACGAGATCGCGATCGCGATCGGATCGCGTCCGGTGAAGGCCCGCGCCCTTGCCGATGGCAAGGTTTCCACTGGCGATACCATCCACATCATGATCCGCCCGCAGAACCTCGCGATCGAGCTGGCCAAGGATGGTCACGGCGACAGGCTGGGCGCCACCGTGACAGATGTGATGGTGACCGGAAGCCTGACCAAGGTCTACATGAAAGCCTCCGACGAGGAGCTTCCCGAACTGATCGCCGCGTTTCCGACCCGCGCCAGCGGCCAGACCTTCCGCATCGGCGATGCGGTCGCCCTCTCCTGGCACGGCACGGACGCCGTGGCGATCACCGACAGGGCGGGAGCATAACTCATGAGCACCGCTCCAAATCGCCTGCATGCAGCCCCGCTGCCGACTTGGGTCAAGAGCTGGCTGATGATCGCGCCGCTTCTGCTGCTGCTCATCGCCTTCCTGGTCTACCCGGTCGGCCGCCTCCTGTCGCTGAGCTTCTTCGACGCCGACGGGTTCTCACTTGCCGCCTACAAGCAGCTCTTCGCCTCCGGCCTCTATCTGAACGTCCTCTGGATCACGCTGAAGATCTCGCTCATCACCACGATCCTGTCGGTGGTGCTCGGCTATCCGGTAGCCTACCTCATCTCCACCACCGAAAAGCGAACGAAGGGCAGACTGATCTTCCTCGTCCTGCTCTCGTTCTGGACGAGCTTTCTCGTGCGCGCTTTCGCCTGGGTCGTGATCCTCGGCCGCAACGGTGTCGTCAACCAGTTCCTCTTGTCCGTCGGCATCATCGACCGTCCTGCAAACCTGATCTACAGCCTCGGCGCCGTACTGGTCGGCATGGTCCATGCCATGCTGCCATTGGCGATCATGACGATGCTCGCCGTGATGGAAAACATCGACCGCAACCTACCGCGCGCGGCCTCCACGCTTGGCGCCCGCCCCGGCTCCGCCTTCTGGACGGTGTATTTCCCGCTGTCCGTGCCCGGCGTCGCCGCCGCCGCGATCATGGTCTTCGTCACCGCCATCGGCTTCTTCATCGTGCCCACCCTGCTCGGCGGCCGGTTCGAGACGATGATCACGCAGTTGATCATCGATCAGGTGCAGCAGACCTTGAACTGGGGACTGGCAGGGGCAATTTCCGTCCTGCTGCTCGTCGTCGTGCTGATCGTCTTCTTCCTCTACGACCGGATTTTCGGCTTCGCTAGCCTGACCGGTGAAAGCACTGCGACGAACGCTAACCGCGACACCGCAGCACGGCGCGCGGGTGCCAAGGTGCTGGCGTTGGTCGGCGAGGCGAGCGACCGCCTGATCGCGCTGTTTCCCGGCAGCGGCAAGAGCAGCGATGCGGGCAAGACCCCATGGCCGCTGACCGCCTTCGTCTGGACGATCCTTGTCCTCATCAGCCTGCCCGCTTTGCTGATGGTGCCGATCTCATTCAGCCAGTCGGGCCTCAACTGGCCGCCTTCCGGCTTCACCACTGAATGGTACGGGCAGATGTGGAACACGCCGGTCTGGAAGCAGGCGCTATGGCGCTCGCTGACGGTGGCGCTCGGCGCCGGCGTGCTGTCGATGCTGATCGGCGTCCCAGCAGCCTTCCTGCTCGCCCGCGCCCAGATACGCGGCAAGGCGGTGCTGCTCGCCTTCGTGCTGTCGCCGATCGTCGCGCCGCGCATCATCATCGCCGTCGGCCTGTTCTACATCTTCGCGGAATTGGACCTCGTCGGCACCTCGCTCGGCCTGATCATCGGCCATACCGTGGTCTGCGTTCCCTACGTCGTGATGACCATGGTGGCGGTGCTGCGAAATTACGATACGCGTCTCGATCTCGCCGCACAGAGCCTCGGCGCGAATCCGGCAAGAAGTCTCCTCCACGTCACGTTCCCGATCCTCGCGGCGGGCATGTTCTCTGCCTTCCTCTTCGCCTTCGCCACATCCTTCGATGAGCTGACCATCGCGCTGTTCTCGTCGGGTGGGCTGAATGCGACGCTGCCCAAGCAGTTCTGGGACGAGGTGACGCTACAGGTCTCGCCGGTCATCGCGGCGGTCTCCACCTGCCTGCTCGTCTTCATCTCGGCGCTGATTTTCCTCGCGGACCGCCTTCGCCAGCGAAGTCTGGCGCGCTGAATTCGAAAGCGGCCCGCCCCATTTCATACGGGCCGCTTTCCCGACCTAGCTATCACCGCATCGACGGGAAACCGCTCCACGCTTTTCCGCCGCGGTCCCATCGCATGAAAGGAATGACCATGCTCGACTCCACAGGCCTTCGCGGCATCCTCCCGGCGCTCGTGACCCCGGTCCAGAGTGACGATACCATTGACGTGAAGGCGGCCGACGCTTTGTTTTCCTGGCTAAAGCAGCAAGGGGTCGACGGCGTTGTGCCGCTTGGCGGCACCGGCGAATACGGCGCCCTGTCGCGCAGTGAACGCAACCGATTCGTCGAGATGAGCGCCAAGGCAATGGCCGGCTGCGGACCAGTCGTCCCCGGGGTGCTGGATACCGGCTTCCATGACGCGCTCGGTGCCGCGCGCGATTTCGCCGCCGCGGGCGCCGATGCACTTCTCGTCATCACGCCCTACTACACCAACCCGACCCAGGCCGGCATCCGCGATTACTTCCTGCGCTATGCGGACAATTCGCCCCTGCCGATTTTAATCTACGAAATTCCCTACCGCACCCGCATCGCCATCGATCCGGACGTGATGCACGAGCTGTCGCGCCATGAACGTATCATCGGCATGAAGGCCTGCAACACGGATATGTATCACTATCTGCGGGTCGTAGCGGGCGCCGATACCTCCTTCACCGTGCTCAGCGGCGAAGACACTCTGTTTCCGCTGCATGTCGCCGCGGGCGCCAAGGGCGGCATCGTCGTGACGGCCAACCTGCTGCCGCGCACCTGGCGCCGCCTCTTCGACCTCGCCTCCTCGGGCAAGACCGAAGAGGCGCTGGCCCTGCACCGCGAACTGATGCCGCTCATGAACCTGGCCTTTGCAGAAACCAATCCGGGACCGATGAAATCCGTAATGGACCTCATCGGCGTTGATGCGCCGCAAATGTTGATGCCGCTGCGCCAGCCGAAAACCGAACTGCGCGACGCATTACGCCAGGAATATTCGCGCCTTCTCGACCGCTTCGAGAAGGCCGCCTGAGCGACGCTGTCGCGCCTGTGGACAAGCGGGTGTGCCTGTCGTTACAGGCATACCCGAATCCCTGCAGCGTGACGCATTATCGCTGATGCACAAGGAGCGTCGTAACACTTAACGACGGCGGAAACGGAAGATCGACAATGGCACGCAAGGACGGAACCCCGATTGGGCCGGAAGGCGCGGAAAGCGGCGAGATCGATCCGCGCAGCTCCTCGCTGTTCATTGGTTCGTCCGAAAAGATGTTCCGCATCCTGCATGCCTTCGACGGCCCGCTGCGCCAGATGCCCCTCTCGGACATCGCCAAGGTGGCGGAACTGGATCGCAGCGCAGCGCAACGGCTGGTCTACACGCTGGAGACGCTCGGCTATCTTCGCCGTGTGCAGAACACGCGCAACTATGCCTTGACCTCCAGGGTGCTACAATTCGCCTACAACTACCTGCATGCCCATGAAGTGCTGCACAAGGCAGCGCCCTACCTGCTTCAGATCAGCCGGGGCGTCGGGGAAACCGCAAACCTTCAGGAACTCGACGGACCGGAAATCGTCTATGTCGGGCGCTTTCCCGGCCAGCATCTGGTCAATGTCGATATCATGGTAGGTAGCCGCCTTCCCGCTCTGTTCACGGCGTCGGGCACGGTGATCCTGTCGCGGCGCACCGCTGCCGAACAGGACGAGGTGTTCGAGCAGACGGAATTCCGACCGCTGACCCCATCGACTGTGACCGACAAGGGCCTGTTGCGCGCCCGTATCCAGGAAGCCGCCGAAAAGGGCTATGCCATCGTCGCCAATGAAACGGTGCTGGGCGACATTTCCGTCGCCGCTGCGATTACCGACGAACACGGCCGCGCCGTCGCCGCCGTCAACATCGCCGCGCCGACGACCCGCTGGACCATCGAACGCGTGGAAGCCGAACTCGCCCATCATGTCCAGGTGGCCGCAACGTCGATCTCCATGACGAAATTCACGCCTTACATCCCGTAAGCCGTCTGCCGCTTTTTCCGATGCCTTCCGGCGGAATTCAGCGCCGGGAGGCTCATCGACACGACAGGTGCCCACGCATGAAACCGTTGAATGTTGCCGATTATCGCCGACTTGCCAACAAGCGGCTGCCCCGCGGCATGTTCGAATACATCGATCGCGGAACGGAGGACGAGGTGGGGCTGCGCGGCATCCGCAACGCGCTCGACGCCACGAAACTCTGCCAAAATCTTCTCAACGACGTGTCGCAGCCGGACACCTCCACCACCGTTTTCGGCAAGAAACTGCCGATCCCTGTCATCATCTCGCCGACCGCCGTCGCCGGATTGGTATGGCACGACGGCGAGGTGCATCTGGCACGCGCCGCCGGGTCGATGGGCATTCCGTTTTGCGTCGCAACCCAATCCATGACCTCGATGGAAGATATTGCCGAGCGCGCAAAGGGCACCGACCTTTGGTTCCAGCTCTATGTCTTCGAGGATCGCAGCCTGACCCGCGACCTCCTCGTGCGCGCGAAAGCGCTCGGCATCCGCAACCTGCTCTTCACCGCCGATACGCCGCGCTCGCCGAAAAAGGAATGGAATTTGCGCAACGGCTTCGGAATACCGATCAAGCCCTCGGTCGCCGGTGCGCTCGACTTACTCGCCCATCCCCGCTGGTCTTTTTCAGTCATGCTGCGCTACATCCTGACGACAGGCATGCCGACCTACGCGCACTATCCCCCGGAATACCGCACCAGCATCACGCGGTCGAGCGTCTGGGACAATGTGAAGCTGGCGAGCAAGCTGACCTGGGACGACTTTGCGGAGGTTCGCCGCCAATGGGACGGCAATCTCGTCCTCAAGGGCGTGCTGACGCCCTCTGACGCAGGGCGGGCGTTAGCGCTGGGAGCCGACGGCATAGTCGTCTCCTGCCACGGCGGACGCAACATGGATTGCGCGCCGACGGCGATCGACGCGCTTCCGAGGATCGCCGACGCCGTTAGCGGACGCATGACCATCCTCGCAGACAGCGGCATCCGCCGCGGCAGTGACATCGCCAAATATATCGCTGCCGGCGCCGACGCTGTGCTCATCGGACGCGCCACGCTCTACGGAACGGCCACAGCCGGAGAAAAAGGCGCGCGGGACGTTCTCGAGATCCTGCGCGACGAACTGGATCATTGCATGGCCTTTACCGGCCAAGCCCGCCTTGACGACATCACCGCCGATCTAATCTGGAAGCAGGCCCCAGTCGCCGGATGAACCCTAGGGTCGATGGAAGATGCTACCGGTCGGCAGCGTCGTAGAAGCCTTCAGGTGCTCGCGACGCTTAGCCGTGCGCATCTAAGCACGGGATGCGTGTTCAGATACGCATGTCGATAACGCGGATCACCAGCGATCATTCCGTTATCACTAACATGGCAAAACGGGGCATCGACAGATCATTTCCTTCGCTTTGGTCGCCCGCAAGTCATACGACACAAATCGCGTGCTGCTCTTCCACCAACTTCTGGAACTTCCCGCTCCGTCGCCAGTTCTCCATCACATCAACAAGGAGAAATGACGTGGCCAAGGATGACCTCACTGCCGGTTTCACTGGCACTCCAATCGACCCACCAAGAGGCGTGCGTAAAGCCGCCAAAACAGCGACAGACGTTGTCAGGCGCGAAACAAGTGCCGTGGCTGCTGCGGCTGCGGACAATCCACACACCGCAACCGGCTTAGTGCTAGCGATCGGGGCCATTGCGTTTGCGATCGGCTACGTTCTCGGGCGATCGTCAGTCGAAAATGGACCGAGCTACTGGCGTTAGGCTGCATTCGTCTCAGTGCTCTCAAAGTCGATTTCATGCCCGATCACGAACAGATCCTTGGTTTCTGCAATCGCTGGCGACGCGATCTGGGACTGGAACCGTGCGGACGGACGAATTGTTGAAGATTGCCCTCAGAGGATTCCCTCATGACCCACGAACCATTAGGAGTTTCTGCACCGTCCTCGACTGCGAAACATATCGAGTGGCCGAAAGTCGCGGCGAAGGAGGAGTGGCAAAAGGCCCGAAACGCGCTTCTGACAAAAGAGAAGGCGCTCATGAGGGAAAACGACGCGCTGGCGGCGGAGCGGCGGCGGTTGCCAATGGTGGAAGTGCCTACCGACTACCGGTTTCTGACGGCCGCCGGCGAAACGGACCTGATCGGTCTTTTCGCGGGCCGGCGCCAACTCATCGTCTACCGCTTCTTCTATGCTCCTGATGTGGAGAATTGGCCGGACGGCGCCTGCTCGGGATGCTCCATGTTTGCGGACAGCGTCACGCATCACGAGCACCTGGCCGCCCGGGATATTACCTTCGTCTTCGCGTCGACTGCGCCTCAGGATAGGATCGCTGCATACAAGAGGCGGATGAGCTGGTCGACGCCTTGGGTGACATTGCCGGACGATCGGTTCTCGAAAGATTTCGATGTCGAGAAAACGTTCGGCATCAACGTGTTCGTTCGCGACGGTGACCGGGCATATCGCACCTACTTCATGAATGGCCGCGGCGTGGAAGCGGTCGGCCCGATTTTTACGCTTCTTGACCTCACGCCTCTCGGCAGACAGGAAACTTGGCAGGACGTGCCATCCGGCCGCCCCCAGGCAGAGCCATACAAGTGGTGGCGCTTGCACGACCATTACGGCCCTGCAAGCAAAGCCTGAGATCTCCAGTCGGCGCCCTGCCTAACGTCGCTTAGAACCCACGCGCAACAAAATGCAGCGCCGACGTCAAACGACTGCCGGCGCTGCGTTGACGAGAATCTATTCCGCCTTTGCCTCGATATCGAGCCGCTCCAGGAAACCTGCCGGATCGTCGGAGGCTGTCATCAGTTCCACCGCACCAATGCCTGCGGCGTCCTTTGATTTGACAGACAGGGTGAATGTCCCCGCTTTTCCCAGGAAAGTTGAGACTGCCCCGGCGACACTTTGAAGCTTAGGCTGATCGGCCACGAACTGCTGGACCATTGCGGATCCGACCAACACCAGCATGCCGCGCGCCTGCTCCGCCGTCATGTCGTTTTGCTGAGCATACAAAGTCAGTGCCTTGTCGAAGAGCCCTTTGTCCTCGATCCGGAGCTTCAATTCCCGTGCAGTAAGGTCGAGTGCTGCGGTTTGCATGCGTATCGTGTCAGAAGAAAACAAATCGTTTGAGACGCCGGCCAAGACACCAGACAGCGAAACACTGCCCATCCCTTCGCCCCCAAGAGAGATATCCTTGATGATGAAGCTTTTGCCCGCTTCGTCCCAATGTCCCTCAACCCCGGCCGACAAGGTGAGCTTGTCGTAGCCGAGCTTTCGCAATTGCTCAAACGTCTCATCCTTGGCGTCTGGCGGCATCGGGACGCTCAAGTCCTCGTAGACGACACGAATATCGGTAGGAATGCCGTTGTACGGTTTGCCGAGCGCGGCTTCATAGGATTTCAGCGAAAATTTCACGCGCTGCGGAACGAGCGATGCAATGTGTTCCGCCGACATTGTTTCAGAGGCTTCGATTTCGCCTGCATCATCGTTGAGCGCAGTCTGAGGAAGGGCATCGTCAACGGCACCATCCACAGCGTCAGGATCTCTCGCCTGATCGGCCGCATCATCGGCAATTTCAGCGGCGGCCACATCTGCTGCAGCGTCTGCGCCATCGTCGATGGCCGAACCGCTTTTGTCCTCGTCAACCGGCACAGCTGAGACTTCTGGCCCAGGGTCCGCGTCCTCAACGGCGACATCGCTGCTTTGGCTGCGATAGCCGGGATCGGGCGTGTCGGTTGCCGGAGCGGCGGTTGCTGCATCCAGAAGATCCTCGCTCGGCGCAGCGGCCGCATCGTCGGCCGGGCCGATCTCTTCAATGTCGGTCGGCCCGCTTGGCAGATCGACATCGAGACCGGCAAGCCGGAATGTCCCGAACTCGGGCAGTAGTGTGGAGTAGGCAAATTCTTGAGCCTGATCTTCGTTCAAAACAAGGAGTTGTTTCAACGCCTCCATTGTCGGGTGCCAGGAAAAACCGCTGACGCTGGCTTCAGCGAGCCGGAAATGATCATCGCCGTCTTCCATCGAGATCCCGTTGAGGCTCGCGTTCACTTCGCGCCCGTTCAGGTGAAGCGACGTGCGTTCGACGTCGAGGCTGATCTGCTTGCCACTGTCCTTGCTCGGGCCTTCGACCTTGAGCCCAAGCATTTGGATGTCGCCCTGGCCAATCATATCGGGCAGGGAGAGAACCTTCATGTAAAAGGCGTTTCGTTCGGCAGCAGGCAATTCGTCGGGGGCTTTGACCGAACGCAGCATGTCCAGCGTGTCCCAAAGCGGCTCAGCCGGCATACGAATGCTAAGACCATTGCTGCGCAACTCACTATATTGGACACTGCCCTTGCCTATTGTCTGAGTGACATCCTTGATCGACAAGGGGCCGTAGAGGGCCTTGGCCTGCGTGTCCTGTGGCCCGGGCACTTGCGTGTACAAGCGTGCGGCATAGGCCACGTCCAGGTCCTTGCCGGTCATCGCCCCAAATGAGCCGTTCATGCGCGTGTTTTTCGTCTTCCCGTCTTCAGTCGCCTCAGCCACATGCATGTCCAGGCTGGCATTGGACGAGCTGTAGCGTGCAACGCGGCCATCCCTGATATCCTCGAGCGCGATGTTTCTGTAGACGATCCTGTCTTCTTCCCCCTCGACGATCTTGGTCATCGCGACCTCGGGCACAAAGATGCGATTGGCCCGGAAGCGCTGGATACGCTCCGGCAATGACAGGCCGCTCTTGTTTGCGAATATCTCGGCGACCGTCTGACGGTCGAAATTTGGCTGCTCGACACTCGCGCGCGGTACAGCGATTTTGTAGCCCGCAAGCTCGGCGCTCAGATTGGCGATCTCGAGCTCGGCGTTCAGGAAGAGAAATTTCGGGCGACCATCGATGCCGGCGATCTTTGCGCTAAGGCCGTCCTTAAGCGGCAGTATCACGTCACGCAGATGAAATCGGCCGAGATAATCCACATGGATGGAGCCGACTGTGCCTCCGCGCGCGGTGATATGTTGCTTGACGCCGCGCTCCAGCGTGAGCTTGTAACCCGTCGCCCCGGCAGCCAGCACCGCCACAAGCGCGGCGCTCAACCACAGCGCCTTGCGCCGACCTTTTCCTGTGACCGATTTTACCTGTTCCAAATCATCCATCCTTTCACCGCCTCACCTGCGTGACGGCGACTTTGCGACCGACATCACGACGGTCCATTGCGATCATTGCGAAACGGTTGCCTTTCGACATCAAACCGTCTCGAAATGTTTCGTTGAAACCGCTGCAACCGCGACGACGCCAAGATGCGCGCAAGGCCACTAACCGGAATGAAGGCAGATGAACTGGCAATCATGCTACGGCGCCCGTCGGCCAATCCAATAGGCGTAGCGACCAATGAGAGTGAATTTCCTCTAGTCGGTCTTGGCGCTCCGCCTATCTTCAACGGCATGTTTTGAACGCCCGGCTGAAGACAGTTTCGCCTAGCGCAATAATACAGCCGGAGATTGCCATCAAGGCCGTTAATTTACCCCAGATCGCCGTGAGGGGCAGGTTTCTTGAGCATTGATGAGGATTGCATGCGCCGCGGTGTCGCCGTCCTCCCGGATGTGCCTTTCAAAAAGAGGGGATGCCGGGTGAAAGGTGCCCTCGGCACACCTCTCTTCAAGTCCGGGATGATTTCTGGTGTGAAGACTTCCAAACCTTCGCGCCAGCGAAGGTTGTCCGGACGCGACTGACAACCTGATCATGGGCGCATCCCCCGCCTTGATAGGATTTTGACCAAAAACCCGTGGATACGCCAGTCCGTACGCGATGTCCGGTCCGCTGCGCGGATATTGGGCATGGGCGCTGGCTAAAAGGATCGCTCCATCTGTGACGCCAGACCGCCGGGTTGCCTACAACCGTTGCCACGCTCGGTCTCGTTGCTGCAGTCGCCATGCTCGCGGCGACACGGCTTTGGCCCGCGCATGATCCGGAAGAGATTGAATACATCCATGATGACCTCGCAAAGGATTACCCTCACATCGCCGGAGCCGCGCGCATCGACAACGGGCACAAACACGCCCACGACTTCGTGATCGACAGCCACCATCCCGAATGGCTGGCGGAGTGGTAGGCAAACGCGCCGCTATTTGGGGACGGCACCGCTCCTGGAAAAGGACAGGATCGCCGCGTCGGCGATTTCCGCAAAGCGGGCACTCGGCCCCTGCACCCCGCTGCTCTGCTGGGCGACACGCGCGCCCTCGATCAACAGCAGCAACGTGTCGCAGAGCAGTTCCGCATTGGCGGCACCGGCCTTGCGGCAAAGCTCCACGACGCGATCGCGTTGCGCATCCTTGAACTTCCTGATCACCGACCTGCCGGGATGGTCCGCGTCCGTTAGCTGGACGGCGGCGCTCATCATTTCGCAGTGGCAATCGTCGTCGCCGAGGTGCTCGGCGATCCGCCGAACCCAGGCTCTGAGCTGCGCCAGCCCGTCGGCGGGGTGGGCGCCCTCCAGCTCCCGCCAGAAGCCGTCCATCTCCATTGCCGCGCGCTGAAGACATTCGACGATGAGTTCGTCCTTCGAATTGAAGTGACGATAGAGCGTCATCTTGTTGCTGCTGGCGGCATCGGCGATGGCCTCGACACCGGTCCCGCGAATGCCGTGCCTGCGGAACAGCTCGCGCGCCGCCTCGACGATGCGATCGCGTGGCGAACAACGTGGCTGCTTGCGGGTATCGGTTGTCATCGCACTTGGTCCGGCGTGGTCGGCCTTGAAAATCTTGCCCCTTGACGCCCCGTTGGCGATCGATAACATGCGGCGATGTTACCGACCAGTAACATTTTTCGGCAGCGCCGCATCGGTGAGAGGCCGCTTGCCGCGCAGGCTTTGCCGAACACGGCGGTAACCGCAGAAAATTTCTAGCGCAATGTCGGTGGGCGCGGTCGTCAGGCGTCTTATAGCCAAGGTGCACACCGCACAGACTTGTTAAGTTCGATCACAGTTCATGATTTTGGGTCGATCCGGCCCATCGTGATCCCGTGCTGGAGCCTTACGATGCACATGCTGGATGGGCTGAAGGCGAAGAAACATGCCGCCGACCGGATGGTCCGTGTGGCGGCCCCGCGTGTGCTCGCTTTTGGCACACACGGATATGCGGCCGCCAGCCTCCCTGTCGCAAACATCGCGCCCGACGATCGTTCCGGCCACAGAACAACGCTTCAAAACGAACTTGCCGCGTGGAACCGCCACGACGGCGCCTTGCAAGGATCGATCCCGCTATGATCGACTTCTTCATTCATCGGCCGATTTTCGCATCGGCGGTCGCCATCATCATGACGCTCGCCGGCGGCATCTGCTATTTCCTGCTGCCGATCTCGCAGTTTCCCGATGTGACGCCGCCTCAGATCGTCGTTGCCGCCAACTATCCGGGTGCCAGCGCCCAGGTGGTCGCCGATACGGTGACGACGCCGCTCGAGCAGCAGATCAATGGCGTGCCGGGCATGCTCTACATGACCTCGACGAGTTCGAACGACGGCTCGTCACGGATCATCATTTCTTTCGAGGTGGGGTATCCAATCGACGTCGCAGCGCTCGACGTCCAGAACCGCGTCTCTCAGGCCGCGTCCTCGCTTCCCGCGCTTGTCAACCAGACTGGCGTTACCATCGCCAAGCAGATTCCGAACTTCACGGTCCTCGTAAGCTTGGATTCGCCCGACAACTCGGTCGATTTCGCCGCCGTCAGCAACTACGCCTACCTGCAGATCCTCGATCCGCTGAAGCGCTTGCCGGGTGTCGGCGACGTCCAGCTTTTCGGTGAACGGCGTTATTCGATGCGGGTCTGGCTTGACCCCGATCGCATGGCCAATCTCGGCATCACCGCGGTCGATGTCCAGAACGTCATCGCCGAGCAGAACATCCAGGTCGCCGGCGGCAAGATCGGGCAATCGCCGGCGCCGGTCGGAACGCCCTTCGAGATGCAGATCAACGCGCTCGGCCGGCTGAGCGATCCGGCGCAGTTCGGCGACATCGTGCTTCGAGCCGACCAGACGACCGGGGCGACGATCCGGCTGCGCGATGTGGCGCGCATCGAACTCGGTGCGCTGCTTTATTCGTCGTCGGTGACCTTCAACGGCAAGGAGAGCGTGGTGCTCGCCGTATTCCAGGCACCAGGCTCCAATGCGCTCGACCTGCAAAGCCGCGTCCAGGCCAAGATGGACGAGCTGTCGCTCCGCTTCCCGAGCGGCATCGCCTATCACATGTTCTACGACACCACGCGCTTCGTCTCGGCGGCGATGAAGGATGTGGTGTTCACGCTGCTCGAAGCGCTCGCCCTCGTCGTTTTCGTCGTCTTCATCTTCCTGCAGAACCTGCGCACCACGATCATACCGACGATCGCCATTCCGGTGTCGCTGATCGCGACGCTGGTCGTCATGTACCTGTTCGGCTTCTCGCTGAACATGTTGAGCCTGCTCGGCATGGTGCTCGCCATCGGCCTGGTGGTCGACGACGCGATCGTCGTCGTCGAAAACGTCGAGCGTCAGCTTGAAGCCGGCCTGTCGCCGCTTGCCGCCACGCGCAAGGCGATGCAGGAGGTGACGGGGCCGATTATTGCGACGACGGCGGTCCTGCTCGCCGTCTTCGTGCCGGTCGCCTTCATTCCGGGCGTGGCCGGCAGCTTGTACAACCAGTTCGCTCTGACAGTCGCCATCTCCGTCGCCTTTTCCGCCTTCAATTCGCTGACGCTCAGTCCGGCGCTGAGCGCGGCTTTCCTGCGCTATCGCGGCGAGCCGCGCTTTGCGCTCTTCCGCTGGTTCAACACCGGCTTTCATGCATTGTCGCACGGCTATGCGCACAGCATAGCCGTGCTCGTGCGCTGGCGCTGGGCGCTGTTTGCCCTCTTCCTCCTCGCCATCGGTTCCACTTACGCGCTGTGGCAGCGCACGCCGTCGACCTTCCTGCCGGTCGAGGATCAGGGCTATTTCTTCGTCGTCATCCAGCTCCCCGACGGCGCTTCGCTCGAGCGAACCGAGGCGGTCGCCCGGCGATCCGAGGAAATTCTGCGCGGCACCGCCGGTGTGGATTTCGTCGGTTCGGTCGTCGGCTTCAATTTCCTGTCCTTCGCCGCCCAGTCGAATTCCGCCGTCCAGTTCGCGGTCCTGAAACCATGGGACGAGCGCCCGCCGGAACAGGGCGCCTCGGCGCTCCGCGAGGCGGTGACGCCGCAGCTCCTGCAGATCCCCGATGCCTTGGTGCTGGCCTTCGATCCACCATCGATCCAGGGACTCGGCGCGACGGGCGGTTTCGAGTTCCAGGTCGAGGATCTCGCGGGGCGCAGCGCGGAATCGCTGAACGACGCGACGCAGGCGTTGATTGCCGAAGCGCGCAAGCAGCCGGAGATCAATCCGTACCAGCTCTTCACCACCTTCAGCACCTCAAGCCCGCAGTTCGACTACGACCTCGATCGCGACAAGGCGAAGCTGCTGGGCCTTAGCCTGCCGGATATCTTCAACACGCTGCAGATCTATTTCGGCTCGCTCTATGTCAACGATTTCAACATCTTCGGCCGCACCTTCCGGGTGACATTGCAGGCCGACCAGGGCGCACGGGCCTCAGCCACGGACCTGTCGCGCCTCTATGTGCGCAACGTGGCGGGCGAGATGGTGCCGCTCAACACGCTCGGCTCACTGAAACCGACGGTCGGTCCCGAAACCATCACCCACTACAACAACTACCCCTCGGCGTTGGTCAACGGTGCGGCGGCACCGGGCTTCAGTTCGAGCCAGGCGGTGGCGGCGATGGAGCGGGTGGCCCGAGCCACGTTGCCGCGGGACTACACATTCGAATGGACCGGCATTACCTATCAGGAGATCCGGGCAGGTTCGATCGCCGCCCTCGTCTTCGCGCTCGCGCTCGTTTTCTGCTTCCTGATCCTTGCCGCCCAGTACGAAAGCTGGTCGATGCCGTTCATGGTGCTGCTTTCGGTGCCCCTCGCGCTTCTGGGGGCGCTATTGGCGCTCTGGCTGCGCGGAATGCAGATCGACGTCTATTCGCAGATCGGTTTCGTGATGCTGATTGGTCTTGCCGCGAAGAACGCCATCCTGATCGTCGAGTTTGCCCGACGCCGACGCGAGGAAGGGCTGGACGTAGTCGCAGCGGCGGCGGAAGCGGCACGCTTGCGCCTGCGCCCGATCCTGATGACGGCCTTTGCCTTCATCCTCGGCGTGTTGCCGCTGATGTATGCCAAGGGCGCCGGTGCCGCGAGCCGCCAGTCGATTGGCACCACCGTGTTCGGCGGCATGCTCACGGCGACCGTTCTCACACTCATTTTCGTCCCGGTCTTCTACGCTGTCATCGAGCAATGGCGGGAGGGAGTTTCATCGAAACCACCCATCGGCCAGGAGCGTGAGCCGGAGGCGGCGGAATAAGAATTGGAGCCTGACATGCGTGGTTCGAGACTGGTCCTTGCCGCAGTGGTCATAATCGCCGCCCTTGCTGCGGCCTACCACTACAGGAATGGCGGGTTTGAGATCAAAGGCGGCGATGCCGGGGCCGCCCCGGCTCCGCCGCAACAGGCCATGCCCGTTCCCGTCGCGGCGGTCGTCAAGAAAACAATCCCCATCTATCTCGACTATTCCGCACGGACCGAGGCGATCCGCAACGTGACGCTTCGCGCCAAGGTCTCCGGCTATATCGAGTCACAAGCGGTTCCGGACGGTTCGGATGTTCAGGGCGGCGACCTCCTCTACCGGATTGACGCACGCGACTATCGGGCGGAACTGGATCAGGCAAAGGCCCAGGTCGAAAAGGACGAAGCGTCACTCGCCTATCTCCGATCCAATCTCACGCGCGGCAACGAGCTTGCCACGACAGGCTATCTGGACAAGGACAGTTTCGACCAGCGTCAAAGCGCAGTCCATCAGGCGGACGCTGCACTTGCCATGTCGCGGGCGGCGGTACGCACCGCTGAGATCAACCTCGCCTACACCGAAATCCGCGCGCCCTTTGCCGGGCGGATCGGGCGCAACCTGGCATCGGAGGGAACACTGGTCAGCAACACGACCGGAACCCCGCTCAACAACCTTGTGCAGCTTTCGCCGATCTACGTCTCGTTCAACCCGAGCGAAACGGAACTCGCCGACATCCAGAAGGCCCGGACAAAGGGCAAAGTGGAGGCAGAGGTACTTCTGCCCGGCGACAAGGAACCGCGTTACCGCGGCGACCTCAGCTTCATCAACAACATGGTCGAGGGCAATAGCGGAACGGTGATAGCGCGCGCCACGATCGACAATGCCGATCTGACCCTGCTTCCCGGCCAGTACGTCCGCGTGCGCCTGAAGATCAGGGATGAACCAAACGTGATGATGGTGCCGGAGACGGCGCTCGGATCGAGCCAGCTCGGCAAATATGTCTATGTCGTCGGCAAGAACGATACTGTCGAGCAGCGGCTCGTCACTCTCGGCCCGACCAGCGGCGATCTCATTGGGTTGGCCACGGGTGTTTCGGAAGGCGACCAGGTGATCGCCGGAAACCTGCAGAAGATCTTCCCCGGTGCGCCGGTCAAGCCGATGCCGGCCGAGCAGGTGCAGAATTAGCGGCAACCGCGATCCTTAGTAGCCGAGCCTTCCACCGAACGCGGCACGCGCTTTGTGGCGGATGCAACATTACAGGAAGGCCGGACACCACGCGCGAACCACCGGTATCGGTCAGCTGCAGCATCTTCGCGCAGGCAATCGATGAGGCCGACACGCTGCTCCCGACTGTCCTAAACCAGCTGGTGTCTACTACAACGCACATGTGATCAAGGCGACCATACTTCACCTCGCACCGGCTCTCGGCTGGCGCTGAGCCGCAACTGCTCATATCCTCATGCTGAACGATCGGGCGCTCAGGGAACTGGTGCCGGGGGCGTAATCCCCTGGTAGTAATCACCTTGACCGCCACCCATGTACTCGTTCGTGTAGCGTTCGCGTGCGTCACCCAAAGTCCGCGCCGGCGGACGATAGTAGCCGTAAGGACCGTACATCGGCACCGGCTCCAGGTACACGCTGCCCGTGGGCATGGGATCGACATAGACGCCGCCGGGTGCCGGCTCGTAATAGTAGTTGTCGGCAAAAGCCGGTGCCGTGGTCCCGGCAAAGGTGACGACAAATGCGACCCATGACATCTTCGTGAAATTTCTCATGGCGTTGCTCCTATCTCCGGTCGGGATTCAGGCCCGCCTGACGAGATACCAGGCAGCCTCTGCCTACGGGCTTACGCTGCCTGGCAAGAATAACGCTTGATCGCTGCAACCGTTCCATCAATCCAACCTGTCTCCTCCGGATCGACACATTGCTCGCGGCTGTCCCCTCGGGCGCTTCGTCGCTGCCACCGAGCACATCAATGCAGGCCGAAGACATAAAGCAGTTTCTCGCGGTGGCGAACGAACTCGGGGCGCTCTGCGATCGCGCTCCGCACTTGGCTGGGAAGAATGACTGGCGACAACTTGCTCGAACACGCGGGAACGCCGATGATAGGGCCAACAATCGGATGCGGCTTTGGAAAGGAGCTCTTCGATCGCTTTCTTCGTCGACGCCAGGACGCTTTGGATCAGCGAACGCGGTTGGCAACAGTACCCGCGCGCCAGCAAACACGAGCTGTTCGGTTTCCTCGTTAAGGGAACAATCCTGTTGCTTGACGATTATATTAGTGCACACGCAAAAGCGATCCAGATGATGATCCGTCAGGATCGTGTGCAAGGATGGCCTTCGCCACGGAGGTCATCCTTTTTCGTTGCGTGACGCTATCCTCCCGCCTGCGAGCCAGCAACGCCCGGGCTGAGTGCAGAAGGCTGGCGCGCTTCTGGTTCGCCTGGCCCCATCATCGAATATGCCGAGCTGGAATTGATGTGCTGGATGCCAATGCCCTCGCCAATCGCCATCGCACCTCGATGCCCTCACCCTGGGAAGGTGACGACGAGCAAGAGCTCGACGGCTCAGGGATTTAACAACCCGTGCAGCCATGACCCTCCTGATGTTGCGGACGGTTCCGTCGAATAGGGTGCTGTAGCGAGCTGTCGGCGGAGTACACCCTGAACCACCCACCGCCTTCCTTATTCAGGATGGATTTGGCGAGAATAGATCGAGCGGATTTACCCGCGCACAGCACGTACTGAGCTTGGCGTTGAGCTGCACCTGTTCTGACGGACAGCGACGCTGAGAGGAATGATCCTCTCAGCCGGGGAACCCGCCCCGGCGCGTAAGGAGTTCAGTTGGCGAACGTGTTGGAAAGCATCGAAAGCGGTCCGACCCATTCGCGCAGGCATAGAGGCGTGCTGATCAATAATACGGCGACACACATTCCTGGCGCGGCCCATAATAGGGCTGGAAGGTGTTGTCGTAGGCTCTGTATGACCGATAGCGGTCATAGCACCACTCGACATGCGCTGACGGCGCGTTGGAATAGACCCTGCGGGGTGGCGACGCGATCGCACCACCGATAACCACTCCTGCCCCGAATGCACCCAGAGGATACCACCACCCGTCACTGTGCCGACGGTACCCGTCCCGACGGTAACGGTAACCCTGGTAGCCATTGTAATAGCCGTATCGTGGGCCTGCATTGTAACGATAGCCATTGTACCCGCGTGAGTGCGGCGGGCCGCCGTAGTGACCTGGCTTGTGGTGGATAAACTCGACTGGCTGGGAAGCCGACTGCCCGCCCAAAACGGAAGACATAGCCACCGCGTGAGCCGCCGGGACCGCCGACAATGCCGTAGCGGCTGCTATCAGTATTGCACCTATTCTTTTCATGAGTTCACCCAAGAGTTTCCTATCAAACTATTTCTCAGCGAATGCGCGCCACAGGGCCCATGCGCTTGGAATTCGCGGCCACTTCCGATGATGAACAGTGCGAAGCCGCTAATCAAATTAGTTAGGGCCAAGAGTACCGCCATAGGACCTCAGTCCTATGGCCAGCCCGCAAAGGTCCTAGTTGCCGATCGAACCGATCGGACCGGTCGGCTTTACGGCCCCAGATTGTCAACAAATTCATTATTAATAGTACTCAGTATTGTCGACAAGTTAGTTGACAAATTCTCTTGGTGTGCGATGGTGCCGATCAGCAGCAACGAGCTAGGGAGGAGCAGTGTTGATGCAAGGTCCTGCGAAGACCGTCGCGACAGCGTATCCGCGCGACTTTTGGCGACGGCCGCACACGCCAACACCCTCTGCTGGGCCAGCCAGCCCGGCTTGTTCTCACTCGTTCCCCATTCCATCCCACATCGAACCTTGGGGTTCTCATCGATGAAGAGTTCGTGCGGGGACAAGCCTGAGTTCTAGGCGGTGTCAGCGCAGGCTATCGACTGGCAGCTGATCGACAGCAAAATGTGGCGTTTCAAGCTCCGCCAGGGCGTCAAGTCACCGCTACGGATTGCTGACGACTTGATTGCCTCGCTGGCAGATCGTGTCCGCGTCGACGCCATGCCGTCCCACTTGCTGACCCCTTAGACATACGGCCTGCGAGCCGTCCGTGCCTCTAAAGAAGAAGATTCCCGTTCAAGGGGATAGGCGACCTCAACCAGGAGAACAGCAGAATGCTCAAGAAATTGACCCTCGCGGCCGTCATGTCGGTTGCGTTTTCAGCGGCCGGTCACGCGGAAACGCTCAAATGGGGCGCCTCGCGCGACATCTATTCGCTCGACCCCTATTCTTATGGCGACAGCTACACGCTGTCTTTTCTCAATCACGTCTATGAGGGGCTTGTCCGCTTTGACGCCGAACTGAAGATCGAGCCGGCGCTGGCGATATCCTGGGAGACCGTATCGGATACGGTCTGGCGGTTCCATCTGCGCGAGGGCGTGAAGTTCCATGATGGCGCCGACTTCACCGCGGACGACGTGATCGCCTCTCTCACTCGAGTCAGCGATCCGGTGTCTCCGCTGCGCGGCAACCTTCCGGCCTACAAGTCGGCAAAGAAGGTCGACGACCATACCGTCGATATCGAACTGACCGGACCCACTCCGCTGCTGCTCAACGACCTGACGAATATCCACATTTTCGACGCCACCTGGCTCACCGACAACAACTCGCTGAAGCCGACGGATGTCGGCAAAAGGATCGAAGGCTACGCCACCTACCATACCAACGGCACGGGTCCGTTTGAGCTCGAGAGCCGCGCGCCCGACAGCAAAACCGTTCTCGTCAAGAATGCCGAGTGGTGGGATGCGTCGCAGTCCAATATCGATCGCATCGAGTTCACACCGATCATCTCGGCCGCGACGCGCGTAGCCGCGCTGTTGTCGGGCGAGATCAACTTCACCGAGAATGCGCCTGCCCAGGATATTCCGCGCCTTGTCGCGCAGCCGGACCTGAAGGTCATGGAGCGCACCGACCTGCGCACCATCATGGTCGGTTTCAACCGCAAACCGAAACTCGCCGACGGTGTCGACAACAAGTTCAACGACCTGCGTGTCCGCCAGGCTTTCGCCCATGCGCTGGACAAGGACCTCATTCAGAAGCGGGTCATGCGCGGCAAGTCGAGGATCGCGGGGACGATCATTGCGCCCGAGATTCCCGGCTATGTCGAAGCACTGGACATGGTGGTGCCGTTCGATCCCGAATTGTCGAAGAAGCTACTCGCCGAAGCCGGCGCGAGCGATCTCCCTTTCACCCTCGTCTGCACGAACGAGGCCTATGTCAACGAGGAGGAGCTTTGCCAGAGTATCGTCAACATGCTGAGCCGCGCGGGCTTCAAGCCGCAGCTCGACATAGGCCCAACGGCCGCACAGGCGCCCAAGCGCACGGGGGGGCTATCTGATGTCTACCTCATCGGCTGGGCGAACGAGCCGATGCTCGACAGCTACTCGATCCTGCTCCAGATGATCGAGACGAGGAGTGACAAGGCGGGCGTCTTCAACTGGGGTGGGTGGAGCTATCCAGAGATTGATAGGCTGATCATCCAGGCATCGACCGAAATGGATCGACCGAAGCGGCTCGAGTTGCAGACCAAGGCACTCCAGATGGTCAAGGACGAAATGATCATGTTGCCGTTGCACCAGCAGCCAATGGCCTGGGTGATGAGCAATGAGATCGACCGGGTCGCTCAGCTGGCGGACAACAAGCCGCGCCACTGGCTGACTCATTTTGCGGAGTAACCCTCGTGCGGAGCTGGAACGGCAGGCGTTCCGGCTCCTGCTCAACTTGCGTTTTCAGGTAAGCGTGACGTCGTGGCCGCGCGGGAGCATTCGGTCTGGAGCTGGATAGTGTCCAGCTCCAAGCAAGGAGTTCGTGGATCCTATTTGTGGGATGATCGGTGATGCGATTGATGAAGTCGGCGAGGGTAGGCGTGCGGATTGATGCCGCCCATCTTGCAGGTCTCGACGATGGTGTAGATGACGGCGGCACGCGGAATCTCAGACGTACTAAGACCGTCCCAAAGCGTTGCCCGCGATCTCTCTCCTTGGCCTGCAAAAAGGACATGGCCCCGGCAAATCTGCAGCCGCAACCAATGAGAGAACGCCCACTCTAGGAGTGAGATACGCTCCTTAGATGCTGACGGAAAAACGTTCTGAAGTCCCGAAAATTGTGGAAGCCGGGGACAGTCGCAAGGCGTGTAACCGTCGTCGGCGAAACCGAACAGGCGGTTGCGATTGAACTGACGCTGCCGAAGGCGACAAGATCCGGCTTTGCCAGCGCCATCCAGACGACCCGCTCAAGCTGTTTCGGAAGCCTGACATCCTTGGATGCGAACATTCCCCTAAGCTCGGTCACATCCCCAGGACGCCTTGTCGCCTTATTCGTTTTCATGCCACTTCTCCATTGCCCACCACCACCTACCCGCTCCTTCACATACGAGCCGCATAAGAGTCGATGAACTCGAATGAGCGGGCGATTTCCGCTGCGAGCCGGGGGCTTTCTCGAACGAGCGGATCGGTGCACTCGAAGGAAAACGCCCCGCCATATCCTGCCTCCAGAAACGCGAAGACCTGACCGCACGTATCACAGCGATCTCGCTCATCGACGAGTATCCGGCGAGCGTCGAGGTTCTCATCGAGCGGCGACGCAGGATCTGAAATCCCTGAGATGTGCACCAGGGCGGTGTAGTCGGGAAAAATTGGCCCGCCACCGGCGATTGCATGCTGGAACGTGTCGTGCACCATCCTGATTTTGCCGCGACCGCCGACCGCCTCAATCGCTTCGACCAGTTCGGCCTTGTAACAGATGACTTCGTCGGCATACTGATTGTAGGGGGTGGAATTTCCGGGGTCCTGAGAGCTCTGAGAGAGGCGCCCGAGGACCGCCGCAAGAACATCCGCGAGGTCTGCCGTGATATCGGGCCGGAGACGCGAAAAGGGCTGTCTGGAGGGCTGATCACGGCAGCCCTTTGTCATCCCCTGGAGAAGACGTCAGCAACCTTGGTGCAGACAATGGTCGAGACCATCACGCAGGGCGCGCCCGGCAGCACAATACATCGCACAGTCGCTTTTTTTGACATCGTGACACCTGAGAACATGTGAGACGAAAGCCACCTAACTCATGGTGATCAGCCGCCTTGCGAGCGACAAGCTTGACTGCTTCGCGACAAAAGCCGCCCACAGCACCACCCTATGCCAATGGATGGCGAGGAACCGCCTTCAATCTTGCCTAGGAAGCACAAGGCTTAGTCGGCCGAGGTCATGCTCCCGGTCGATACATTATGCTAACCTTTCAGCACGAAGCGAGAACATCTTCCAATCATGAGGCGCTTCCGTGCATTGGCGGCCGGCCGGGTGATTTCCGATTGGCGGCCAATGCAACCACTCCACTGCCGCCGCTCGACGGCAGCAGTGGGCATGTCCGGTGAGGATCCTTTGCGGCTCTCTAGGTAAGACTGATTGTTGTCCCTCGCCAGCAGCAGTCACTTTGGTTAGCGCGGCGTCGCCTTACGGATATCACCCCGGCCAGACGCTGACTGCGATTGACGCCCGGCAGAGGGAGAACTTGAACCGCACAGATGTCGCGCGCACCGTCATTGCTGTCCTCATGCAAGCAATACTTGACATCAAGCGTGGTCACGTCGCGCACCATTGCAACGCCGCCCAGACCATCGGCCAAGGCCCGGCCCACCAGATCCCTACCCGTGGCCATGCCGATGCGACGGCGAACCTCATTGTCAGGCATGGAGCCGATTGCGTGATCCTGATGTGCGATCTTGGCGTTTCGCGACATCGATGGATGTGTCTTCGGACGGCCGTTCAAAGTTGATGTGGCCGATTCAGGCAACATCACGACTTGCTCGAATGTCTGGAACGGGGCCGCGGCGTCGGTCCCTGTCTGGTAGGAGGCGCTCGGCGTCTTGCCGGCATGGTTGGTCTGCTTCGACCAGGAGGACTGACTGTCGCTTCGCAAATGATCGGCCATCGACTGATCCGAGGCCACCATCACGCCGGTTGCGGTCTGAGGTTCCGGATTGACAGCCCGGAAGCGATCACCCTTCTTGACATGGGAGGCGATGAGATAGGGCATATCGTCTCCGCCCAAGCGGGCGCGGCCTACATACTGCACCCGAACGGAAGCCGTGCCACGGTGCTTCAGGTCCAGCATGTCAGCTGCTTTGCTGGAAACGTCGATGATGCGACCCTTCCGATAGGGACCGCGATCGTTGACCCGCACGATGAGCGAAGAACCGTTTTCAAGATTGGTCACCCGCACGTAGCTGGGCAGAGGAAGGGTCGGATGCGCGGCGGAAATGTGATACTGGTCATAAACCTCGCCGTTTGCGGTCCGGCTGCCTTGAAACACCGAGCCGTACCAGGAGGCGATTCCCTTTCTGTCATAGTTCAGGTCTTCCTTCGGGTAATAACGCTTACCTTTCACAACATAGGGCTTGCCGACCATATAACGGCCACCGCCCTTGCGGACATTCTTGCTGAAGGCGACCCGCGGGCTCGCCTTCACCCCGTACACTTCTTCGGAAATATATGCTTTGCCGCGGTTCGTGTTGGGAGCCTGCATGGTCGTACAGGTAGCACAGCACGCACAGACCATCGTGATCGCCAACCATCGCACGCCTTTGACAGCCGTACTTACATCAATGGCCATCTGTCCACCGCTGGCGACGACCTTCCGTGCATCTTGCGGCAAACCTCGACACGCACGCTCATGTCGGCCACCCGCTCGCTGTCTGCTCTGCATTGGGTCGAGAGACATACGGAATGGCAGCTGTGGCAGTCGATGCGTTGCTGCATTCTGGGGGCGCGCCATTAATTCGCTCCATCCGTGAGATACTTGTGAAATCAGGTCTGATGCCAAAAGTTCCATGGGGACGCGCGAATTTACAGCGCCCTCTACCGGGGCTGGCCGCGGATATCGCCACCGGACGCAGACCCGCGACCCTGGCAAGACTGCACTTCGACCGGACAGGCGGACGCGGGCGTTCGGCTTGGCCGGCAATCGCGCGCGACATGGTGAACCTGATACTTCGCGCCTCGCTCCGCGCCGGCAGGCCCGCAGGACTTCAGGACCACAGCTGCGTCAACCTGCGGCCAGCAGCAAAGGACGAACGCGAGTTCAGCGTCCATCTGGACGGCCAGCCGACATCAGATACCCTCAGCAGGCGAGCGATGCGGCCATCGATGGTATAGGATTGACCTATGCGCCGGACGAGCTGATCCGGCCAGATTTGGGCCGCCACGCCGGCAGTTCCCTTCTAGTCCTTAGCCACTAACCGATTGTTTTGCTACATATTTTAGGACGAACTTGCCCCAGACATCACTCCGCCTGACACATCTATCGTTTAGAAGGCCGTCCTTACGGTTATGAACGTCCTAACGCCAACGGGTCGTCCCGTTCGCGAGTGCGAGGGCGTTTCCCGCACCTCAGGCAGCTCGCAAAGAAGCTGCCAGGGATGATAGCCTACGACACGAACAGCAATACGCTGAACACCGCAAACAACATCACATGCATCAAGCCCTAGCGATTCCGATGAAGCCGCCCCTTTGTCCCGAGATGATTGCGCCCCCGGATTCCGGGATGATCTCGCCCCCTTGAGGCTGGGGTCCTGCTGGCTGTGATTGTTGTCATTTCATTCGTGTAACGAGTCAAGATTTTCCGGCGCTGATTTCGCCGCAAGCTTTCGCCGGATAGGTCGATGCGGTGGGCGTTGTGAACGAGGCGATCGAGGATGGCATCGGCGTAGGTTGGGTTGCCGATGATCTCGTGCCAGGCTGATACCGGAAGCTGGCTGGTGATGATCGTAGAGCGGCGTCCGTAGCGATCTTCGAGGATCTCCAGGAGGTCGTGGCGTGCCTGCTCATTGAGCGGTTCCAGCCCCAGTCATCAAGGATCAAAAGCTGGACGTGACCGAGGGTTCGCTGCAGCCTGGCATAGCGGCCGTCGCCGTGGGCAAGAGCGAGATTGGCAAACAGCCGTGGCACGCGCTGATAGAGAACCGAGCGATCGTCGCGGCAGGCCTTGTGCCCAAGTGCACAGGCCAACCAGCTGCCGCGGTCAGGATCGTGGCAAGCAACACGCCAAAGCAGGTGATTGCCCCGATGGGCGAGAGCGGGTCAGAAAGCCAAGAACTTCCCCCCAGCTCACCATCAGACCAGCCACGAGCCGCGGGGACAGCTTGGGCCTGCGCGCCACCACGGGCAGCACCCGTCCGGCACTCTCGGACAGCCCGGCGAGGACCAGCAGGACGACGACCCGGCACCGAGCTCGACGACCCGCCGGCCACCAGTGGCTGGTCTGCGCCCTGTGGCACGACGAGCGTAGGCACCCCGGCCCGCATCGCCTCGTTGACACTGTTCATGCCGCCGTGCGTCACGAAGAGTGCCGCACGGTCCAGCACCTGGAGTTGCGGCGCGGATCGGCGGGCCAGCGCGTTGGCCGGCAGCGGACCCAGGTCTGCCGGTTCCGTGTGCCCGGTCGAGACGACAACGGTGCCGCCCAGCGGTGCCAGCGCGGTCGCGAAGGTCCGCAGCAGGGCCGGCCCCCCATCGAACACCGTGCCCAGCGACGCGTACAGCACGGGGGTTCGCCAGCCGGACGGCATCGAACCCCGGATCGGCCGGGCGGGAACCGACGCTCGCCCCGACGAACCGGTACGAAGGGTCGAGCGCGTCGGCTCCGGGCTGAAACGCGCTGGGCACACCGCGACCTTTACTTGTCGGGTATCGTCAACTTTGTCTCGTCAGTGTCGACGACGAAGACTGCGAGGATTTTTGCGCGCTTGGTCTTGATGGCGCTCGCTCTGTCGCGCTGGTGATCGCCAGACATTGTTTTCTCCCAATGACCGTTGGCATGCCGCTGATCCTAGGGCTAGCGCGGGAGAAGAACAGCTATACGAAGGTTTGGCGGTGTTTCCGGACGAGGGAGAAGTTGCTAGTGGCGACGTCGGCGTCCGTTTTCAGTCTGCATCCGCGGTACGCGGCCTGCAGGAATAGGCGGCCTGAAGTTGCTGCAACGCGCAAGCCCGGTTCCCGACGATACATTCTGCGATCCCAGAGGCACACGACAGGAACATCGCCGTGCGCGGCCACGCCCTGAGCACTACGGTGGCGGACCGCCTCGTCAGCCGACATCTGATCAAAGGAACCAATGCTGTTCAGGCAATCCGCTCGGTGCCACAGCGTTCCGGGGTCACGCTTCGCCCGAAATCGCGGCCTTGTCCGCCTCCGTAGTCAGGCGTCCATCGATGAGATGAAGACGTCGGTCCATGCGCGAGGCCATGTCGAGGTCGTGGGTGACTGCGACCACCGTCTTTCCGTGTTCGCGCACCAGCGTTTCCAGGATCTTGAAGACCTGTTCGGAACTCTGGCTGTCGAGGCTGCCGGTGGGTTCGTCAGCGAGGATCAGCGGCGGATCGTTGGCAAGCGCGCGCGCCACCGCCACGCGCTGGCGTTGGCCGCCCGAGAGCTGGTCGGGGCGCTTGTCGAGATGATCGGCAAGGCCGAGCGCTGCAAGCAGATCGCTCGCCCGTTGGCGCATCTCGTCCCGGCCAAGATGGCCGAGCTTGCGCATGGGGATCTCGACATTCTCACGGGCAGTAAACTCCGGCAGCAAGAAGTGGAACTGAAAAACGAAGCCGATATTGGCAAGCCTCGTGGCGGCCCGTTCGTCCTCATCCATCCGGGCCGTGTCCCGGTCGCGAATGCTGAGTGTGCCGCCGGTCGGCCGGTCGAGCAAGCCGAGCAGATAGAGAAGCGATGACTTGCCCGAACCTGAGGGGCCGGTGACCGCAACGAATTCCTGCTCGCCAATCGTCAGCGATATGTCCTTCACCAGGGTGACCGGCACTGTCTCCTTGAGGATGCGCGTCAATTCCTTTGCGTCGATTAGCGTGTTCATGTCGCACCCCTGATGATGTCGACGGGATTGGCGCGGGCCGCCCGCCTTGCCGGCAGATAGCCGGCGACGGCGGCCGACCCGAGCGCGAAGGCGGCGGCGATTAAATAGTGGAGGATGCTCCAGGCGATCGGCAGCCGGGTCATTTCCTGGCCGGTCGCGGATATCTCGAAGCGGACGAGCGAGAGCGCATAGACCATCGCAAAGCCGAATGCCGAGCCGAGTAGCGTGCCGGCCGTGGCGATCGCTACGCCTTCGAGCACGAACAGGATGCGCATGTCGGCCTCGGTGAAGCCGAGCGACTTCATGATGGCGATGTCGCGCGCCTTCTCGTGCGTGATCGTCGAGATGATGTTGAAGATGCCGAAGCCCGCGACCAGCATGATCGCCGCGACGACGGTGTACATGATGACGTTGCGCACGACGAGCGCCTCCAGGATCGACTCGTTCGCCTCCTGCCAGGCGACCGCCTTGTAGCCGAGTTCCGCCTCGATGCGGCGCGCCACGGTGACCGCAGCGTTCGGATCGTTGAGCTTGATGTTGATCTCGTTGATCGCGTTCGGCCGGGCAGAGAGGATCTGCGCGTTCTTCTGCAGCACGTAGGCTTCGCCTTCGTCGCGCGCCGTCGTCCCGGTGTGGAAGAGGCCGACGACCTTGAAGCGGCGGCTAAGCCCCTCCGAAGAGACGGCGGTGATCGTATCACCAAGCTTGGCGCCGAGCCGGGCGGCCATGGTATCCCCGATCACCGCATTGTTGCCGCCCGCCTCAAGCGCTGCGAAGCTTCCGGCCTTGAAGTCCCCGATAATCGGTGAGATCCCAGGTTCTGCCTGCGGGTCGATGCCGATGACGGCCGCGCCGACTTCCTGGCCGGAATAGCGAATGACGCCTTGTGCCTTGAGCGTTGCGGCAAAGCGGCCCGGGACCCAGCCATCGAGCCAGGAGAGTGCCGCGGTGGGGTTGATGATGCCGCGGCGGTCGTCGCGCGGCCTGAGGCCGGAGATGGCCACGGCGTCGAACAGGTCCTCCGCCGGCTGCCGTCGCGCCGTACGCTGCTCGTCGGTCACCTGCACATGCGGCATCGTGTCGACGAGTTGGCGGACGAAATCGTCCTGACCGCCCTGCATCAGGGCGGCCATGGCAATGGAAAACCCGACGCCGACCGCGACCCCGAGCATCGCAACGACCGTCTGTCGGCCTCGACCGGAGATGTGGGTCAGTGCGATGTCGATGATGAGGCGCATGGCAAACTCATTTCTCCGGGGCGGCGGAGGCTCTGACACGCGCGCCGTCGGCCAGGCCGGTCGGGAAGGGAGTGACGAGGCGGTCACCATCTTCCAGCCCTGATAGGACCTCGACACCTTCCGCGCCGCGTATACCGGTCTTGACCTCCCTTATCTTCGCATGATTGCCGGCGATCACGGCGACCTTCTCTCCTTCCAGCGCTACGGTCGGTATTATCAAAGCGTCATGCGACACCCGCACGATGATGTTGACGTCCGTCGACATCCCGATTCGAAGCGGGGTGTCGTCCGGCAGGCGGAAACGGACGCGATAGGTCTTCGTGACCGGGTCGCCCTTGGGGGTGATGCTGTCGACTGTCGCCTCTAGTTTCTGGTTGGGGAAAGCATCTGATCTCAACAGCGCCCGTTGGCCGCTTTGAACGCGGGGAATGTCCTCTTCGTTCACGTCCGCCGTCACGATCAGCGGCTTCGGTTCCCCGACCCAGAACAGCACCGTGCCGAGATCTGCGACCTCGCCGATCTCGCCGTCCTGCCGCAGCACCTGCCCGGCACTCGGCGCTCTGAGCACATAGGTCGCGAGCCGTGCCTGACGGCCAGCCACGAGAGCTTCGAGCTGGCCGAGTTCGCTGCGTGCCCGGTCTACCTCCTGCTCGCTGATGGTGTTTCGCTCGGCCAGCGCCAGCTTGCGCCGATACTCCTCCTGAGCCAGCGTCAGCCGCGCCTGAAGTTCGCCGAGCGCTGCCCGCGCCTCGGTATCGTCGAGACGGGCGAGCACATCGCCCTTGGCGATGCGCTCGCCTTCACAGTTGCACTGTTCGACAATCCGCTCGGCGATCGTCGGGGTAACCTTCGCCCAGGTGCGGGGCTCCACGACGCCGTCCGCATAGATGATCTCCGCCGCATCGCCGCGCTTCGGAGCAATGACTGATAGGGGAACCGGACGAAACAAATACCAGGAGACGGTAGCGCCGAGGGCGACGATGATCGCCGTTCCGATTGCATAGCGAGCTAGCCGCACGGGACACTCCTTGAAAACTTCGAGGTCATTCTGTAGAAATAGACCGACGGTCGGTTTGTTTCAAGCCTTCATGCCACCCTTGCCATCGGGGCGTCGTGGACCGCGCTGTGAACCCGTGCTAAGCCGCTGTTCTGGGAGTGCTTATGGTCAGAACGAAGAAATCGCCGGAAGTCCGATCGAACGAGCTGATCGATTGCGCCGAACGGCTCTTCTTCCAGCACGGCTACGAAAACACGACGGTCAATGACGTCATCCGTGATGCCAACCTCTCGAAGGGCGCCTTCTATCATTACTTCGTCTCCAAGGAGGCGCTGCTGGAGGCCGTCGCGACCCGGATGGCGCGCCGCAACCTGGAGGAGCTCCAGCCGCTCGTCGAAGAGCCGTCTCTCGATGCCGTTGGGCACTTGAACGCTCTTTTCGCCGCCTCGCGGCGAATGAAGATCG
The DNA here is from genome assembly GCF_050434565.1 of Ensifer sp. 4252. Lineage (NCBI taxonomy): Bacteria > Pseudomonadati > Pseudomonadota > Alphaproteobacteria > Hyphomicrobiales > Rhizobiaceae > Ensifer > Ensifer sp. 4252. The sequence goes on from NZ_JBNDIU010000007.1 coordinate 238,699, forward strand.
AAATGGCTCCGCAGTTGAAGAATACCTTCAATTCCTTGTTCAAGCCCGAAAACGTCGCTCTGTACCACCGCATCGACGAGGCCCTGCTGGTCATCAGCCTGCCGCTCGTGGCCGCGATGCTGCGGCGCGGCCATGAGGAGGGGACGCTGGATGCGCCCGATCCCGAAGCCGCGGCACTGATGCTGCTGCAACTGCGCGTCAGCGTCGCCAAGGTGATGCACAAATCCCTGCAGCGCTACGAGGCCGGCGACCTCGACGGAGCGGCAACCATGCTCGACGGCTGGATGCGAACCTACGGCACCGCCATCGAGCGCTTCCTGAAACTGCCGGATGGGTCGATCGAGGTCACGGAGCCCGGCTTTGCCCGCGCCTTCCTCGAAGCATAACAGAGACCTTTTTTTGGCCGTTGTCCCCGTCCCGGCTTGACGCCGAAATCGGAGCGCCCAATATTTTCTCCGTCTTCTTTTCATCCCCATTCGTATGTAAAGGAGGAACCCAATGTTCATTGCAGAAATGCCATGGTCCGTGCCGCTCACCGTGCGATTTCACAACGGCACGAGCCACATCTTCTCCTCTGTTTTCGATGCTCTTGATTTCCTCGAAAACGAATGGCCACTTCGTCGTGGCCAGCGCTACGAGCGCGCGGTCAAGACCTGTCGGGGCGCCCTCCATAGGACGACTCCAGTCGCCGTCGCGCGGGAAGCGTTCATCGCTGCTTGCCTCGAAGCCGACCTGCCCGTCGCTGGGCCGCTCGAGCACATGACGGCGCCTCAACAGAACCGCGGCAACGGCCCAAGGGCCGCCTGATACTCATTAGGGATCTCGGCGAACGACACTTCATCGTTCGCCGCGGGTTCGTATGAGAAACGGCGCGTTACTGCCATCTCTGCAATTCAGCTACTAATGGCGGTTCTAAGCTCTGCATGCTCAACTTTTGCTCAGTTGGAGGCGATGATCATATCCGCTATCTTCCCCTTCCGGCGGAGGAGATAGCAGAGAAGGGAGGTCTCAATGGCTATTCACTTTGACCAGTCAGGATTTGAGATCGCGCCTGACGAAATTGATCTATTGCAGAAGATTTTTGATCAGATTTGCTTCGAAGCACATATTCCGCGCCAGGACGCACGAGCCGGCCGCCTCGCGAAATTTCTCATGGATGAGTTCAGGATGGGCAATGCTGATGAGTTGGCGTTGGTCGAATGCGGACGATGGTTCTGTAGACGGGTGGGCTCTGCGCACCAACGAAACGATGAGCAGCGCCCTTTCAGGAAGACGCACTAGGCCTGCTATGCCACAAAAATTGCGGCCCCGCTGCGGATAGTCGGCACTGTAGCGCAGAACACAGATGTTTGCGGCTTGATGGATATGAGCCCCCGTAACTCGAGAAATGCGGCCACCTCGCTTGAAGTCATTTGCGGACCGGCCCTGTTTGTTCCGGGTAGCAACTATCTGTTCCGAACGCTGTTCGACCAACACGAAACCTATGTCTGCCCTGGCCGGACTGTGGGCAGTTTCCTTAGAACGCGAGTTAGGCGGTCGCGTCCCTCGTTTGGGGGATGGCGCGCGCGGCAATGGGAGCGTAGAGACTGCCGCACGGTGGCAGCCGAGGGGATATTCGGTGCATCGATACGAGGCGGCGCGCTCGAATATCCCTGGCCCATCATCCGCCGCTTCGGCGGCTGCACCGTCGTCCTCGTCTTAAACTTCATTTGAGCGGCAATTGGTGACATCCGGCTGCGGGTGGCACGCGAACCCATTCGGGCCAGTTGCAGGCGTTCACCAAACGCGGCACGCATGTGGATGCTCTTCGAAAACTCCTCGTATTGGTTGAAACTATAGGGAACAGAAGGGGTTGTATGCCGTTCAATCAGCGTGGAAACCGGCATCGTGCCGGCAAAGAACAGTCATGATCCTGAAATCAGTCGCTACTCTCACCTTCATCGTGGCACTCGCTGGCCCTACACTTGCACAGACCGATGTCATTTGTGACACTGCTGCTATCACGAAGGCCGAACAGCAAATCGGTCAGATTCCCGATGGCACAAAGAAAATCGAATCTGCCAAGGAGTTGGCCATGGCCAAGGACGCCATGACAGCCAATGACCTTGAAAAGTGCAAGTCGCATCTGGGCAATGCGATCAAGGGCATGGATGCCATGTAAGAAATGTAGGCGGGGCGGCCCTTGATGCCTCCCCGCGTTCACCATTGCGCGAGGATGTTGGCAAGGTTCCGAAACATGGTGCATGAGACGGCGTCAAAACAACCGGAAACACTTTTTTTCCCGGCGAGCGATTGGGTGCCCAACCACCCTTTTTTGCCTGCACTGGTCTATAGAAACGTCCTACCCCCGGGGCAGAAGGATCGTGCCCGAGCATTCGAACGCCTTTTTTCTGACGCGGGATGGCGCGGTCTCTGGCGTAATGGCGTCTTCTCCTACCAGCATTACCATATTGGGGCACACGAGGTACTCGGGATTGCAAAAGGAACGGCCGAGATTTTGATTGGCGGGCGAGACGGCGCCACGCTCCATGTCAGCGATGGGGATTGTTTAATTCTGCCCGCCGGGACCGGCCATATGCGCGTTTCTGCCAGCGAGGATTTTCTCGTGGTGGGCGGCTATCCTCCTGGCCAGCATGCCGACATCGAAACGGCAGCGGCGACCCCAGACGATTTGAGAACCATCGCCACTCTGCCCATTCCGAAAAGCGACCCGATTTACGGTCCTGCCGGCCCGCTGGTCGTCCTTTGGCAGGACGTGAGCAATCGGTAAAGGGCTAGCTGCGGACAGTCCGGACCCGCCCCGCAACCACCAAGCAGAAGTTAGTGAACTAGGAATGACCTGGGCTTGAGGTGAGCAGACCATGGCGGTTGCGATGTTGATCATCTCGGACGGTGTGCTGATCTGGCTGGTTGCGCCGGTTTGGTTTAGGCGGCTTTGGTTCGACCGCCACCTGACCATTTCGCTACCGGCAATCGTTACCTAGGCCTATGGCTTCTCTATGAAAAAGCGGTTCCGAACACGCCCCATGAAATCTCAAGCCGACAGTGTTTCTCAAATATCAATTCCAGCTTGCCGTAAGCGGTTGGCGTGTTCGGCACCAGAAGCAACGGTCTGGCATCCGGTTCGTGCTCAAAGACTTCTGACGAGGGAACCAGCGCGCTTCGACGACATTTCCTAGTTGTTTGATGAGCGGAGGTGGCATGAAAGAGGCCGCGCCCGCTGAGAGAACGGACCACTGAGATGGAGATGATAATGATCGAGGGACAGTCACGCTTCCGGCCTT